>DATCPJ010000118.1:0-25798 GCA_036570145.1 Candidatus Dormiibacterota bacterium
CCTCCCCACGCGTGGGGAGGCAAGCCTTGCTGTCTCGGGCAGCTATCGGTGAACTAGGGCGTAGCTTGGCGGGCGATCGCTGATTTCAGGGTCGCGACCACCTGGCTCAGGTGGTCGCGCATCGCGGTCTCGCTCGCGTCCGCGTCCCGAGAGGCTAGAGCCTCGACGATCCGGGCGTGCTCACGGAGCGAGCGCTCGGGCCGGCCGGGCTGGAGGATGGTCCGGAACTGGAAGCGGATGCTCTGCGACTTGAGGTTGACCAGCATCCGCTCGGCGACGCCGAGGTCGGCGAGCGTCCAGATCCGGCTGTGGAAGCGCGCGTTGAGCTCCGAGTAGCCGACCGGGTCACCCGACTCGACGTGCACGGTCATCTCCTGGAGGATGGCACGCAGATCGGCAAGGGCTTCCGGCGTCAGGTTGAGCGCGGCGTGTCTCGCCATCAGCTGTTCGAGGGAGACGCGCACCTCCTCGATCTCCAGCGCCTCCCGGTCGGAGACCCGGCGCACCCGCGCACCCCGATTGGGCTCCCGCTCCACGAGGCCTTCCTGCTCGAGCCGGACCAGGGCGGCGCGGACGGTCGTCCGGCCGGCGCCGAGCAGCTTGGCCAGGTCAGCCTCGACCAGCCGCTCATTGGGGTGGAAGCGGCCGTCGACGATCGCCTCGCGGAGCGATCGGTAGGCCACCAGGCTGCCGTCAGTCGGAGCCTGCGCGCTGCCCACCGGCGACGGCTTGAAGCCGAGCGTCGTCACCTGCCTATTTGAACACGTCGACTGGATTGTGGATAGAATTGTCGACAATCCGGGCGCCAGCTCGGCCCGTGGAGGAAGTGAACCAGATGGATCGATTCCTTTCGGCTCTTCGTTCGGGACTCGGGCGAGCGCCGGCCCTCGCTATCGCGGCCATCCTCGCGGCGGCGGGCTGCGGCACCTCGACCGCGCCGGCCCCGTCCGGCGGTACGGGCCCGATGATCGTCGGCATCCTCGCCCCCTTCACGGGCGCCGACGCGGCCCTCGGACCCGCCTACTTCGCCGCCTGCCTACCTGCCGTCCGGGCGATCAACGCCTCCGGCGGCGTGAACGGCCGGACCCTGAGCTGCAAGCAGTTCGACACCCGCGGCGACCCCGCCGACGCGGTCCCCGCCGTCCGGGCGATGATCGCCGGCAACACGAACCTCTTCATGGTGATCGGCTGCACCTCGGACGAGGCGGCCAGTGTCATGCCGATCCTCGAGCAGAGCCACATCCCCGCCTTCTGCCAGACCGGCCAGTCGGAGTTCGACAAGAGCAACTTCAAGTACTTCCACCGGCTCGTCCCGCCCGACGCCTATGACGCCTACGGGATGGTCGGGATCGCCTACTTCAAGGACAACTACAAGAAGATCGCGCTCGTCTTCGGGAACGACATCGGCTCCCAGACCTTCGTCGGGCCCGCCACGACGGCGATCCAGAAGCTGGGCGGGCAGATGGTCATCAACCAGGCGATCGCGCTCGGCCAGCCCTCCTACCGGACCGAGGTCCAGGCCCTCATCAACACCCATCCCGACGTCATCCTCACCGAGGCGCTGGGCTCGACCGACGCCACCTACCTCTCCGAGCTGAAGCAGCTGAACGGCGGCATGATCCCCGTCATCGGCTCCTCGGCGACGATCGACCCGGTCTGGTTCAAGGCGGTGTCGGACGCGATCGGCGTCCCCGACCTGGTCAAGTACTACCAGGCGAACGACACTCCGACCGACTTCAAGGGCCCCGGCTACGACGAGTTCAAGACCAACCTGCTCGCGTCAGCCGGCGACTTCGCCAACGCGCCCAAGTACGTCACGCGGGCCTCGACGATCCACCTCTACGACGGCGTGATCATGACGGCGCTGGCGGCGACCTCGGCCAAGAGCACCGACCACACGGTCTTCAATCCCTGGATCATCAAGGTCGGCAACGGCGGCAGCGGCGCAACCGAGGTCAACAAGTACTCCGACGGGATCGCGGCGCTGAAGAGCGGCAAGGCCGTCCGCTTCAACGGCGCCGGCGGAGCGACCTTCTTCAACCAGTACAACAACTCCCAGGGCGGCTACATCATCGCCAACTACGACGCCCAGGGAAACGAGGTCGTGGCCGGCCAGCTGAGCCAGGACCAGATCAACCAGATCATCAAGCTGGCGGGAGCGTGATTCCGCCAGCCGTCGTCGCCAACCCAGCCGGCTGAAGAGCAGACTCGAAGCGTCGGTGTCCCTTTACGCGGCGGCATTTGGATTCGGCCTTGTCAGCCTTGCGGTGATCGCCGTCGGGGCGGTCGGGTTCACCATGCAGTTCGGCATCACCAACCTGATCAACCTCGCCTATGGCGACATCATGATCACGAGCGCCTTCGCCGCCTATTTCCTCAACCACGCCGGCGTCAGCATCTGGATCGCACTTCTCGTCGGAGCGGCCACCGGCGCCATCTTCTCCTTCCTCCTGAACCGCTTCATATACGCACCCTTCCAGCGCAAGGGCACGCCGCTGATCGGGATGGTGATCGTGTCCCTCGCGATCGGGATCATGACCTCCAACCTCCTGCTCGCCTTCGTCGGCTCCGACAACGTGTCCTACCATCAGAACCCTGGTTCCACGGTGCATCTGGCGGGGATCATCCTCACCACCGAGCAGCTCCTCTTGATCGGCGTGGCGGTCGTCCTGATGCTTGCCATCCATGCCCTCCTCCGCTACACGCGGCTGGGCAAGGCGATGCGGGCGACCGCCGCCAACGCGACCCTCGCCCGCAACTGCGGCATACCTACCGGCCGGGTGATCGACGCGGTGTGGCTGATCACCGGCGCCCTTTGCGGGATGGCGGGAACGATCGCGGCGATGAACTCCGACTCCTTCGCGGTCGCCAACGGCTCGGGCTTCCTGATCACCATCCTTGCGGCGGCGGTCCTGGGCGGAGCCGGCCAGCCTTACGGCGCGATGCTGGGCGCGGTGATCATCGGCGAGCTGACCGAGCTCAGCGCCGCGGTCATCTCCCCGGAGTACAAGGCGGTCGTCGCGTTCAGCGTCTTGGTGGTCGTGATGGTGCTGCGGCCGCAGGGGCTGCTCGCCAAGTTCGGCGCGATGGCGGCGGCGGGATGACCTTCTACATCACCACGCTGCTGGTCTACGCGGCGGTCGACATCATCGCCTGCATCGCGCTCAACATGCAGTTCGGCGTCTCCGGCCTCGTCAACTTCGGCTTCATCCTCTTCCAGGCCGCGGGCGCCTACACCGCGGCGGTGCTGTCGCTGCCTCCCCAGTCGGCGAACGGCGGCTTCCAGCAATACGTGCTCGGGCTTCAGCTCCCCTTCCCCCTCCCCTGGATCGCGGGCGCGATCGCGGGCGGCGTGGTGGCGATCCCGATCGGCCTCGTCGTCCTTCGCAAGCTGCGTGGCGACTACCAGGCGATCGCGCTGCTGGTGATCTCGATCATCGCGAACATCGTGATAACCAACGCCCGGCCCTTCCTCAACGGGGCCGCGGGAGTGTCCCTGGTCCCGCCGCCGCTCGCCGACCAGATCGGCGTCGAGGCCGTCAACACCTACGAGTACCAGTACTTCTACGTCGTGATCAGCCTCCTCTGCGTCGGCCTGGTGCTGTTCGCCGCCAACCGGATCGCCAACTCGCCCTACGGCCGCTCGCTCCGAGCGATGCGGGAGAACGAGGTCGCCGCGGCGGCGCTCGGCAAGAACCTCCTCGCCCAGAAGCTGACGATGTTCATCGTCGGCGGAGTGATGGGGGGGCTGAGCGGCGCGATCCTGGTCGGCTTCATCGGGCTCTGGGCGCCGGCCGGCTGGCTCTACCCGGAGACGATCGTGCTCTTCGCCGCAATCATCGTCGGGGGTCGCGGCAACAACTGGGGAGCCATCCTGGGGGCCATCCTGGTCCCGGTCGGCTTCTTCGAGGCGACCCGCTTCTTGCCCAACTTCGGGCAGCCCGGCCTGATCCCCGCCTTCCAGTGGGTCGCCATCGGCAGCCTGATCCTCGGCTTCCTCTGGTTCCGCCCCAAGGGCGTCTTCCCCGAGCGGCGGAGAACCTTCCCGAACCCCAGTGCCGGCTGACCTCGGCCCCCTGCTGACGGCGACCGACGTCCATCGCCACTTCGAGGGGATGCACGCGGTCGACGGCGTGTCGATCGAGGTCCTACCAGGCCGGCTGACCGGGCTGATCGGTCCGAATGGCGCGGGCAAGTCGACCTTCCTCGCCGTCCTCGCCGGCACCCTGCCCGCTTCGGAGGGCTCGATCGTCTTCGACGGCGAGGAGATCAGCCCGCTCCCCGCCTTCCGGCGCGCCCGCCGGGGCCTGGTCCGGACCTTCCAGCTGCCGAGCGAGTTCGCCCAGCTGACGGTGCTCGAGAACCTCCTCGCCGCGGCGCCCAAGAACCGGGGTGACAGCGTCGTGGGTGCCCTGCTCGGGAGGCGCTACTGGGGCGCCGACGAGGACGCCCTGGTCGAGCGGGCGCGGGGTCTGCTGGGGCGCTTTCGTATGATCGAGAAGGAGAACCAGTACGCCGGCGATCTGAGCGGCGGCCAGAAGCGCCTGGTCGAGATCATGCGGGCGCTGATGCTGGAGCCCCGCCTGCTCCTCCTCGACGAGCCGATGGCCGGCGTCCACCCATCGATCGTCGGTGAGATCGCGAGCTACCTGGAGAGCCTCCGCGACGAGGGCCTCACGATCCTCATGGTCGAGCATCAGCTCGCCATCGTCGAGCGCCTCTGCGACCCGGTCATCGTGATGGCCCAGGGCAAGGTGATCGGACGGGGCCCGCTGGTCGAGCTGCGCCGCCAGCGCGAAGTGGTGGACGCCTACCTTGTCGGCTAGCGACGCCGGCGGCGCGCGGCCCGAGGGCGTCCTCACCGCAACGGGGCTCACCGCCGGCTACGGCGGGGTTCCGGTCGTGAGCGACATCTCGATCAGCGTCGGCGCCGGCGAGGTGGTCGCCATCATCGGGCCCAACGGCGCCGGCAAGAGCACCTTCCTGAAGAGCCTGGTGGGCATCCTCCGGGTGACGGCCGGTTCGGTCGAGGTCGCCGGCGAGGACGTCACCAACCATCCACCGGAGGATCTCGCCCGGCGGGGCGTCGGCTACGTGCCACAGGTGCAGGACATCTTCGAGCCGCTGAGCGTGCTCGAGAACCTCGAGATGGGCGGCTACCTGCTCCGCGGCTCGGAGCTACCGGCGAGGGTGACAGAGGTCTGCGAAGTCTTCCCAGCGCTCGCCGCGATGCTTCGGCGAAGGGCGGACAAGCTCAGCGGAGGCGAGCGGAAGATGCTCGCCATCGCGCGCGTCCTGATGCTCGACCCGCGGGTGCTGATCCTCGACGAGCCCACCGCCAACCTTTCTCCCAAGCTCGCCGACGGGCTGCTCCGTGAGCACGTCCGCCGCCTTGCCGACCTCGGCAAAGCGGTGCTCCTGGTCGAGCAGCGAGCGCGTGCCGCCCTCGAGGTGGCGAACTGGACCCTGGTCCTCGTGTCCGGCCTCACCCGGCTGGAAGGGCCGCCCGGCGAACTCCTCGAACGCCCCGATTTCGAGGAATTATTTCTTGGAGCCGGTCCGCCGGTTCGGGAGGTGTCGAGCGAATGAAGCTGTTGATGTTCCGCGAGGCGAACGGCCGGCGGCTGGGCGTGGCCCTCGAAGGGGCCGTCGACCGGGTCGTCGACGTCGCCGAGTTGGCCAGGGCGACCGGTTCGCCGTCACCGCCGGCAGATCTGCTGGCGCTGGTCCAGGAGGGCCCGGCCGGCCTCCAGCGGCTTGGCACCCTGCTCGCGAAGGTCGACCGTTCCGCGGCGGAACCGATCATCCGCAGGCTCTCCGCGCTGCAGCTGCTGGCGCCGCTCGATCCGCCGGTCGGCAACATCCTGGCCGTCGGGCGCAACTACCAGAAGCACGCCGAGGAGGGCGCCCGCGCCCAGGGAACCGAGGTGAAGCCGCCGACCTTCTTCACCAAGGCGATCACCAGCGTCGCCGGGCCGAATGACGAGATCCGGATCGATCCCGCGGTCAGCGACAAGATCGACTGGGAGGTGGAGCTCGGCGTCGTCATAGGCAGGGGCGGCGTCAACATCCAGCGGGCCGACGCGCTCGGCCACGTCTTCGGCTACACGGTCATCAACGACGTCAGCGCCCGTGACATCCAGAACGGCTGGGGGGGCCAGTTCTTCAAGGGCAAGAGCCTCGACGGTTCGTGTCCCTCGGGACCCTGGGTCGTGACCGCCGACGAGGTGCCCGACCCGCAGGCACTCCGCCTGCGGCTCCTCGTCAACGGCGAGGTCAAGCAGGACGCCACCACGGCCGACATGATCTACCCGGTCGACGAGGTCATCCGCTGGCTCTCGATCGGCATGACGTTGCTGCCGGGGATGCTGATCGCGACGGGCACGCCGGAAGGGGTCGGCTTCGCCCGCCAGCCGCCGGAGTTCCTCAAGCCCGGGGACCTGATGGAGTCGGAGGTCGCCGGCGTCGGCAAGCTGAGCAATCGCTGCGTCGAGGCCGGCAGCCCGGTGCCGGCCGGCTGACCGCCGGAGCGGTCGCGGTTACGCCGCGCGGGTGAGGTTGAGAAGGAACTCGATCGTCACCTGCGGCTGGACGACGGTGATACCCACTTGGGGCGGAGAGATGCCGAAGTCCGTCATCGCGGTCGCGATGGTTCCCAGGGCCTGGAAGGAAGTGCCGTTGGGCTGAACCTTGATGATTGCGGTCGACGCGCGCGTCACGCCGTGGATCGTCAACTGCCCGGGCACGCTGAGCGTGACGGTCTGTCCCGATTCGAGACCCGCGGGGATGGCGAAGGAGTCCGCCTTGAAGGTTGCCTGAGGGAACTTCTGGACGGAGAGCGACTGGCTGACGATACGGTCGCGGTTGCTGACATTGACGCCGAGCACCTGGTCGACGCTGTGCAGCGAGGCGAGGTCGACGATGACGCTGGCGCCGGTCGCCCGCAAGGCGCTTGCTGAACCTTCAACGGCCAGGCTGCCGGTAACCGACGAGGTCTCCGCGACCGCCTCATGACTGGAGGTCTGGCCCGCGAACTTCTCATTGACGTGGTAGCGCGCGACCGAGCCGGCAGTAACTGTCCAGCTGCCGGCAAGGCCGGTCGCCGCGGGCGTTGCTGATGCCGAAGCAGATGGGGATGGCGTGCTCAGGGCGAGCGCTTTCGGTGCCGTGTGGATCCCGGTGAAGTAATAGACGTAGCCGCCCGCCAGGCCGAGCACGACCAGCGCGACGAGCGCGCCTGCCGAGAGGAGGATGGTTCTTCTCACTGCGGACCGATCCTGCCCGGCGGACATGAAGCCTGGGTGACGCCCCTCATCGCCGGTCCGCCGCGACCGGCCGTAGGCTCAGCGCCAGCAACGGGCAGGCCGCCACCGCCCGCCGGCCGTGAGGGAGTAGGTGGGTCGGGATCGCTCCCGGCGCGATGATCGGGTAGCCCCAGTCGTCGACGCGGATGAACTCCGGCAACAGCTCCGCACAGAGACGGCTGCCGTCGCAGCGGGTCCGGTCGATGGCGAGCTCCAGCTTGTCGCTCACGCCAGCGCCCCGATCCGCCGGTGCGAGCGGTGGGACTCGAAGTCAGCCCCGAAACGGGTGAGCGCCGAGCGCAGGAAGCCGGTCGCGCCGTCGGGATGGTGGCAGGCGCCCCGTCCCGGCAGCTCGCCGACCCAGCGGCGCAGGCGGTCCAGCTCGCCGGCCTGAGGCCGGCCGTCCTGGATGCGCTCACAGGCGTCGGCGATCGCGCGGAGGCCGAAGAAGCAGGGACCGCACTGGGCGGAGCTCTCGCCGGCGAGGTAGCGCATCACAGCCGCCGTCTCGCAGACGACGCAGCCGGCCATGTGGAGCGCCGCCACCACGCCGGAGCCGAGCGACAGGCCGAGCCCTTTCAGGGCTTGCTGGTCGAGAGGCAGGCCCCAGGCCTCGGCGGACGGCAGCCAGGACCCGAAGTAGCCCCCCAGGAGGACGGCGCGGGTCTCGACCAGCGAGCCGCCGGTCGCTTCCAGGGCCTCCCCGAGAGAGCAGCCGGCGTCCAGCTCGCGGACCACCGGCGTAGCGCCGGCGTGAACGGTCGCCAGGAAGGTGCCGGTGGCCGAGCCCCGGCCGGCGGATCGAAACCAGGCATCGCCGCGGCGAGCGATCAGGGCGACGTGGGCAAGGCTTTCGACGTTCTGGACCAGCGTCGGCGCGCCGCCGACGCCACGCTCGCGGGGGTGCGGGGGAACGTTGGTGGGAACCGAGATGCCGGTGTTGGCGAGGTTGACGGCGGCGCTCGACTCACCGCTGACGTAGCGCGCCGGCGCCGTGATGAGCCGCGCCGAGCGGCGTTCTTCCTCCGGGCGTTCGGCGAGCGCGACCGCCATCGCCGCATGGGCGTCGCCGAGGTCCCCGGCGACCAACAGGAGGACCTGTTCGGCGCCCAGCGCACGCTGTGCGAGGAATGCCCCGTCGAGGACCAGGTGCGGCCGAGAGGTCATCAGGAAGCGGTCCTTGCGGCTCAGCGGCTCGCCCTCACAGCCGTTGGCGATGACGACCGCCGAGGCCCCTGCTGGACGGCCGGCGATCGAGCGCCACTTGGTTCCGACCGGGAACCCCGCTCCGCCGCGGCCGCCCAGGCGGCTCCGCTCCAGCGTCTCGATGAGCCCCGCCGGTGCAGGCAGGGGCCCCAGCCGGCGGAGATGGGCCTCGTAAGGCTCGGCGCCCAGTCGAGGGTCGGGGCCCGCCAGCAACCGAGGTTCGGAGGCGGTCATCTCGATCACGAGGTGACCTCCGGCCAGCCGCCGATCCGGAGGATGTCGCCGTCGTTGCCGACCAGCCGGGCCGGGACTCGGGCGGCTTCGAGCCAGGCGACGGCGTCCTGCCCTTTCACGATCGCGGCGGTCGCGGCGACGTTCGCATCGAGGCAGGTCCGGGCGACGACGCTGGCGGTGCGCCAGGGTCCGGCCGCGGGAAGACCGGTCCGGGGATCCAGGATGTGGTGGAGGACCCGCTCGCCGCGGATCCAGCGGCGCACCGTCGTGGAAGAGGTCGCGATCGCTCCCGAAGGGATGCTGATCGCTTCCTCGCGGGCACTGATCGGGGCGCGGCTGTCCTCGCCGACCTGGACCACCCAGCCGCCGGCGGGCGCCGCTCCGGCGGTGGCGAGATCCCCGCCGAGGCTGACCAGCACACCGGCGTCGGGACCGGCTGCCGCCAGTGCGGCGGCGGCGGCGAGGTCGGCGGCAAGCCCCTTCCCGGTCGCGCCAAGGTCGAGCTCCACGCCGGCCGGCAGGTGAAGGGTTCGCTCCCGCTCGTTGAAGCGGACCAGCTGCCAGCCGGCGACCGACCGCATCACCAGGTTCAGCGCGGGTCCGCGAAGGGGGACATCGGCGAAGGTGACGTCATAGCCGGCGACGCGCATCGCGACGCCGACGGTCGGGTCGACCGCGCCATCGGTCAGTCGGGCCGCGCGGAGGGCCCCCGCGATGGCCGCCGCCAGCAGCGGGCTGAGCTTGTGGGTGCGGCCCGGGCTAGCGTTGACGGCGCTCAGCTCGCTGTCCGCGCGAAAGCGGCTGTAGGCGAGGTCGACGGCGCGAAGCGTGGCCTCGACCGCGGCCCAGGCGGCGTCCACTCCGTCGCGCCGTGTCATGACGAGCCGGACGGCACCGCCGAGCGCGGTTCCGTCGGCGATCGCCACCGCGCCCTCGGCCTCCGTCACGATCCGGCGTTCCGGCCCCGGGCCGACTCGCGGAACCGGGTCCGCTCCGCGGCCAGCGGGTCAGCCGCGGGCAGCAGCAACCGGGCGGCGACCGCCCAGCCGACCGCAAGGATGCAGACCGCGTTGAGGACGAGCAGCCAGTCCGACCAGCGATCGGTCCCGGTGCCGAAGCCGTGAACGACGGCGATCGGCCAGGAGGCGTAGGCGAGCCAGTGGACGGCCCGCCAGGTGCGCCTGCCGACGAAGTTCCGGAGAAGGCTTGTCAGCAGGACCGCCAGCAGCAGGTCGAAGGCGACCGTGCCGAGGCCCAGCCAGACCGTCCGGTAGCTGGACGAGAAGGGGATGACGGACGTCACCCAGCCCAGGCTGGTGTAGGGGTCCACGACCGCGGTGACGATGTGGAGGGCGAGGAAGACCACCGCCAGGAGCGATAGGTTGCGATGAAACCCGGTGGTGACGAAGCGCGGCCAGCCGGGGCTCTCGAAGCGGGCGACGCTGAGCACGCCGAGCACGGTGACGGCGGACAGGAGGAGGAGGCTCACGGCGCCGGCGCCGCGGGTCGCGTACCAGAGGTAGGTCGTGCTCACGAATCACAGGTTGACAAGGCGCGGTCGGACCTTCCTGTGAGCTGGCTGGGAGTTTGCTGTGAGGCAAGTCTTGCTCCCCCACGCGTGGGGGAGTGCCGCCGAAGGCGGCGAGGGGGCGCTCACCGATGAATGCGGAAGGGTCTTCTACAGGTGGCTGGAGAAGGGTCTTCTCTACAAGGTGGCCGTCGGAGAACGCCCCTCCGTCCGCTTCGCGGACACCTCCCCACTGTGTGGGGAGACAAGACTTGCCCGAGCCGTAGGAGCCAGCGCCTGCGTGACGACGCAGGCCTACGTATGCCCCCAATCCGGCCCTCATTTAATGGGAGGGGAATCAGCCGGTTAAGGGAACAAGCGGAACCAGCGCATGCTCAGGAAGCCTCCGAGGAGGAGGACGAAGATTCCCAGCATCAGCATCGGCACCAGGATGTCGACCCGGAGGAACTGCCAGCCGAAGCTGGAGCCGAGCGAGCTGTAGATCTTGCCGAGCTGGCCGGCGGCCGACGCGTAGTAGTACTTGCCTCCGGTCGTCGTGGCGATGCTCTGGAGCGTCGGCTCGTCGACCCCGCCCACCGGCTGGCCGTGGACGGTGGTGGCCTTGTCGCGCTGTCCGACACCGACCGTCACCACCCGTACCGAGGCAGCCCTGGCGTTCTCCGCCGCCGCTTGCGGATCGATACCGGCATTCGAAGCGCCGTCGGTCAGGACGACGATGATCGCCGGCGGCCGGCTCGCCTCGGGCGTCGTGGCAACGCTTCGCGCCAGCTCGTCGAGCGCCGCGGTGATCCCTTCTCCGATCGCCGTGCCGCCGTTGGCGCGGAGGCTGTCGAGCGCGCTTGTGACGCTGTCGTGGTTGGTCGTCAGCGGCGTGAGCAGGGTGGCATTGGTGTTGAAGCTGACCAACCCGACCTCGGCGCCCGGCGGCAGCTGGTCGATCAGCTGCCGAGCCGCGCTCCGTGCGGCCACCAGTCGCGACGGAAAGACGTCGGTCGCGTCCATCGATCCGGAAACATCGATGACGAGCATCACGCTGGCCCGGCTGCGGGCGACCTCGAGGTTGAGGACGGGGTCGGCGGCGGCCAGCACGAGCCCGGTCAGGCCGAGCAGGAAGAGCGCGGTCGGAACGTGGCGGCGAAGGCCGGGCCGCTTGCCGACGACGGACGCGAGCAGGTCGAGGTTGGTGAAACGCACGGCGTAAGAGCTGCGACGCCGCTGGGCGAGGAGGTAAAGCAGCGCGAGGACCGGGACCAAGATCAGGATCGGCAGGTAAACGGGGTTCAGGAAGCTCACCGGAGCACCGGCCCGGCGTGACCGCGGCGGCCGGTCTCCACCCGCTGGAAGAGCCTCAGGAGCTGGACCAGAACGTCCTCGGACGTGCTCAGCTCGAGGACCGCGGCACGAGCCCCGCGGAGGTCGGCGAGGAGCTGGCGGCGCTGCTCCTGGGCCGCGGCCCGGAAGCGCTCACGGAGCTTGCGGTTGCCGGTGTCCACCTCGATCTGGCGCTTCGTCTCGGGGTCCTCCAGGCGGAGCAGGCCGACATCCGGGAGCTCCGACTCGCGGGGATCCCCGATCACCGCCGCCAGCACCTCGTGCCGGACGCCGAGGATCTTGAGCGGCTGCTGCCAGCCGGTCGGGGCGAGGAAGTCGCTGACCACGATCACCAGCGAGGGGCGCTGGATCAGGCGGCCGGCCTGGCTGAGCGCTCGGGTGAGGTCGGTCGGGCCGTCCTCGCCGGGACCTCGGTCGCGCGAAGCCTCGGCGATCAGGGTCGAGCGGGCGAAGCGTCCGGAGGAGGGCGGGATGATGTGCTGGAGACCGTTGTCGAAGATCAGCGCCCCGACCCGGTTGCCCCGTCGCGCGAGCAGGATGGAAGCGGCGACGACGAGCTCGCCGGCCGCTTCCCGCTTCAGGCAGCGAGCGGTCCCCCAGTCGAGCGAGCGGCTCGTGTCGAGGATCAGCCAGGCGTCGAGACCGCGGTCGGGGTTCGCCTCCCGAACGTAGGTTCGGTCGGAGCGCGCGGACAGGTTCCAGTCGATCTGGCGCGGATCGTCGCCGGGCACGTACTCCCGCACGTCGGCCTGCTCGACCCCCGGCCCGCGACCGCGGGAGCGGTAGTCGCCGGCGGGATGCACGCCGAGCGAGCCCATCACGGGCCAGTGGACGCGCCCGAGGCGCTCGCGGATGCTCGGCTTCCTCAGGGTCACCTCCAGGATCCCCTTCAGACAGCCCTGTCCCGCAGGTCGATCCGGGGCGGCGGGTTTCGCTCCAGGAGAGCCCCGATCACCTGCTCGGAGTCGACGCCGGCGGCGATCCCCTCGTAGCTGAGCAGGAGCCGGTGGCGGATCACCTCCGGCGCAAGGTCGGCGACGTCCTGGGGCAGCACGTACTCGCGGCCGCGGATCAGCGCGAGCGCGCGGGAGGCGGCGACGAGGTGGATCGTGGCCCGCGGGCTGGCGCCGTAGGCGATCGCCGCGGCAAACTCGGGAAGCCCCGACTCGGCCGGCTTGCGGGTTGCCGTGGTCAGCTTCGCCGCGTAGCCGAGGACGACCGGGTCGACGTAGATGGCGGACGCCGCGGCCTGGAGCTCGAGGAGCTGGGGGGCGCTGAGGATCTGGCGGAGCTCGATCGGCTTGCCGGTGATCCGGGAGACGACGACGATCTCCTCGGTCAGCGACGGGTAGCCGACGAGCACCTTGAGCATGAAGCGGTCGAGCTGCGCCTCCGGCAGCGGATAGGTGCCGTCGGCCTCGATCGGGTTCTGGGTGGCCAGGACCATGAATGGCTCGGGGGTTGCGAAGGTCTCCTTGCCGATCGTGACCTGGTGCTCCTGCATGATCTCGAGCAGCGCGGATTGGACCTTGGCCGGCGCGCGGTTGATCTCGTCTGCCAGCAGGAGGCTGCAGAACACCGGGCCCAGCTCGGTCGAGAACTCGGCGCTCTTCGGGTTGTAGATGCGGGTGCCGATGAGGTCGGCGGGTACCAGGTCGGGAGTGAACTGGACGCGCCCGAAGCTGCACCCGAGCGCGGTGCCGAGCGCCTTGACGGTGGCCGTCTTGGCGATGCCGGGTACGCCCTCGATGAGCACGTGGCCGCCGGCGAGGAGCCCGACCAGGATCCGCTCCAGCATCCGGTCCTGGCCTACGATCAGCCGCTTGACCTCGAACAGGACCTGCTCGAGGGGTGTGCCGGGACCGGGAACGCTCGACCTGGGAAGGACCGTGATCGGCGCTTCGTCCGGGTGGTGGCGGGGTGCCCTGGGGTCCATCGGATCTCCTTCTTTCACTTGTTTCAGGGGGTGACCGGGCGCTCGCCCAGCGTCACTGTGACGGTTTTGGTGGAGCCGTCCGGGAGCCGGAGGGTGACGCTCACCCGGTTGCCGGGGCTGTAGGCGGCGAGTGCCTGGCTGAGGCCGCTGCTGTCGGCCACCTCGTGGCCGCCGATGGCGGTGATGACCCAGCCCGCCTGGATGCCGGCCTGGGCGGCGGGTCCGCCGGCCACGACGGTGACCACGTCGACACCCGAGGTCGCGTTGTCGCGGGTGGTGATCGCAAGGTAGGGCCGATTGGTGTGGGTGACGCTGCCGCTGGCAACGAGCTGCCGGGCCGCGTCGGTGACCTGGTTGCTCGGGATCGCGAAGCCGATCCCGGACGATGTCTGGCGGCCCTGTGAGTCAGATCCCGAGAGGGTCGGGATGCCGATGACCTGGCCGTTGAGGTCGACCAGCGCGCCGCCTGAATTGCCCGGGTTGATCAGCGCGCTCGTCTGGACGAGGTCGGTCAGCGTCACGCCGTTGCCCTCCGACTGGGTCCGGCCGACGGCGCTGACGATGCCTTCGGTGACGGTGTCGGAGAGTCCGTAGGGACTGCCGACCGCGAGCACGACCTCGCCGACCTGGATCTTGGAGGAATCGCCGAACTTGGCCGGCGTCAGCCCGGTGGCGTTGGCCACCTTGATCACGGCGAGGTCGTTCGAGGCGTAGCTGCCAACCAGGGTCGCCGTGTAGCTCTTGCCGTCCGAGGTCTTGACGGTGAAGGAGGTCGCGCCCTCCACGACGTGGTTGTTGGTGACGATGTCGCCCGCGCTGTCGTAGACGATCCCCGAACCAAGGCCCTGGCTGGTGTTGATCTGGACGATCGACGGCTGGATCGACTTGGCCACCGCCTCGAGCTCGGCCTGGAACTGGGCGAGAGCGCCAGACCCGGCGGAGGGCGAGGGTGCGGGGCTTGAGCCGGTGGCGGGCGAGGGGGAGGCGGCGGGCGATGCGGCCGGCGACGGCGAGGGCGAGGGGGAAGGCGAGGGCGACGCCTGGGCCCTGGCCTGGGCCTGGCGGGCCGTCGCCTGGGCGGTCTCTGCCGCGGTCGCGAAGCGGACGCCCGGGCCGGCGCATGCCGCGAGGACGAGCAACGCGACCGCGAGAAGGAAGTGGATGGGTTTCAGCATGGATTGTTGGCGAAGTGTGGGGAGGGCTCCTGAAGGAACGATTAAGCGCGCGGAAGCTTTCGTTTCGGGTTCCGAGGCGAGGTGCTGGCGGCCGGCCGGCGCCGGCCGCAGCACGCTCATCTTTTTTCCGCACTCGGAAGTCGACTACGGGACGGTCGGGACCTGGCCCGCGTTTTCCTGGGCCTCGCGCGCGGCGCTCTCGCCAGCCTCGTGGGTGGCGTCCTCGTTGGGCGTGAAGGTGCCCGGAGTCGCCGCGGTGGCGGTGGTGGCCGCCATGGTCGTCGACGCGGCGCTCGCGGCTACCGCGCTGGTCCCCCAGAGGACGGCGCCGAGAATCCCTCCGGTGAACATCGAGGCGGCGACGGCGCCGCCCGCCAGGGCCATCTTGAAACGGTTCATTGCTTGCTCCTTTTGAAGCTTCAATTCGGGTGGGTGGCGGCTGGGCTTTCCATTTCCGCCGGGGACAATGGACCCCACCCTGGCGGCGCCACCTCGGGAAGCGTTGTGTGCTTGCTGTGAAGTTGGCGTGAAGGCCTCGGACGAGGTCGTGCCACAATTCCCTACGACCCGACTTGAACCCGCCGCTGGAGGAAGAATCGATGGCCGACAACAGCGTCTATCGCGTCACAGAGCTCATCGGTGTCAGCTCCAAGAGCTGGGAGGATGCCGTCCAGAACGCTGTCGAGACGGCATCGAGCAGCCTCGAGGACCTTCGCATCGCCGAGGTCGTCAAGCTCGACGTTACGATCGACAAGGGCAAGGTGACCGGCTACCGCGCCCGGGTGAACGTCTCCTTCAAGTACCGCTCCAAGAGCTGATCTCCGGGCCCCAGCGGATTCGCGTTGCCCGTTGCCTGGTTCTTTTGCGCGCGCCCAGGCGCCGCTGAAAGATCGCGCCCTTGAAGCCCGGCCGGACGCCGAAGCCGCCGCTCCGCCAGCAGCGGCAGACGGCGCGGGACCCGTAACCTCATTGGCGAGATGACGGCCCAGCTGACCAACTGGCTGATCTCGCTCGTCGGGTCGGGCGGGCTGATCGCCATCTTTCTGACGATGTCCGGCGAGAGCGCCGGCCTTCCCATCTCGAGCGAGATCGTGGTTCCTCTCGGCGGCGCCCTCGCCGCGCAGGGAAAGCTGTCCTTCGTCGCCGTGGTCGCCGCCGCCAGCCTCGGCAACCTGGCCGGGTCGCTCGTGGCCTACCTGCTGACCAGGCGCTACGGCGAGCAGGTGATCCTGAGCCGGGCCGGCAAGTGGATGGGCCTGAGCCGCGGCCACCTCCGGCTGGCCAACCGCTTCTTCGGCAAGTACGGCGTGTGGGCCGTGTTCCTCGGCCGGCTGCTGCCCATCGTGCGGACCTACATCTCCTTCCCCGCCGGCCTCTCCCGGGTGAGGCTGGTGACGTTCACCATCGCCACCCTGGCGGGCGCGATCCCCTGGAACTTCGCCCTCGCCTACGCGGGCTACAAGCTCGGACAGCACTACGTCTTGGTGGCGAAATACCTCGGACCGGTCGGGATCCCCCTGGCGATCCTGGTTGTGATCCTGCTGGCCGCCGGCTGGTGGTACGGCCGCAAGCTCGGCGAGGAAGAGGACGAGAAGACCGCCGCCTAGTGGGAAACCACAGCTAGATCAGGTAGTCGTAGAGGAGCTCTTCGCTCTCCAGCGGGCGGTGGTTCAGCTGGATCTCGTCCATCCTCTGCAGCAGCGGCTCGAGGTCGGCCTTGTCCTTCAGTTCGATGCCGACGAGGGCGGTTCCCCGCTCCTTGTTCGTCTTTTTCATGTACTCGAAGCGGACGATGTCGTCCGTCGGTCCGAGCGCTCGATCGACGAATTGGCGGAGCTGGCCCGGCTTTTGCGCGAACTCGACGATGAAGTAGTGCTTCCTGCCCTGGTGGACGAGGCTGCGCTCCATGATCTCGGGGTAGCGGAGGATGTCGTTGTTGCCGCCGCTGAGGATGCAGACGGTGGTCGTTCCGCGGATCTCGTCGGCGAGATCGTCGAGCGCTGAGACGGCCAGCGCCCCGGCGGGCTCGGCGATGATCCCCTCGTTCTGGTAGAGCTCGATGACGGTCGTGCAGATCTTGCCCTCGGGTACGACGACGACACGCTCGAGGAGCTTCCGGCAGAGCTCGAAGGTGAGGTCGCCCACCTTCTTGACGGCCGCGCCGTCGACGAAGGTGTCGATCTGGTCGAGGCTCACCACCCTGCCCTGGCGGATCGATTCGTACATCGACGGTGAGCCCGCCGGCTCGACGCCGACGACCCTGGTGGCCGGGCTGCGGCGCTCGAGGTAGGACGCGATGCCGGAGGCCAGCCCGCCGCCGCCGATGCCGGTCACCACGACTTCCAGCCGCTCGCCGAGCTCGTCGTGGAGCTCCTTGCCGACGGTTCCCTGGCCCGCGATCGTGAGCACGTCGTCGAAGGGGTGAACGAAGACGGCGTGACGCTCCGCGCAGAAGGCCTGGGCCGCCGCGTTCGCGTCGTCGTAGGAGTCGCCGACCAGGCGCACCTCGACCAGCTCTCCGCCGAAGTGCTTGACCCTGTCGATCTTCTGGGTCGGCGTTATCTCGGGCATGAAGATCGTCGCCCGGATACCGAGCGCCTCGCAGGCGAACGCGACGCCCTGCGCGTGGTTGCCGGCGCTGGCGCAGACAACCCCGCGCTCACGCTCCTCCGGCGACATCGAGTCGATCCGGTTGTAGGCGCCGCGGATCTTGAAGGAGCGGACCTCCTGGAGATCCTCCCGCTTGATCAGGATGTCGGCGGCGTAGCGCTTGGAGAGCCGGTTGGAACGCTGCAGAGGCGCCCGGAAGATGACCGGGGCAAGACGAACCGCGGCATCCTCTATCGCCTGCTGGAGATCGACGGAGATCATCTAAGGGAAGACCACTCTAAGGGAGTTCAGAGAGCCGGCTGGACAAACGGCCGCCCTTCGCGGCCGCCGACCCGTCAGCGCCTCAGCGGTCGCCGATCGGACGGCCGGTGCGGACGTCGTCCGTGCGCTGGGGAAAGTCTCTTCCCCGCTGGCGGCCCTCACGAAGGTCTTTGAGGCGCTCCAGCTCGCTCCGGATCGCGTTCTCGGCAAGCCTGGCAAGGGTCAGCCGATAGGGCGGCCCGGAAAGCGCGACGACCGTGTTGCGAGCCTCGTTCATGAGGTCTTCGGGAAGGTGGAAGGTCGCGCGCACCTTTGCCGGGCGGAACTCGCTGCCATCGATGTCCCCGGCCGTCTGGTGCGCTGAGCTCATGTCCGTCGAGCCTAACCCAAAACGCCCATTAGGTCAACAACGGCCGCAATACTGTCAAACATTGTAAGACCGCCTTTACAATAAAGGTAAGTATTTGTTACGATCCCCCAGGCGGGTTTTCATTGCGATGTTCCGGTTGGGGGTGAAAGCCAGGTCTGATGGATAGCAGCGCAGCCGGACCGGCGGAGGTCGTGGCGCCTGCCGGCGCGCTCCTCGACGGCGAGAACCCGACCACCATCCACCGCGACGATCCAGAGCATTGGGTCGCCGTCTATGCCGAGCTCATCGAGTCGACGAAGGAGATCCTGGCAGCCTCGCGGGAACGGCTCGCCCTCCACAGCGCGGCGGATCGCGCAGACCTGAAGCTGCTCGAGCGGGAGATCTCGGTTCTCGTCGCCCGGTCCGAGTTCTTCGCCGACCGCCTCCGCTGGTGGGCCGACCGAGGCCGCGAGCTGTGGGCCGAGGAAGACTGATCGGGAGCCTGGGGCGAGGCCGGCGACCCCTTACTGACGGATCCGGCGGCGGCCGACCCAGGTCGGGCCGGCGGCGTCGTCCCCGTCCTCCCAGTCGAGGACTTCGAAGCCCTGTCGCTCGCATTTCATCTTGGTAAGCCGGCCCTGGACCTCGAAGAGACGATCCAGCGCCGCCAGCGGCTCGCGTACGTCGTCGGCGGGCGGCGGGTCGCCCTCGGTCGCCGCGGCGACAACCATGGTTATCCTCGGCAACATCTCGTCCGGGACGAGGTGGCGGTCCTGGAGGTTGAGACTTTCAAGCTCCCAGAGAAGTTCGTCGATCTGGTGGATCAGAGCGTTCAGTCGAAGCCCGTCGGTCCGGCGGCGTGACTCGACGCCGAGCGCTTTGCTGATGTCGATGTTGGCTTGCTGCAGCATCCCAGAACCCCTTTCCCTGCGGGTGGATTCCCCCAGGCTCGGTTCAGGTTCATTCCGAGATCGAAACAAAAGCAGTAATTTCTTTGCACTTTTTCTTGCGGAGAGCCGGCGCTCATTCAGGCTTCAGGTTGACGTCGGAAATTTGGACGCATCCACCTCCTGGATGGGAAAGCCCCCGACCCGCCGGCCGGAGGCTTTCTTTTATCGACGCACCCTAGTGTCCTGGAGCCGAGGTTCGTTGCAAAATCGCCGCCAGGGGCGTCGAGATTAAGGAAGCGCACGAGCAACGGAGCGCGCGGGCCTTTGGGCCCGTAAGCGAGTAGCGGAGAAGCTGACGCCGAGATCGGCGTCCCTGGCGGATGAGCCCGAAGGGTCGGCCGGCCGTCGCTTGCGACGGCCCGGACATTTGCAGGGAACTTCGGTTCCAGGACACTAGGTCGGGTGGAGAAGGGCCCTATCGAGGGTCGCCTGTCAACTGCGCCAGGCCACGGCGCCAGGCCGACCTCAGCTTCCTCGCTTCCGGGTCTACGCCCGCGGCGTGCGATGCCGGCACGCACTGGATCGCGGGGCCGGCGGTTTCCCACCGGTCCCCAAGCTATCGCTTGGCGGCGGGCGCCAGGCGGCTCTCGAGCCAGGTCCGTAGCGCGTCGCGGCCGAGCGCGCCGACCACACGGTCGCGTTCGGTTCCGCCGGCGATTAGAACCAGCGAGGGGATCCCACGGACGCCGAAGCGCTGCTGCAGGCCCGGCTCCTCGTCGGTGTTGACCTTGACGACCTTGAGCCTTCCGGCGAGCTCGCCGGCGAGCTGTTCGACAACCGGGGAGACGATGCGGCAGGGACCGCACCAGGGCGCCCAGAAGTCGACCAGGACGGGGAGCGGGCTCTTCTCGACAACCTCGGCGAAATCGGCCGCGCCGGCCTCGGCCTGCCAGGGCAGCGCTCCCCCGCACTTGCCGCAATGGGGCGCCCCGGTGGCCGCCGCCTCGACCCGGTTTTTGGTGCCGCAGCCCGGGCAGCTGAGGACCTTCGACTTGCTCATCTCCTCTTTTATTGTTCCCTGGCCTACCAGCTTCCATTCACGAGATGCGTGACCAACACTTCGAAGTCTGCTAGGTTCGCGCCAAGCCCGTTTCGGGCCGAGGGGGCCCGCGCCTCGGAGCGCGGCATATCAGGAGTGCCAGGTATGAGTGTCGAGACCCGGGACGCGGACGTCGAAGCCCTCCACCGCATGGGCTACGCGCAGGAGTTGCTGCGCCGGATGGGTACCTTCTCCAACTTCGCCGTCTCCTTCACCATCATCTCGATCCTCTCCGGGTGCCTCACCCTCTACCAGTACGGCATGAACAGCGGTGGGCCGCTGATCATGACCGTCGGCTGGCCGCTGGTCGGGATCATGGTCACCATGGTCGGCCTGGCCATGGCCGAGGTCTGCTCGAGCTATCCGACCGCCGGCGGCCTCTACTACTGGTCGGCCAAGCTCGGTGGCAAGAACTCGGCCGCCTGGAGCTGGTTCACGGGCTGGTTCAACCTGCTCGGCCAGGTGGCGGTGACGGCCGGCATCGACTTCGGCCTCGCCTTTTTCGCCACCGCCCTACTCAACCTGACCGTCAATTACCCGACCGACCCGCCCTGGGTGATCCTGATCTACGCCATCGTGCTCTTCATCCACGGCCTGCTGAACACCTTCGGCGTCCGGCTGGTGGCGCTGCTCAACGACATCTCGGTCTGGTGGCACCTCCTCGGAGTCCTGATCATCGTGGGCGTCCTCTTCTTCGTTCCCGCGCACCACCAGTCGCCGGCCTTCCTGTTCAAGTTCGTGAACAACACGGGCATCGGAATTCCGCCCTACGTATTCCTGATCGGGCTGCTGCTGGCGCAGTACACCTTCACCGGCTATGACGCGTCGGCGCACATGACCGAGGAGACACGCAACCCGGCGGTCGCCGGGCCGCGCGGGATCGTGCTCTCGATCGTCGTCTCCCTCGTCGCCGGCTGGCTGCTGCTGATCGGCGTGACGCAGGCGATCCAGAACTACGACAAAGAGGTGCTCGCGGTAGTCCCGCCCGCGGCGATCTTCGTCGACGCGGTCGGCCACAACCTCGCCGTTTTTCTGATGGTCATCGTCGTCGGGGCCCAGTTCTACTGCGGCATGTCGTCGGTGACCGCGAACTCGCGGATGATCTACGCCTTCTCGCGTGACGGCGCGGTACCCGGTTCCGCGTTCTGGCACAGGATCAACCCCCGCACCCGCACCCCGACCAACTCGATCTGGCTGGCGACGGTGGGCGCCTTCATCCTCGGCCTGCCCTACCTCGTGAACTACACCGCATACGCCGCAGTGACGTCGATCGCGGTGATCGGCCTCTACATCGCCTATGGGATCCCGATCCTGCTCCGGCTGCGCG
This sequence comes from Candidatus Dormiibacterota bacterium, assembly GCA_036570145.1. GTDB lineage: Bacteria > Chloroflexota > Dormibacteria > Dormibacterales > Dormibacteraceae > UBA6019. The sequence continues at coordinate 21,252 of DATCPJ010000118.1, forward strand.
CCGGCGACAGCTTCGTTCGTGGGCCCTGGCACCTCGGCCGCTGGAGCCGCCCGGTGGGGACGATTGCGGTGATCTGGATCGCCTTCATCGCAATCCTGTTCGTGCTTCCCCAGGCCGCGCCGATCACCCCACTCAACTTCAACTACGCGATCATCGCCGTGGGCGTGGTCCTGGTCGGCACCACGATCGCGTGGGTGACCTCGGCGAAGAACTGGTTCAAGGGTCCCAAGGTCCAGGGGTCGGCGGAAGAGCTGGCCAGGATCGAGGCCGAGCTAGTCGTCTGAGCCTCCGATGCTGAGCCTCAAACAGCTGGCCGCGGCGGTCGGCGATGGTGCCGTGGATACCGTGATCGCGGCCTTCACCGACATGCAGGGCCGCCTGCTGGGCAAGCGCCTCGACGCCGAGTACTTCCTCTCCTCAGCGGACCGGGGAGAGGCGGTCGAGAGCTGCAACTACCTGCTCGCCGCGGAGATGGAGATGGACCCCGTGGCCGGCTACGAGATGGCCAGCTGGGAACGCGGCTACGGCGACTTCGACCTGGTTCCCGACTTCGCCACCCTCCGCAGGATTCCCTGGCTGGAAGGAACCGCGCTCGTTCTCTGCGACGTCGCCTGGCATGACAAGAGCCCGGTGCGGCCGTCGCCCCGCCAGGTGCTCCGGCAGCAGGTCGAGCGCACCCGCGCCCTTGGCTTCGAGCCCATGTTCGGGTCCGAGCTCGAGTTCTACCTGCTCAAGGAGACCTTCGCCGAGGCCCACGCCAGGGGCTACCAGAACCTGACGCCATCGGTCCCTTACAACCTCGACTACCACGTGCTCGCGACCAGCTACGACGAGCCCTTCCTCCGCTCCGTGCGCACCAACATGAAAGCCGCCGGCATCCCCGTCGAGAGCTCCAAGGGCGAGGCGTGGCCGGGCCAGCAGGAGATCAACTTCCGCTTCGCCGACGCGCTGACCACAGCCGACGGTCACGTCATCTACAAGAACGGGATCAAGGAGCTCGCCCACCAGCATGGGTGCTCGGTCACCTTCATGGCCAAGCCGGACCATCGCTGGATCGGCAGCTCCTGCCATATCCACTCGAGCCTCTGGAAGAAGGGCCGCAACGCATTCGAGGGCGAGTCGGCGACCTTTCGTCACTACCTCGCCGGACAGATCGCGCACGCCTCCGAGATGGCGATCTTCCTCGCCCCCAACGTCAACTCCTACAAACGCTACGCCGCCGGGACCTGGGCGCCGACCACGCTCGCCTGGGGCAACGACAACCGGACCTGCGGCTTCCGGATCGTCGGCCACGGCCAGCGGCTCCGGCCGGAGACCCGGATCCCGGGTGCCGACGCCAACCCCTACCTCGCCTTTGCCGCCCTCCTCGCCGCCGGGCTGGACGGCATCGAAAACCGCCTCGAGCTGCCTCCCGCCTTCACCGGCAACGCCTACGAGTCGGACGTCGAGCGCTTCCCCAACACCCTCCGGGATGCGATCGCGGCGCTCGAGCGCGGAACCGTTGCTCGCAAGGCGCTCGGTGACGACGTCGTCGACCACTACCTCCACTACGCCCGCACCGAGCAGAGCCTCTTCGACCGCGTGGTCACCGGCTACGAGCGCGAGAGGCTGTTCGAACGGGGATGACCCTCGAGGTCCTGAACCCGACCACCGGCCGGCCGATCGCGCAGCTCGAAAGGGCCGGCCTGGAGGAGACCGACGAGGCGGTTGCCAGGGCGCTCGCCGCCTACCCCGCCTGGCGAGCGGTTAAGCCCGCCGACCGGGCCCGGCTCCTTCGCCGGCTGGCATCCCTGGTCGAGGAACACGGCGAGGAGCTGGCGAAGCTGGAGAGCGCCAATGTCGGCAAGCCGCTCGGCGACTCCCGCTGGGAGGTCGGTATGGTCGCCGACGTCTTCCACTTCTACAGCGGTGCGATCGAGAAGCATTACGGGGAGACGATCCCGGTCGCCGGCGGTGTCGACCTCACCTTCCGCGAGCCGCTCGGCGTGGTCGGCCTGATCGTTCCCTGGAACTTTCCCCTGATGCTGGCGAGCTGGAAGCTTGGCCCGGCCCTGGCCTGCGGGAACACGGTGGTCCTCAAGCCGGCCGAGCTGACGCCGCTGACCGCGCTCCGCTTCGCCGAGCTGGCTCTCGAGGCCGGGCTGCCGGAGGGAGTCGTCAACGTCGTCGTCGGGCCGGGCTCGGTGGCCGGCCAGCGACTCGTCGAGCACCCCGACGTCGCCAAGATCGGCTTCACCGGCTCGACCGAGGTCGGGCGAACCGTCATGGAGGGAGCCGCCGCCACCATCAAGCGAGTGACCCTCGAGCTCGGCGGCAAGTCGGCCAACGTCATCTTCGCCGACGCCGACCTCGAGAAGGCGGCGGCGGCGGCGCCGGGCGCCGTCTTCGGCAACGCGGGGCAGGACTGCTGCGCCCGCTCTCGGGTCCTCGTCGAGCGTTCGGTCTACGACCGCTTCCTAAAGCTGCTGGTCGAGGCGACCGAAAGGTTCAAGGTCGGCAGCCCGGAGGAGCCGGGCGTTGAGATGGGGCCGCTCATCTCTGCCTCCCACCGCGAGAAGGTCGCGTCCTTCATCGAGGGCCGGCCCCTCTTCCAGGGGTCGGTGCCCGACGGTCCCGGCTTCTGGTATCCGTGCACCCTGGTCGAGGCCACCAACGGCGATCGGGTCGCGCGCGAGGAGGTGTTCGGGCCGGTCGCCACGGTGATCCCGTTCGCCGACGAGGAGGAGGCGGTCCGGATCGCCAACGACACCCCCTACGGCCTCTCCGGCTCGATCTGGACCCGCGACGGCGCCCGAGCTCTGCGGGTCGCCCGCGGGATGGAGACGGGCGTGCTCTCCGTCAACTCCAACAGCTCGGTCCGGGTCGTGACGCCGTTCGGCGGCTTCAAGCAGTCGGGCTTCGGCCGCGAGCTGGGGATGCACGCGATGAACGGCTACTCCGAGGTGAAGAACGTCTTCATCTCGACCGACGCCTAGCGTCAAACCCGAACGGCAACCTCGGAGGCGGCCGTCTCCTGGCGTGCCACCGCGCCTCTCGCAAGGAGGTACTGGCCGAGGAAGCCGACGACCAGCGCGACCAGCACACCGAGCATCGGTGACCGAACCCGCCGGCAGTCCGTGCGAGATCGGGTTCTCGGGCGGACCCGGTCGATAACCAGGCGACGGTCCGAGGATGCGCGTGGCCTCGGCCCGGCTCAGCTCCTGGGTCGGCATCCCCAACGCGTCGCCGATGGCGAGGCCGTAGAGCGCGCCAAGGGCGCGGTCGAGGGACAGGTCAGGGATTGGAGGCGCCGATGCCACGGAGCTGCGCCAGGGTGGCGTCGTCGAGACTTTCCAACAGCTTCAGCGCTTCGACGTTGGCCGCGACCTGCTCCGGGCTGGTGGCGCCGAAGAGGACGCTGGCGACCAGCGGGTTGAGGAGTGGAAACGCGATCGCGAGGGCGGCGGCCGTGGTTCCCGCCCGCGCCGCCAGCTCGCGGAGCGCAACCGCGGCGTCGTGCCCCGAACGGAGGCGCGGGTCGTCCAGCTCGCCGGTCCAGCGGCCCTGGGCGCCTTCATCCAGGTATTTGCCAGTCAGCACACCGCCCAGCATCGCGAAGGAGGCGACCGCGCTCGCCCCACAGGATTCCAGTGCGGCCACCATCTCTGCATCCTCCACCGGAGACCGCATCGCGACGCTGTAGGCAAGCTGGGCGGCGGAGGGCTTGGCAACCCCCTGGGCGGCTGCGATCCTGGCCACCTCGGTGAGCTGGGCAGCGGGCCAGTTGAGGACCCCCCAGGCTCGGATCTTGCCGGCTTCGAGGAGACCGCCGACCTGCCGCACGATCTCGTCGGGGCTCAGGCCCTCGGGCGGACGCTCGGCGTAGACGAGGTCGAGGTGGTCCATGCCCATCCTGCCGAGAGATCCATCCAGCTCGGCGGCGGCATCCTCTTCGGGCCAGAACTCCCACCAGAGCTTGTTGGCCAGCACAACCTCGTCGCGCTTCCAGCCCGAGGCGCGGAAGAGCTCGCCGAAGACGACCTCCGAGTAGCCCGTCTTGAGCGGCGCCGTGCCGGTCTCGTCGTTGTAGCGGGCGTCGTCGAGGAAGTTGATGCCGCTCTCGCGGGCCTTCTCCATCACCGCGACGCCGGCCTCTCGCGGGATCCGCTCGAAGGTCCGCCAGGAGCCGAGCGAGAGGCTCGAGACGCCGATCCCGGATGCGCCCAGCGGCCGCAGCTGTGGTCTAGCCATGAACCCTGACTCCTTCCTTCCAGGTTGCGGCCACGAGCGGGACGCCCGGCCGGTAGACGAGGTGGGTGAAGGAGGGCGCGTCGAGCAGCACCGCGTCCGCTCGGCTGCCCGGGGTGAGGCAGCCCAAGTAACTCTTGCGGAGGGCGCGGGCGCCTCCCAACGTGGCCGCGAGCAGCGCCTCCTCGATGGTCATGTGCATCTCGCGGACGGCGAGCGCGATGCACAAGCTCATCGAGGTCGTGTAGCTGCTGCCCGGGTTGCAGTTGGTGGCGATCGCGTAGGGCGCGCCCGCATCTATGACGCGGCGGGCGTCGGGG
>DATCPJ010000119.1:0-6000 GCA_036570145.1 Candidatus Dormiibacterota bacterium
AAGGTCTCCCGTTCCTTGCCGGACTCCATCCCGAATTCCCCCTCCGGTTCAGGCGGCTTCGCCGGTCTCGACGGGCAGGCGCCGCTCGTCGCCGCAGTCGGGGCACTCGAAGAGCCCGAGCAGCTGGCCGGGACTGCCGGAGTCGGTGTGAAGAGTCCGCAGGCGCATCGAAACCTCGCCTTCGTGGCGAGCACAAACGGGACCGCCGGGACTGATCATGGCAGCAGATTACGCTCCCATTCCCCCCGCGAGTAGTACGCGGGACACAAAGACAAGCGGGATGGCTTTATGTCTAAATCACTACACAAATGACTGACGTCGAACCAATCGACCGCCTGATCCCAGCCCCGACCCTGCGCGAGGCGATGCGTTTGGGCGGCTTCGCGGCGGCCACGCTGGTGGCCGGCAAGGGCGGCCTCGACCGCCGCGTCGAGTGGGTGCGGGTGATCGAGACGCCGGAGACGGCGCGCCGTGCCCGCCCGAACGACCTGCTGCTGACGACCGCCTACCCGATCCGGGACGACCCGGCGGCGCAGCTCGAGCTGGTCGGCACCATCGCCGAGGTCGGTGGCGCCGGCCTCATCGTCAAGCTCGGGATGTATGTGGACCGACTCCCGGACGGGATGGCGGAGGAGGCCGACCGGCTCGATCTGCCGCTCTTCACCCTCGGCCAGGACGTCCCCTGGGTCGACCTCATGGAGCCGCTCCTGGAGCGGATCATCAACGCAGAGCACTCGCGGCTGAAGCAGTCGATGGCAATCCACCGCAGCTTCACCGAGCTGATGCTCGACGGCAAGGGGCTCGACGAGATCGCCAAGACGCTCGCCGACCTGTTGGGAAGCGCGGTCGTCATCGAGGATGCGACGTTCCACCTGCTGGCCTACGCGGGCGGCTCCGACGTCGACAAGCACCGCAAGGAAACCATCGCCCGCCACGGCACCCCACCCCGCGTGCTCTTCGACCCCGGCATCCAGCGGATGCTGCGCGAGGTGGCCGCGCACCGTGCGCCGATGAAGGTCCCCGCCTTTCCCCGGTTGGGGATGGACCGCGAGCGGATCATCGCGCCGATCTACGCCGCCAACCAGGTGTTGGGCTACATCTCCGTCCTCGACCATCCACCCGACGCCGAGGAGCTCGCCTTCATGGCGATGGAGAACGCCGCCACCGTCGTGGCGATGGCCGTCATCAAGGAGCGGGAGGTGGCCGCCGCCGAGTCGAGCGTCCGCGGCGAGTTCCTCGACGACCTCGCCCACGGCAGCTACGGCGACGAGGCCGCCGCCCTGCGCCGAGCACGCCACCTCGGCTACCCGATGACGGGGCACCACGTGCTGGTGGTCGTCGACGTGGACGGCTTCGGGGCCTTCGCCCGCGCCAAGCAGCTGACCGAGGAGATGATCCAATCGCTCAAGCGGGAGTACCTGCGCCGCATCAGCGGCGTCGTCAAGCGCAACTTTCCCCGGGCGCTGGTCGGGGCTCGTTCGGACAGCGTGCTCGCCATCCTGCCGCTGGGCGCCGAGACCGAGGGCCACGAGGCGCGCGTCCGCGCTCTCGGGCTGCAGCTGCGCGAGGCGGTCGGCGAGTGGAAGCCCGGCTTCACCGTGTCCGTCGGTTTCAGCGCGCCTAGCCTGGCGCCCGCCGGGATCTCGCCCGCCCACCGGGAGGTGCGCAGCGTGATGGAGACGCTGACCCGGTTCGGCCGCATCGACCAGATCGTCTCCGCCAACGAGCTCGGCGTCACCGGGCTGCTGGCAAGTGTCGCGGACGACCGCCTGGTGGACTTCGCGCGCCGGCACCTCGGGCCGCTTGCCGAGCACGACCGGAAACGCAGCGGCGAGCTCGTCGAAACCCTCCGTGCCTACCTCGAGGAGGGCGAGCAGCAGGCAGCGGCCCGCCGGCTCAAGGTGCACCCCAACACCCTCCGCTACCGCCTCGACCGGATCGGGGAGATCACCGGCGCGGACCTGGCCGATCCCGAGACGAGGCTGAACCTGGCCGTGGCGCTCCGCGTCCAGGGCCTCCTGGACTTGTAAACCGGCTACTAGAAAAGCACCCTTCCGTTAGGGCGGAGCGACTAGTTCGAAGGCGATCGTCCGGGGTAAGTTGTCGCACTAGATGCCTCCCTCGACCTCTACGCACGCGCACTGGCGGGGCTCCCTCCCCGCCTACCGGGCGGCCTGCGGGATGGGCTTCGTGGCCACGCCCGCCCTGCCTGCGTCGCACCGGGTGGTGGAGCTCGGCACCGGGGCGCTGGCGAGACTCGCCCACCGCGGCGGGATGGACTCCGACGGCAAGAGCGGCGACGGGGCGGGACTCCTCATCCAGGTGCCTCACCGCCTCCTCGGCGGGCGCCCCTCCCGGCTCGCGGTTGCGATGCTCTTCGAATGGGACAGCCGGGCCCGCATCCTGCTCGCCGAGGAGCTGCGCCACGCCGGCAGCCCGATCTCGGAATGGCGGCAGGTCCCGGTCGATCGCTCGGCCCTCGGCGAAAAGGCGCTTTCGGATGCTCCCGAGATCTGGCAGGGCCTCATCGACAACCCCCAGCTTCCTCCCGAGGAGTGGGAGGATCTCCTCTACCGCGCCCGCCGGGCAGCCGAGCGCCGGGCCGCCGCCGAGGGCGTGCGGATGTACATCCCCTCGCTGTCCTCCCGGACCGTCGTCTTCAAGGGCCTGATGGCCGGCACTCACCTCGCCGAGTTCTACCTCGACCTTCGGGACCCCGACTGCGAGAGCGCCCTGGCCGTCTTCCACCAGCGCTACTCGACCAACACCATGCCCGACTGGCGCAATGCGCAGCCCTTCCGGATGCTTGCCCACAACGGCGAGATCAACACGCTGAGCGGCAACCGCAACTGGATGCGGGCCCGGGAGCCGTACCTGCCGGAGGAGCTCCGCGACGTCATCTGGCCGGAGGGCTCCGACTCCGCATCCCTGGACAACGTGCTCGAGCTCCTGGTCCGGCTCGGCTCCGACCCGGCCGAGGCCCTGATGACGCTCGTCCCCGACGCCTGGGAGGGCCGCGGCGACCTCGATCCCAGCGTCCGCGACTTCTACCGCTTCCAGTCCACCCGCTACGAGCCCTGGGACGGGCCCGCGGCGCTCGCCTTCAGCGACGGTGTCGTCGCCGGCGCGGCGCTCGACCGCAACGGGCTCCGGCCGCTCCGCTACCAGGTGACGGATGACGGCCTGGTCGTCGCCGCGTCCGAGGCCGGCGTTGTCGCCCTCGACCCATCGCACGTCATCGAGCGGGGCAGGCTCGGACCCGGCCAGCTGATCCTGGTCGACACCTCCGACGGCTCCATCCTGCGCGATGCCGACGCCAAGGAGCGGGTCGCCAGGCGGCAGGAGTACGGCGCCCACGCCGACCGCCTCCTCCACCCGGTGCCCCGCAAATGGATCGACTCCGACGCGGTCGAGCTCCTGCCCGGGCTGCAGCGGGTCCATGGCTGGGGGAACGAGGACATCAAGATCGTCGTCAAGGCGATGGCCGAGACCGGCCTGGAGGCCGTCTACTCGATGGGCGACGACACCCCGATCGCGATCCTCGGCCGCACCCAGCGGCGGGTCTACGGCTACCTCCGGCAGCGCTTCGCGCAGGTCACCAACCCGCCCATCGACTCGCTCCGGGAGCGCTTCGTGATGTCTCTCCGGGTTGTTCTCGGGCCGCGCGTATCGATGACCGGCGTACCGATCCGCAAGCCCGCGCCACCGCCCCTGCTCGAGCTGGAGAGCCCGATCCTGGGCGCCGGCGAGCTGAAGCGGATCCTCGAGACAGGCCTGGTGCTGGACGCCACCTTCGGCGAGACGGAGTCGATCCGTGGCGCGCTCGAGCGCCTCTGCGACGCCGCCGACGCGGCCGAGGACGGCATCCTGGTCCTCAGTGACCGGTCCACCTCGCGGACCCGGCTGCCGGTGCCGATGGTGCTCGCCGTGGGCGCGGTCCACGAGAGGCTGCTGCAGAAGGGAACCCGCTTCCGGAAGGAGATCGTCGCCCTTGCCGGCGATGCGGTTGACGTCCACGACGTCGCCATGCTCATCAGCACCGGCGCGGCCGCCGTCCACCCCTACCTCGGCTTCGCGACGGCACGCACGGTTCTCGAGCAGGGGGGCGTCGGGGTGGAAGGGCTTCGCGCGGCCCCGACAGGGGGGGAGGTCCCCCCGGCTCAAAAGAGCGAGCCACAGGACGCCGAGAACGCCTACCGCAAAGCCCTCGAATCGGGACTGCTGAAGGTGATGGCCAAGATGGGCATCAGCTGCGCCGCCAGCTACTGCGGCGCCCAGGTGTTCGAGGCGCTCGGCCTCGGCGCCGAGGTGATGGAGCTCTGCCTGCCGGGAGTTCCGTCGCGCGTCGGCGGCGCCGACTTCGCCGACCTCGAAGCGGTGATCCGGGAGCACCACGCCGCGGCCTGGACCGCCAACGAGACGCCGCCTGACCTGGGTCTGGTCCGCTTCCGCAAGGCGGGAGAGTGGCATGCCCACAATCCGCTCGCCGTCCGCCAGCTTCAGAAGGCGGCCCAGTCGGGCGACGCGACCGAGTATGCGACCTACCAGCAGCTGGCCGACATGGGCCGGCCGGCGGCGCTCCGCAACCTGCTCGACTTTCGCCCCGGAGCCGAGCCGGTCGACCTGGCCGAGGTCGAGCCGGTCGGGGCCATCCTTCCCCGCTTCATCGCGACCGCCATGTCGCTCGGCGCCCTGTCCCCGGAAGCCCACCTTGCGCTCGGCCTGGCAATGAACGGCATCGGCGCCCGCTCCAACTCGGGTGAGGGCGGCGAGGACCCCGACCTCTACACCGCGACCGGCGCACGGGGCGACAATCGGATCAAGCAGGTCGCCTCCGCGCGCTTCGGGGTGACCGCCCGCTACCTGCTCCGCGCCGACGAGCTGGAGATCAAGATCGCGCAGGGCTCCAAGCCGGGCGAGGGAGGCCAGCTGCCCGGCGTCAAGGTGACCTCCACCATCGCTCGCCTCCGCCATGCCCAGGCCGGCCAGCAGCTGATCTCGCCGCCGCCGCACCACGACATCTACTCGATCGAGGACCTCGCCCAGCTGATCTATGACCTGAAGGCGATCAACCCTCGGGCGCGGGTCGGCGTCAAGCTCGTCAGCGAAGCGGGGGTCGGCACGATCGCCGCGGGCGTCGCCAAGGCGAGGGCCGACTACGTGCTGATCAGCGGCCACGACGGTGGCACCGGCGCCTCGCCCCTCTCCTCGATCAAGGGGGCCGGGGCGCCCTGGGAGCTGGGCCTGGCCGAGACCCAGCAGGTGCTGGTGGCCAACCGCCTCCGCGAGCGCCTCACCGTCCGGACCGACGGCGGCTTGCGAACCGGCGCCGACATCGTCAAGGCGGCGCTCCTCGGCGCGGAGGAGTTCGGGATGGGCACCATGCTGCTGGTCGCGCTCGGCTGCGACATGGCGCGGCAGTGCCACCTCAACACCTGTCCCACCGGCATCGCCACCCAGCGGGAGGACCTGCGGGCGAAGTTCACGGGCCGCCCCGAGCACGTCGTCAACTACCTGACCCTGGTCGCCGAGGAGGTGCGCGGGATCCTCGCCTCGCTCGGTGCGCGCGGCGTCGACGAGATCGTCGGTCGGGTCGAGCTGCTGGAGCAGGTACCGGGCTCGCGGCTCGACCTCGACTTCGTTCTGCAGGCGCCTACCGCCGGCCATCCCCGGCGCCGGCTCTGGCCGCGCAACGGCGACCCGGCCCCCCTCGACCCGCCGAGCGGGCCGATCGACAACTCCTGCCGCACCCTCGGCGCGTCGCTCTCCCGCCTCGCGGTGGAGACCGGTGAAACCTCGATCCGCGAGTACGAGGGAAGCGCCGGGCAGAGCTTCGGCGCCTGGCTCTCGGACGGCGTCGAGCTAACGCTGCGGGGCGAGGCCAACGACTACGTCGGCAAGGGGATGGCGGGCGGCGTGGTCGCCATCAGGCCCTACGAGCACGATGCCGCCCACCAACCGGTGCTGGCCGGCAACACCTGCCTCTACGGCGCCACCGGC
>DATCPJ010000120.1:0-11938 GCA_036570145.1 Candidatus Dormiibacterota bacterium
TGATCGATGCCTCCGGGCAGGCGCTCTTCGACGGTCGCGACGTCGTCGGGAAGCGCGCCGACCAGGTCGCGCAGGCCGGGGAGGGGGTAAAACAGCGGTCGCTCACCTCCCTTTACCGCCAGCCTTCTTAATCCGATCCTCGCGGTTGAACCTTCACTCCTATGGATCGGGAGCGGATTCTGCGGGCTCGTGAACTTCGGAAGTCGATGACCGGGGTCGAACTCATCGTCTGGGACCAGCTGCGAAGGCGTCAGATCGGTGGCTACAAGTTCCGCCGCCAGGCACCGATCGGGAGGTACGTGGTCGACTTCGTCTGCCTCTCCGAGCGGCTCATCGTCGAGGTTGACGGCCCCACCCACGACTTCACGGTCGATGCCGACAAGAAGCGAGCGCTCTGGCTCCAGTCCCAGGGGTATCGAATCATCAACTTAACCGCCAACCAAGTCCTCCAGGATCCCGAGTCGGTTTGGCTGACCGTCGCCGCAGCTGTTAGCGGAGTAGACGTATCGGAGTTGATGGGGTGAAACAGCTTCCAATCGCGTGATTGATTGCTTCGCTACCCCCTCCCGGCCTGCGGCCGGACTCCCCCACCCAGTGGGGGAGAGACACCAAATTCCCGTTTTATCTAGCTAGAACTTTTAATCTTTCGCGGATGCGCGTCGACGAGCTGGTCACGCCAGCCCTGGTCCTCGAGGCCGACGCGTTCGAGCACAACCTCAGCACGATGACGGCCGCCCTGCCCGGTGCCCGGCTGCGACCGCACATCAAGGCCCACAAATGCACCGCCCTCGCCGCTCGGCAGGCGGCCGCCGGTCATCGCGGCTTCACCTGCGCCACCATCCGCGAGATGGAGGGCATGGCCGCCGCCGGCTTCGGCGAGGACCTGCTCCTCGCCAACGAGGTCCTTGACGCGACCCGCCTCGGCCGGCTCGACGCGCGGGTCACCGTCGCGGTGGACTCCCCCGAGACGGTCACGGCGGCGGTCAACGGCGGGGTCAAAGAGGTGCTCATCGACGTCAACGTCGGACTGCCCCGCTGCGGCATCCCGCCCGAGCAGGCGGGCGAGCTCGCCGAGCTGGCTCGCTCCCGGGGACTGGCCGTCCGCGGCGTGATGGGCTACGAGGGCCACGTCGTCGGACTGCCCGACCGCGCCCTCCGCGAGGAGCTCGCGTCCGAGGCGATGGCACTCCTCCTCCAGGCCCACGCCGACGTCGGTGGCGAGATCGTCTCGGCCGGGGGCACCGGCACCTACGACATCAACACCTGGGCCAACGAGATCCAGGCGGGGTCCTATGTCTTCATGGACACCGCCTACGCAAAGCTCGAGCTGCCCTTCCGCCAGTCGCTCGCGGTTCTCGCGCGCGTCATTTCGGTCTCGACCTCCGGCTACGCGGTCGCCAACTGCGGGCTCAAAGCTCTCGGCATGGACCACGGCAAGCCCGACATCGAAGGCGGCGGGACCGTCCTGGTCGTCTCCGACGAGCACGTGACCTTTGTTCCCGAGACCCCAGTCAAGGTGGGCGACCTGGTCCGCGTGCTGCCCGCGCACTGCGACCCGACGGTGGCTCTCCACGAGGAGCTGCACCTGGTCGGCGGCGAGGACGTGCTGGAGACCTGGAAGGTGGACCTCCGCGGATGGTGACCCAACAACCTCTCCGCTGGACCAACTGGGGCGGCACCTACAGCTGCAGCCCCACCCGGATCCAGTCGCCCGTCAGCGAGGAGGAGATCGTCGCCATCGTCCGCGGGGCGGCGGACCGCGGCGAGCGGGTGAAGGTGATCGGCAGCGGTCACTCCTTCACCGACATCGGCTGCACCGACGGCTGCCTGGTCAAGCTCGACCGCTACAACCAGGTCCTCGCCGTCGACCGCGATGCCGCCACGATCACCGCCCAGGCCGGGATCACGATCCTCCAGCTGAGCGCCGCACTCGCCCCCTTCGGGCTGGCGATGGAAAACATGGGCGACGTCGGCTACCAGACCATCAGCGGGGCGATCTCGACCGCCACCCACGGCACCGGCGAGAAGCTCCGCAACATCTCCAGCCAGGTCGTCGGCCTGAGCCTGGTGCTCGCCGACGGCAGCGTCCTCGAGTGCTCAGCGCACAAGGACCACGAGGCCTTCAAGGCGGCGCAGGTCAGCCTCGGTGCGCTGGGCGTGATCTCGACCGTGACCCTCCGCTGCGTGCCCGCCTACAACATCCGGTCGGTCCAGCAGCCGACCCGCGTCGACGAGCTGCTCGACAGCCTCGACGAGCGCTGCCGCGAGAACGACCACTTCGAGTTCTTCTGGTGGCCTCACACGGAGTGGGCCCAGGCGATCACCAACACCCGCACCCAGGACCTGCCCTCGGAATCGCAGCGGCGTGCCGGATTCGGCGCCTACGTCAACGACATCCTGATCGAGAACCACGCGTTCGGGCTGATCCAGCGCGCGGCGACGGTCAACCGGTCCTGGATACCGAGGCTGGCCGGCTTCACGGCGAAGACGATGACGCGGAAGGAGGTGACCGACCGCAGCGACAGGATCTTCGCCAACGAGCGCCTGGTCAAGTTCGCCGAGATGGAGTACGCATTGCCCCGTGAGCACCTGGTGCAGACGGTGCGCGACATCCGCGCGATGATCGAGCGGACGGGAATGCTGATCAGCTTTCCGATCGAGGTCCGGGCGGTCGCTCCCGACGACATCCCGCTCAGCCCGGCCTACGGCAGAGACACCGGATACATCGCGGTCCACGTGTTCAACGAGTTCGAGTACGAGCCTTACTTCCGCGAGGTCGAGGCGATCATGAACGGCGTCGAGGGACGGCCCCACTGGGGCAAGCTCCACTTCCAGACCGCCGAAACGCTGCGACCGCGCTACCCGCTCTGGGACAGGTTCATCGCCGTCCGCGAACGCCTCGACCCGGGAGGTGTGTTCGGCAACGCCTACCTCGAGCGCGTGCTCGGCATGAAGCGGGAGGAGGTGCGCCGATAAGCGCTGCGGGTGACCCTTTTCGGGCGCCGCGATTCCGCGGTGTTCGCCAAATCAACAGATAAGGAGGGTGTGGACTTGTCTGAGCAGGGCTCACTTGCCGACGACCAGATCAATCAGTCGTTCGGCTACAAGCAGGAACTTCGGAGAGCGCTGAAGCTCTTCTCCCTTTACGCGGTCGCCTTCTCGATCATCTCGATCACGACCGGCATCTCCCTCAACTACGCCGCGGCGATCGGCGCCCTGGGACCCGCGTCGATCTGGCTCTGGATCGTGGCAGCGCTTGGCCAGATGCTGATCGCCCTCGTCGTCGCCGAGCTCGGCACGCGGATACCGCTGGCCGGCTACTCCTACCAGTGGGGCGCGCGGCTCGTCAACACGGCCTATGGCTGGTTCACCGGCTTCATCGGTTTGGCTTATCTCTCGGTCGGCGCGGCCGCGATCAACTTCCTCGTTGTCGCCCCCCTGGTTGCGACGCTCCTCCAGCCCGTCCTCAAGACCGACCCGGGCAACCCGACCACCAACCTGCTGATCACGATCGTGATCTATGCGGCCAACCTGATCGTCAACATCCTCTCCATCGCGCTGGCGGCACGGATCAACAACGTCGCCGTCTTCACTGAGATCGTCGGAATGGTCGGCTTCGCGGTGGTCGTCTTCATCGCCTGGGCGATCCATCCGAACCACGGCTTCGGCTTCCTCTTCAGCACCGGGTCGGCCAACACGGGCGGCCTCATCGTTGCGGCATTGCCGGCCGCGGCGCTGATGGGGATCTTCACGATCGTCGGCTTCGAGCTCGCCGCGGATCTTGGCGAGGAGGCGATCGGCGCTCGCATCACCGTCCCCAAGGCGGTCATCTGGTCGGTCGCGAGCTCAGCCGTCCTGGGCATCATCGCCCTGATCGGTTTCACGATCGCTCTCCCCAACGATTTCAGCAAGATCGCAACTTCGGCGACGCCTCTGGTCGACATCGTCAACCTGTGGCTCGGCAACTTTCCAGCGACCGTCTTCCTGGTGCTCGTCATCTTCTCCATCCTCGCCCTCGACGTGGTCGGCCTTGCCGCCACCGGGCGCCTGGTTTTCGCGATGGCGCGCGACAACATCCTGCCCGCGTCCACCTTCCTCCGCCAGGTCAATCCCGGCACCCGGACACCGATCCGGGCGCTGGTGACCGCATCGCTTTTGGGGCTGCTGTTCACGCTGCTGGGCTACTACATCACGGTGACGGGGACTGGAAAGGCCGCCTTCTTCGCCCTCGTCGGAGCGACCTCCACGCTTCCCTTCCTCGTCTACTTCCTGACCGTGCTGGCCTACGTCCTCCGGCGCGACCGGATGGCGAGCCTGCCCGAGGCGTTCAACCTTGGTGCCTGGGCGAAGCCGGTCATGTACGCGGCGCTGGTCTGGACACTCATAGCGCTCGGACTGCTGATGATCCCCAAGATCTTCTGGCTGACGGACGCGATCGTCGTCGTCGTCATCGCCATCGCGGCGGCCTGGTACTTCCTGGTCCTCCGCGGCAGGCTCGCACGCGGCGAGGCAGGAGTCGATCAACTCCCCAAGGAGGCAAGGACAACGGCAGTCTGAAGTCTTGCCTCCCCATTCATGGGGAGGTGGCCGCGATAGCGGATGGTGGGGCGTTCTCCGACGGCCTCTCGCAGATGGTCGATCGGAGAATGCCCCCTCCCCGCCGCGTCGCGGCGGTACTCCCCCACAAGTGGGGGAGCAAGACTTGCCCCCGCGCAGGAGCACGATCTGCCACTCGCCTTGGAGAAGAGCAAATCCTTATCGTTTCACTCGTATGCGATTGCTCACCTTCAGAACGAACGGCGGAACCCGGGCCGGGCGGCTCGACGGCGACCGGGTGGTGGAGCTGGCGGACGCCGACGTCGGCGCGCTGCTGGCGCGCGGCGATGCCGGCCTCGCGGATGCGCGAAATGCGTCGGGCGGTGGTCGCCCGCTTGCCGAGCTAGACCTGGCGCCGGTGATCGTCAACCCGCCCAAGATCATCTGCGTGGGACAGAACTACCTCGCCCACATCGAGGAGCAGGGCGCCAAGGTCCCCGATTACCCGACGCTCTTCAACAAGTTCCGCCGCTGCCTGATTGGTCCGAACGACGAGATCGTCCTGCCCAGGGTTTCGGAGAGCGTCGACTGGGAGGTCGAGCTCACGATCGTCATCGGCAAGGAGGCCCGCCACGTCAGTGGCGCCGCGGCCGAGGAGGCGATCTTCGGCTACACGGTCCTGAACGACACCTCGATCCGCGACTGGCAGTTCCGGACGACGCAGTGGATGCAGGGCAAGGCCTTCGAGGCCTCGACTCCGCTGGGACCGGTGGTGGTGAGCCGCGACGAGGTCGACGCCGGCAACCTCCGGCTCTGGACCGAGCTGGACGGCCAGGTGATGCAGGACAGCAACACCTCCGACATGATCTTCAATCCAGCCGAGCTGGTGGCCTACTGCAGCCAGATGATCACCCTCGAGCCGGGCGACGTGATCGCCACCGGGACGCCCTCCGGTGTCGGCTTCGCGCGCAAGCCACCCGTCTTCGTGCAGCCCGGCCAGACGATCCGCTGCTCGGTCGAGGGGATCGGCTCGCTCCTCAACCGGGCGGTCAAGGAGAGCTAGGAGGGCGGGCTGCTCGCGGCGATGCGAGGCGGCCGGAGGTACTGGTAGAGGGTGAAGAGGGCGAGCGGAATGTAGATGAACATGCCGCCGATATCGTTCCCCACGGCATCCTTGTCATTGATCTCGTTCAGCAGCCCCCAGATTTGGAGTGGCACCGTCAGCAGGATGATGATCACGGGGAACAGCGACCGCTGAAAGCGGTGCTCCCGCATCAGGTACCAGACGAGCAGGACGATCCCCATCGCGAGCAGCACGAGGTCGTCGAGCTTGTCCGTCAGGTCGTTCTCCCGGATGCCGCCGCTGGCGAAGGCGAGCCCGGTCAACAGCACAAAGGCCGTCAGCATCAGGTTGAAGCCGCGGTTATGGGCCTGCTCGGTGGTCATACCCCTCCTCAGAAAGTTCTCGGTCGGCCAATACAAGGTCGGCCCGGCCGGCGAGGAGCACGTTCCGAGCGTCGTCGGCCGATAGTATGCCGCCCGCCACCGCGGTTCGGATTCCCGCCTCGTTGCGGACCCGGTCGCTGAACTGGGCGTTGAAGCAGCGCCCGTACCAGGGGATCGCCTCCGCGACGGCGTGGCCGCTCTCGACCAGCACAACGTCAACCCCTGCCGCCTTGAGCTCCCCGGCGACGGCGACGGCGTCGTCGTCGCTGAACCCTTCTGGCAGCCAGTCGGTGGCGGAGATCGCCACCCACAGCTCGCGCGGCCAGGCGGCCCGGACGGCTCTGACGATCTCGAGGGGGTAGCGAGACCGGTTCTCGAGCGATCCGCCATGGTCGTCGGTGCGGCGGTTGCTGAGCGGCGAGAGGAAGGACGCCAGCAGCTGGCCGCGCGCCAGCTGCAGCAGCAGGTGCGAGTAGCTCGCCTCCTCGCCGGCGGCGGCCGACCGGACGAAGGCGTCCCGGACCCGGTCCATGTCCTCCCGGCTCATCTCCCGCGGCGTCCGGCCGTACCGCGTGTAGGGAAGCGGCGAGGCGGCGAGCAGCTCCCAGCCATCGGCGCCGAGAGGAAGGTCGGCGCCCTCGACGGGCGGCCGCACGGCGCCCCGCGGCCCGGCGTGGCCGAGCTGGAGGATCGGCCTCGAGTCCCCGGCCGGCGGCGCCGTGGGCGTGCCCGGGTGGAGCCGCCCTTCGGGTGTGACCGCGACCAGCTCGGTCACCTCGGAGGGGCGGATGATCCGCTCCGCGATCGGTTCGAGGCGAGGGCGGAGCGCCTCTTCCACCCGCTCGACGAAGAGCGGGTCGCGTTCGCGCAGCTCCCGGTAGTCGAGGTTGCCACGGGTGAGGAAATGGAACACGAACTGCTCGGTCGGGAAGTCCCAGTAGTGGCGGAACTGCTCGTACCAGCGGATGCTCGGGCGCGAGGCGCGCTGGATCGCCTCGACCCGCGGCCGCCGCTCCGTCTCGTAAGCCGCGAAGGTCCGCTCGATATCCGGCCCGTTCTGCTTGAGGGAGAAGGCGAGAGCGATCGCGTCCTCCATCGCCATCTTGGTCCCCGACCCGACCGAGAAGTGCGCCGTGTGGGCTGCATCGCCCATCAGGACCAGGTTGCGATGGTGCCAGGAGCGGTTCCGCACGGTCCTGAACGCCGCCCATTTGGAGTTGTTGGCGAGCAGCCGGCGACCCTCCAGGTGGCGCGCGAAGAGCCGCTCGAAGTACTCCAGCCCAAACAGGTCACTTTGGCCTGGCGCCTGCGCTGCTCGGTTGGACTCCTCGAGCCCGGCGCGGCGCCAGGTCTCCGGGTCCATCTCCACGATGAATGTGCTCAGGTCGTCCTCGTAGGGGTAGATGTGGGCGCAGAACCGGCCGTGCTCGTTCTCCTCGAAGAGGAAGGTGAAAGAGGAAAAGCGGAGCGCCGCGCCGTACCAGGCGAAGACCGTCCTCCCGGCCTCGACCCGCGGCCCGAAGTCCTCCGCCCAGTGGTTGCGGAAGACGCTGTTGACGCCATCGCCGGCCGCGACCAGGTCGTTCTGGGCGAGCATCGCCTCGGGGTCGCGGACCTCGGATTCGAAGCGGAGCTCGACCCCCTGGCCGGCAGCCCCGCGCTGGAGGATGTCGAGCAGCCGGCGGCGGGAGATGGCCCAGAACCCGATGCCGCCGCAGCTCAGCACCTGGCCGTGGATGCGCACCTCGATCGGGTCCCAGGCGTTGGCGTTGGCGAGGATCTCGTCATGGGTCACCTGGTCCTGCTCGCGCAGGTAGCTCATCGTCTTCTCCGAGAAGACGACGCCGAACCCGAAGGTGTCGTCGGGCCGGTTGCGCTCGTAAACGGTCACCTCGTGGCTGGGATCGCCCCGCTTGGCGAGCATCGCGAAGTAGAGGCCCGATGGTCCTCCCCCGACGACCGCGATCTTCACTGCCCGAAAAGATAGAAGGCCGGGGCTCGTCGCCCCGGCCTCCGTCTCCCCCTCGCTCTCTCGTCGCGCGATCAGCAGCCCAGGTTCTGGTCCAGGTCGATGTCGCGGTTCAGGAATTGATAAACCCAGACCTGGCCGCCCGGCCACAGCGACGCCTGGCACTTGGCGACATCATCCAGACCATCGGCGCCGGCGACCCAGTTGGGTGTGTTCGGCGGCGCGAAGCTGCCGGCGAGCTCACTCCACATCCAGGAGGTGGAGTAGACGCCGACGGTCCGACCGGAAGTGCGCTGCAGGTAGTCGAGCGCGCCCTGTATGACGTAGCTGTTCTGGTCGGTGTCCTCGGACCAGTAGTTCCCGGTCTCGACATCCAGCCACCACGTGCCAACTCGTTCCGACGCGCCTCCGGTCTGGGAGCTGGCGTAGCTGCGCGCCCATTGGGCGGAGTCGTAGCCGTAGTTGTAGGCCTGGCAGCCGGTGTCGTCGGCCGCGCAGACCAGCGGTCCGTCCTGGCGCAGCCCGTAATCGAGGTTGATGTACATCTGCGGCGTTCCCGTCGCCTCCGCCCACTGGAACTCGCTCCCGAAGCAGTCGTTGCTGGAGAAGGGATGGCCGCCCGTGACACCGACGATGCCGAAGCCGTATCCGCCGGGGTAGTCGGTGCCGCATTGCGGCCAGGAGATGTCGGAGCCGGCGACGTTCTGAGGGACGGTCCCGGCCGCCGCGGCGGAGGTCGGAACCGCGGCGATGAACGCTGCCGCGAGCAATGCCGAAGCCAGGAAGGAAAGTCTCTGTCGGAGAGCCATCAGCTCGAAAACCGCCGCGCAGTCGGTGCCACTGGAGCGGAGCTTGGCGAGAGGTCACAGCGGTTCCGCGGCCGGGCAGGTCAAGAGCGGTTAGGGGCCGACGACATGTGGACACCGGGTGGCCGCGGAAAGCACCTTCAGCGAACGTCGAAAGTCCCCTCGCCACGAGGCGAAAGTACCTCCCGCGACCTACGCGAAAAGAATTCCCGGGTTCAGGATCCCCTGCGGGTCGAGGGTGCTCTTCATGGCCCGCAGGCTCTCCAGGTAGAGCGGCGCCTGCTCCCGCCGGTACCAGGGAGCATGATCGCGGCCGACCGCGTGGTGATGGGTGATCGTCCCGCCCAGCTCGATGATCGCGGCGGAGGCGGCGTCCTTGATCACCTGCCATTGCTCGATCTCCTCGCCTCGGGTCGCCGGGCCGGTCACCGAGTAGTAGGGCGCCGGGCCGTCGGGGTAGACGTGCGTGAAGCGGAGGGAGATCCAGCCCCGACCGGCGCCGACGGTCTCCATCGCCGACCGGACGGCGGCCGTCACCTTCTGGTTGAAGGCTTCGAACCGGTCCCAGGTGCAGGCGGTCTCGAAGGTCTCGTTGATCACGCCCATCCCGGCGATGGCGTCCCGGTAGTAGGGCATCCGGATGAACGCGCTCCGCCAGGCGCCGGCAGCTCCCTCGCGCGCGCCAGCTGGCCCCGCTCGCGTTCCCACCTCATCGGGCACCTGGCCGCGGTGGTCGCGGCAGCACTCCGCGGCGCGCGCGATCCAGGCGTCGAGCGGGTGGTCGGCGGACTCGAAAGCGACCAGCAGCAGCGTCCGGGAGCCGTCCCCGGCGCCGTTGTAGAGCGCCTCGCTCGGGTCGAGGAGCCGGCAGTTGGAAGGGTAGAGCCCGGCCTGGGCGACCGCCCGGCAGGCGGCGACCGCGTCCTCGAAGCGGTCGAACTCGGAGGTCAGGCCGGCGCGGTGGGTCGGCCTGTCCTGGAGCCTGACCCAGGCCTCGGTGATGATGCCGAGGGTGCCCTCGGAGCCGAGGAAGAGCCGGTCGGCGCGCGGTCCCGAGCCGTCGCCGGGGAGGCGCCGGGTTTCCACGATGCCCCGCGGCGTCACCACCCGGAGCGACTCCACGAAGTCGTCGATGTGGGTGTAGAGGGTCGCGAAGTGCCCACCCGAGCGGGTCGCGATCCACCCGCCGAGGGTGGAGAGCTCGAACGACTGCGGAAAGTGGCGGAGGGTCAGGTCGTGCGGCTTCAGCTGTGCCTCCAGGCCCGGCCCGAGGGCGCCCGCCTGGATCCGCGCCGCACGGGAGGTGCGGTCGACCTCGAGGACCTGGTCCAGGTTGCGCATGTCGATGCTGAGCACGGGCCGCGGCTCGCCGGGCGGCGCCTCGACCCCGCCCACCACGCTCGACCCGCCGCCGTAGGGGATCGCCACCAGCCCGGCCTCGCCGGCCCAGGCCAGGAGCGCCTCAACGTCCGCCTCGTTCCGCGGCAGTCCCACCCAATCGGGTGCCGGCGAGAAATCGCGGCGGTAGGCGCGGACGACGTCGCGGTACGACTTCCCGTAGGTGTGCCCCGCCCGTTCATAGGCGTCGTCGCTGAGCAGGCCGCGCAGTGACGGCGGGGGCGTCACCCGGGGTGGCCGGAGCTGGATCTCGTCCAGCCCGGGAGGCTCGTCGATTGTCAGTGGCCCGCCGCCGAAGCGCGCCGCCAGGAGCGCCGCCAGGTTCTCCTTCTCGTCCCGACCGAGGTCCTCGTCCTCGTAGCCCCAGCCCCAGAACTTCCTTCGCCGTCCCATCCGCGAAACCTCTCGATTTACGATGGCCGCTCATGCCCCGCAGGCCCTTTTACGGCTGGTACCTGGTCGTCGGCCTCGGGGTTACCACCAT
This sequence comes from Candidatus Dormiibacterota bacterium, assembly GCA_036570145.1. Classification (GTDB taxonomy): domain Bacteria; phylum Chloroflexota; class Dormibacteria; order Dormibacterales; family Dormibacteraceae; genus UBA6019. Next base: position 10,640 of record DATCPJ010000120.1, read on the forward strand.
AGTTTCCTACGGGATCAGCCAGTACCTGTTCGGGGTCCTGCTGGTGCCGATCCAGAACGATCTCCACTGGTCGCGGGCGACCATCTCCGGCGCCTTCTCGCTCGGCGTCGTCCTGTCCGGCTTCCTGGGCCTCATCGTCGGCCGCCTGGTCGACCGCTACGGCGCCCGGGCGCTGATGAGCGCCGGCTCCATCCTCGGCGGTCTCACCCTCTTCCTGCTCTCCCGGGTGACCGAGGTCTGGCAGTTCTACCTGCTCTGGGCCGGCTGCCTCGGCGTGGCGATGGCACTGACCCTGTACTCGGTCACCTTCATCGTCATCGCCAACTGGTTCCAGCGCCGGCGGGGAACGGCGCTGGCGGTGCTGACCGTGATCGGCGGGCTCTCCTCCCCCATCTACATCCCTTTCGCCGGCCTGCTGGTGGCGCGCCTGGGCTGGCGCGCCGCGCTCCTCGTCCTGGGGACGACCGCTCTCGTCATCGCGCTTCCGATCCACGCCCTCCTGGTCCGGCGGCGCCCCGAGGACATGGGCCTCCTGCCCGACGGCGACTCGATGCCGGAGGGCCACGACCCGGAGTCGATACCCGGCCACCGGCTCGGGGAGGCGATGCGGCGACCCGCCTTCTGGACCCAGATGACCGCCACGGCGCTCAGCTCGGCCGCCTACAGCGTGCTGCTCGCGCACGTCGTCGCCTACCTGATCGGCCGCGGCTACGACCCGGTCCTGGCCGCCGGGGTTCTCGGCCTGGCCGGGTTGGCAAGCCTGCCCGGAAGGTTCATCTTCAACGTCGTGAGCGATCGCTTCGGGCCGCAGCGCCTGCTCGGCCTCTGCCTCCTCTTCCAGGGACTCTCGGTCTTCCTCCTGATGGCCGCCGGGCCGTTTCCCTTCCTGGTCGCCTTCATCGTCGTCTACGGCAGCGCTTTCGGAGCCATCTCACCCCTTCGCGCATCCGTCCTGGCGGATCACTTCGGCAGGGTGGCTTATGGGGCGATCAGCTCCGTCCAGGGCGTCTCGAGCGGGATCTTCGCGGGGATCGGACCCTTCCTGGCGGGCTTCCTCTACGACCTCTACGGCGACTACCGGCTCGCTTTCAGCCTCACCGCGGCAGCCTTCCTCGGCGCCTCGCTTGCCATCTTCCTCACGCCCCGGCCCCGACCCTCCGTCCCCCCTTCGCAGGGCCACCTCCCCAGAGCGTGGGGAGGCAAGGCATGACCGACCAGCCTTTCTGGCAGCGACCCCCGCGGGTGGAGCAGGCGCCGCTTCCGCAGCGCGTCGAGGTGCTCGTCGTCGGCGGTGGCATC
>DATCPJ010000121.1:0-10375 GCA_036570145.1 Candidatus Dormiibacterota bacterium
CCCCTGTTCACGGGCACCACCGACCGCTCGGCGAGGTCAGCGGCCCGAGCCGGCCCGACGCCGCCGGAGTCGAGCGAAAAGCCGCCGCTGAACCAGTTCGCGCCAACCACCAGGTCGGGCGGCAGGGACGACCAGTCGACGACGGCCGCGAAGGGCTCGTTGGTTTTGAAGTGATCCTTGCCGGCGCCGAACGTCTTCCCGGTCTTGACGTCGAAGTCATAGACGCCGGTGATTCTGACCGCCTGCCCTGTCCGCTGCCCGGGCGGCTCGAAGTGCACGAACTGGGCAAGGCCGACGGCGAGGATGACGACACCCGCGACTCCGACGGCGACCAGCAGCCGGAATGCTGGTCGGATCTCGTCGGCAACTGGGTCCACCGACGGAAGGCTACCGTCTGCTGTCCGCTCTCTCGGGGACCGGCGCCGGCGCGCCCGGCGAGGGGTCGCCCTCGGGCGGTTCGAGCGCGGCTTCGCTGCCCTTCACCTGGTACCAGTGGATGGCGGCCCCGGCTGCTGCCCCAAGCAGAGGTCCGACGAAGTACAGCCAGAGGTCCGTCCAGGAGCCGCCGGAGTAGAGCGCTGAGCCGAGTGTGGCGCCGAAGCCGACCGCCGGGTTGAAGGCGCCACCCGAGATCGGCCCGCCGGCAAAGGCCGCGGCCGCGATCGTGATGCCGATCGCCAGGCCGTAAAAGGAGTTGCCCTGGGTCGCCTTGGTGACCGCGCTGTTGAGCACCACGATGGCCAGCGCCATCGTGAAGACGGCCTCGACCGCGAGCGCTGAGAGCGCCCCGACCTTCGGCCCGGGGTGGATCCCACCGGCCTGGCCGCTGACCAGGTAGCCGAAGGTGAAGGCGAGCGCCGCGGCCAGCAGCTGGACCGCCCAGTAGGAGACCAGCTCGGTGGCCGAAAGCTTGCCGCGCAGGAACACGGCAAGCGAGACGGCCGGGTTGTAGTGGGCGCCGGAGACGTGGCCGCCCATGTAGACCATCGCCATCAGCGCGCCGCCGATCGCCAGCGGAGCCAGCGGCCCGATCGGGCCGGCGAGCGCGATGACGATAAAGAAGAGGAAGGTCCCGACGAGCTCGGTGAGTAACTTCGCGCCCAGGACCATTCGACGAAGACCAATGCTAGATGAAGATTCCCATCGCATCTGAGACCGGCCGGAGAGGCGGAGGCGCCGGGTCCAGCGCCGTGACGCGACGCGCTGCGGGGCAGCGCGTCCAGAGCGTAGACAGCGAAGGGGGGCGGAAGCCGACCCGACGCGTGGGCGTCGGCACGCCGCGTTGGAGGTCCTGCATGAATATGCATGGGCAAATGGGCAGCGGCCTCAAGGCCCGGACAATGCATAAACGCCTGATGTTGCCGCATAGCTATGCAAACCCTGCGTGGCAGGCCGTCTGACGTCGCCCGGCGCCGTCCAGGCCCGGCCTGCCGCCCCCTTCACTGTCTGGCCGCAAGACCGGGCCCGACCTCCGATGCCGGATTGGGCCGCGGACGCCGCTGTAATGCTCCCCGCCAGAGTCAGCTGCACTCGCGTGGGGAATCTTCAGCTAGTGTCCTGCGCCAATGGGTCGCAGTCGGGAGCTCGCCTGGCCGCTCCTGGCGGCTGCCCTCTGGGGCGGGATGTACGTCGTCAGCCGGCTGACCTTCGACTCCATTCCGCCGATCACACTGGGACTGCTGCGGCTGCTCATCGGCGTTGCCGTGCTCGGGCTGGTGCTGCGCCGCGTCCCGCGCCTCCGCGATCGGCGGCTGGCCGGCCTCGGCGCCCTTCTCGCCGCGACGCTGATGCTGCAGTTCTGGGGCACCGACCTGGCCGGAGCCGCGGCGGGAAGCCTGCTCACCCTGCTGACGCCTGTCTTCGTCGCGGTCCTCGCGCCCCTCGTCCTCCAGGAGCGGACCCGGGGGCGACAGTGGGCCGGGATCGCGCTCGCGCTGATCGGCGCGGTGGTCGTCTCCGGTGGCGGCACCGGCGCCTCGCTGCTGGGCGACGTCCTGCTGGTCGGCGGGTCGCTGACCTGGGCCGCCTACACGGTGCTGGGAGCGCCGCTCGTGCGCAAGCTCGGGGCGCTCGAGATAACCACCGGCGCCAGCCTCTGGGCGCTGCCGATGATGGTTCCCGGCACCGTCCTCGAGCTGGCGCGTGGCGCCCACCTGGCGCTCACCGGCGGGGGCGTGCTCGGCGCGCTCTACCTTGGCGTCTTCGCCACCGCGCTTGCCTGGTGGGCGTGGTACCGGGGCGTGGAGCGCCTGCCCGCGGTCACGGCAGCGGTCTTCTTCCTCGCCCAGCCAGTGGTCGGAATCGCGCTGAGCATCCCGATCTTCCACTTCCCGCTGACCCTCGGCTTCGCCGGCGGGACGCTCCTGGTCGTGGTCGGGATGCTGCTGGCGACGTGAGCTTGAAGCGCGGCATCGAGCTGTTCAACGAGGGTCGCTACTGGGATGCCCACGAGGCGTGGGAAGAGACCTGGATGCCGGACCGGCACGGCTCGGACTCGGGGTTCTACAAGGGCCTCATCCAGGTGGCGGCGGGCTGCCTCCATTACACCCGGCACAACCGCCGGGGAACCGTCAACAAGTGGCGCGGCGGCGCCGGCTACCTCCGCCCTTACCCTGCCATCCACCACGGGGTCGCGCTGGGGCAGCTGGTGCACTCGGTCGATGAGATGCTGGCGGCGATGGAGGAGGAGGACTGGCCGCGGCTGCAGCTGCCGCTCATCGAGTGGGCACCGGGCTCGGGCTGAAACAGTCGAGCCGGCGGCCGGCCACGGAAGCCTCGATCACGGTGGCCAACCGTCGAAGGCGGGTCTACTCCTACTCAAGGCTTCTCGTAGGCGGGGAAGCGGCGGCCGGCGGACTTCTCGATCAACCCCCCGTGGCCAAGCCCGGCGAGGTCGATCGGCGAGCCCGAGAAAACGAAGGGGAGGACCAGGTCGAGGGAGGTGTTCTTGCCGAAGCCGGCGCAGGAGGCGATGCCCAGCACCGACGCGCGGCCGAGGCGTCCCATCCAGAGCATCGAGCCGGGGTGCGCGGGCATGCCGAAGCGGATCAGCTCGCCGCCCGACCGCTCCAGCTCCGAGTAGGCGGGGTCGAGCGGATCGATCGAGGACGCGCCGGCGAAGAGGACGAGGTCGGCCCCCGCCTCGGTCGCATGCGCGTAGGCGGCGGCGACGGCGGGCCGGTTTCGGGCGACCTCCTCCACGCCGAGCAGGTCGGCGCCGTACCAGCCCAGCTTTCGCTGCACCGCCTCGGCGAAGAGCGTCCGCGCCTTCGGCTTGAGCTTCTCGGTCACGACGATGGCGGTTCGCAGGGGCAGGAAGGGCAGCAGCTCCAGCACGCGGAACTCGAGGGCCATGTAGGACGCCTCGCGGACGACCTGCTCGGGCACCGCGACGGGCGTGACCTTGCAGCCGGCGACCTCCTCCCCGACCTCGACGGCCTGGCCGTCGAAGAGCGTGAAGAGCGCGATGCCGGAGATGCCATTGATCTTGCCGACGAGCTCGGCGTTGACGCGGAGCAGCCCTCGCTCGGTGGCGACCAGGCGGTACTGGCTCTGCGCCGGGCCCTCGACTCGGAGTGGGCCGAGCTTGGCGATCGCCTCCGCCAGCCGGCGGCCCGCCTCGTCCTCGTGGATGTCGCCCGGCTCGAGCTCGACCGCGTGCACCTCGGGATGGCCGCGGAGCAGCACGAGGTGCTCGGCACCGAGGGTCGTGCCCTTGCGGAGATCGGGCGCGAGGTCGTGGGTGAGCACCCGGCCGGCGACCTCGGCGGCGGTGACGGTATCGCCATTCAGGCTGATGGACTTCATCGAGGGCTCACTAGCATAGGTTTTGAATTGGTACCTCCAATTCGCCTCTACAACACACTGGGTCGGTCCAAACAGGAGTTGAAACCGGTCGAGCCGGGCCGGGTTTCCATCTACACCTGCGGTCCGACCGTCTACCGCTACGCGCACGTCGGCAACCTCCGCACCTACCTCTTCGCCGACCTGCTGGTGCGGGTCCTGGAGTACAACGGCCTGCGGGTCCGCCAGGTGAAGAACATCACCGACGTCGGGCACCTCACCGACGACAACCTCGACCACGGCGAGGACAAGATGCTGCTCTCGGCCCGCCTCGAGGGGAAGTCGCCGGCAGAGATCGCAGCCCACTACACGGAGGCGTTCCTCCACGACGAGGCCCTTGTCAACATCCGGCCGGCCGACGTCCTGCCGCGGGCGACCGACCACGTGCCCGGGATGGTCGACCTGATCGCGACGCTGATCTCGCGCGGCCACGCCTATGAGTCGGGCGGAAACGTCTACTACGACATCGCCAGCTTCCCGGCCTACGGCCGCCTCAGCGGCAACACGACCGAGAAGCTGCTGGCGGGGACCAAGGGCGAGCCTGACCCGCGCAAGCGGAGCCCGCTCGACTTCAGCCTCTGGAAGCAGGGCGAGAACCGCGTCCAGGTGTGGGACAGCCCCTGGGGTCCGGGCTTCCCGGGCTGGCACATCGAGTGCTCGGCGATGTCGATGGCGCTGCTCGGTGAGCGCTTCGACATCCACACCGGCGGAGCCGACAACGTCTTCCCCCACCACGAGGCCGAGATCGCCCAGTCGGAGGGCGTCACCGGTCACCGCGTGGTGGGCCACTGGGTGCACGGCCAGCTGCTCTTCCTGAGCGGGACGCGGATGGCGAAGTCGGCCGGAAACTTCTTCCGCGTCACCGAGCTGGTCGAGCAGGGCCACGACCCGCTCGCGTTTCGCTACCTGGCGCTCCAGGCGAAGTACCGGGCGCCGCTCAACTTCAGCCCTGATGGCCTGGCGGGCGCCGACCGGGCGCTACGCCAGCTGAGGGAGAAGGTGTCCGGCTGGACCGGCGGCACGGACGGCCCGCGGGGCGATTTCCAGGAGCGCTTCCTTGCCGCCATCAACGACGACCTCGACCTGCCGGCCGTGATGGCACTGGTCTCCGAGCTGACTCATTCCGACCTGGCGACCGGTGCGAAGGCGGCGCTGCTGCTGGACTGGGACCGGGTGCTCGGCCTCGACCTGGGACGTTCGACAGCCGCCCCACGGGCCTTGCCGGCGGCGGCCGCGGACCTGCTGGAGCGGCGCGAACGAGCTCGCGCGGAGAAGGACTACGCGACCGCCGACCGGATCCGCGCCGAGCTGGCGGCACTCGGCGTGCAGGTCACCGACGGACCGGACGGCCAAACATGGAGAGTGGTCTCCAGCTAGGTGAAGTTCCGGGCCACATCCGAGATCGCCTACGTACGCCTTGCGTGGTTCGCGTCATGTGTAAGTTCAGGGAAGCGGCGGCGACGCGGTGTCCTGGCGTCGGAACGCGACGCCTGGGCAGCGATTCGCTGGCGGATCGACACCCAACATGCACTCCCGAAGCCTGAAAAGCAGACCAGGCCGACTCACGGTTTCCGCTCGGCGGCGCTGAGGAAGGCGACTAGTGCGACCACCGCGGAGCAGACGCCGCCGGCGATCGCCGCGTCCACCGCGAAGGTGGAGTGGAGGACGCGCTCCGAGTAGGCCCCGGCCACCGTGGCGACGGCCAGCAACGCGAGCCAGACCAGGCCCAGCCGGACGAGCAGTGCTCGCCTGCCGCCCCGGCGTGGCCGGCGGGGCCGGTGTCCGCTCGCCGACCTGCCGCGACGCGCGGGCGGCTTGCGGCGCGGCGGTCTGGCGGTAACGGCACTCGGGCTCAATAGAGCGGCGAGGGATCAGTCTTCTCGCGCCAGAGCGCCTCGAGGGTCGCGAGGTCCGCCGCGATCTGCTCCGCGGTCATCACCGGCGTGACCTCAGCTTTCAGTCCCTCTCATAGCCCAGGTTCGGCGAGAGCCAGCGCTCCGCCTCCTCGACCGTCATCCCCTTCCGGCGGGCGTAGTCGGCGACCTGGTCGCGGCCCAGCTTGCCGACCGCGAAGTACTTCGCGTCGGGGTGGGCGAAGTAGATGCCGGAGACGGCGGCGGCGGGGAGCATCGAGTAGGTCTCCGTCAGCTGCATCCCCGCCCGTGCCGCCCCGAGCAGGTCGAACAGCTTGCCCTTCTCGCTGTGGTCCGGGCAGGCCGGGTAGCCGTAAGCGGGCCGGATGCCACGGTACCTCTCGGCGACCAGGTCCTCCTTGGCGAGCTTGGCGTCGTCGTACCACTCGTTGCGGACGACCTCGTGGAGGTACTCGGCGAAGGCCTCGGCGAGGCGGTCGGCGAGTGCCTTGACCATGATCGAGCGGTAGTCGTCGCCCTCTGCCTGGTAGCGGCCGGCGAGCTCATCGGCGCCAATGCCGGCGGTCACCGCGAAGGCGCCCAGGTGGTCGCCCGGCGCCGGGGAGATGAAGTCTGCCAGCGAAAGGTACGGCCTCTCCTCCCCGTGCTCGACCTGCTGGCGGAGCATCGGCAGCCGGAGGCCGCTCTCGAGCAGGATGTCGTCCCCCTCCGAGCGCGCGCCCCAGAAGCCGTAAACGCCTCGGGCTGTCAGCGAGCGGTTGGCGATGATCTCGTCGAGCAGGGTCTGGGCGTTCTCGAAGAGGTCTCGTGCCGTGGGCCCCATCTCGGGGTGATCGAGGATGGCCGGGAAGCGGCCGCGCAGCTCCCAGGCGTGGAAGAAGAACGTCCAGTCGATGTACTCGCGCAGCGTCGCGAGGTCGGGCTCGACCAGCCGGGTCCCGGTGAACTCCGGCACCGGCAGGTCGCTGAACTCCAGGCGCGCCCCATTCTGGCGCGCCTTGCCGACGGCGAGCAGCGGCCTCGTGGCCTTCCCGGCGTGCTGGTCGCGGAGCTTGGCCTGGAGGGCGCGGTTCTCGTGGTCGAGGGCTGCCTTGCGGACCGGGTCGAGCAGGTCGGAGACGACGCCGACGACGCGCGAGGCGTCGAGCACGTGGAGGGTCGGCTGGCTGTAGGCGGGGGCGATCCGGACGGCGGTGTGCTGTTTGGAGGTCGTCGCGCCGCCGATCAGGAGCGGGATGTCGAGGTGGCGGCGCTCCATCTCCTTGGCCACGTTGACCATCTCGTCCAGCGACGGCGTGATCAGTCCCGAGAGCCCGATCGCGTCGGCGTTCTCGGCGATCGCGGTGTCGAGGATCCGGTCGACCGGGACCATGACGCCGAGGTCGATGACCTCGTAGCTGTTGCAGCCGAGCACGACCCCGACGATGTTCTTGCCGATGTCGTGCACGTCGCCCTTCACCGTGGCCATCACGATCCGGCCCCGCGCCTGGCGGTCGGCGGCGTCCTTCTCCGCCTCCATGTAGGGCTGCAGGTAGGCGACCGAGCGCTTCATCGCGCGGGCGCTCTTGACGACCTGGGGCAGGAACATCTTGCCCGCCCCGAAGAGGTCGCCGACGATCTTCATGCCGTCCATCAGTGGCCCCTCGATCACGGACAGCGGGCGCCCGTACTTGAGCCGCGCCTCCTCGGCGTCGACCTCGATGAAGTCGACGATGCCGTGCACCAGCGCGTGGGAGATCCGCTGCTCGACGGGGGCCTCGCGCCAGGCCAGGTCGACCTCGCGCCGGGTGCCCTCGCCGCCAACGTTCTTGGCGAAGTCCACCAGCCGCTCGGTGGCATCCGGGCGGCGGTCGAAGATCACGTCCTCGACGAGCTCCTTCAGGTCGGCCGGGATGTCCTCGTAGACGGCCAGCTGGCCCGCGTTGACGATGCCCATGTCGAGGCCCGCCCGGATCGCGTGGAAGAGGAAGGCGGAGTGGATCGCCTCGCGGACCCGGTCGTTGCCGCGGAAGGCGAAGGAGAGGTTGGAGACGCCGCCCGAGATCCGGGTGCCCGGGCAGCGGCGCTTGATCTCCGCCGCCGCCTCGATGAACGCCTTGGCGTAGCCGGCGTGCTCTTCCATGCCGGTCGCGACGGCCAGGATGGCGGGGTCGAAGATGATGTCCTCGGCCGGGAAGCCGGCCTTCTCGGTCAGGATCTTGAACGCCCGCTCGCAGATCGCCACCTTCCGCTCCGCGGTGTCCGCCTGGCCCTGCTCGTCGAAGGCCATCACGACCACCGCCGCCCCATAGGCGCGCACCTTGCGGGCCTGCTCCAGGAAGGGATCCTCGCCCTCCTTCAGGCTGAGCGAGTTGGCGACGCCCTTGCCCTGCAGGCATTTGAGGCCTGCCTCGATCGTCGACCAGCGCGAGCTGTCGACCATGATCGGGATCCGCGCCACCTCGGGCTCGGTCGCGACCAGGTTCAGGAACCGGGTCATGGCGAGGTCGGAATCGAGGAGGTCGGCGTCCATGTTGACGTCGAGCAGGTTCGCCCCACCCCGCACCTGTTCGAGGGCGACGTCGAGGGCGGCACCGTAATCCTCCGCCTCGATCAGCCGCCGGAACTTGGCGGAGCCGGTGACGTTGGTCCGCTCACCGATCACGACGAAGCTGGTGTCCGGCCCGATCTCGAACGGCTCCATGCCGCTGAAGCGCGGCCGCCGGGGCGGCTCGGGGATGATCCGCGGCGCGATGCCCTCGACCGCGCGGCGGATCGCCGCGATGTGCTCCGGCCCTGTGCCGCAGCAGCCACCCACGGCATTGACGAAGCCGGCCTCGGCGAACTCCCCGAGCAGCTCGCTGGTCGTCGCCGGCTGCTGGTCGTAGCCGCCGAAGGCGTTGGGCAGCCCGGCGTTGGGATAGCAGAAGACGGGGACGGTCGCCACCCGCGCGAGGTCGGCCAGGTAGGGCCGCATCTCCTCCGCCCCGAGCGAGCAGTTGATGCTGACCGCGAGCGGTTCGGCGTGCGAGACCGAGATCCAGAATGCCTCGACCGTCTGGCCGGACAGGTTGCGGCCGCTTCGGTCGACGATCGAGACCGAGATCACCAGGGGCAGCTCCGGCGCGGCCGACCGGGCGGCAGCGATCGCCGCCTTCCCGTTCAGGGTGTCGAAGATCGTCTCCACCAGCAGGAAGTCGGCGCCGCCATCGCGGAGGCCTCGCGCCGCCTCGGCATAACCCTCGTAGAGCTGGTCGTAGGTGATCGTCCGGTAGGACGGATCGTCGACCTTGGGCGAGATCGAGAGGGTGACGTTGGTGGGGCCGAGCGAACCGGCGACGAAGCGGTCCGGGTAGCCGGCGACGGCCCGTCTCGCGATCTCCGCGCTCGACCGGTTCATCTCATAGACGGCGTCCTCCAGGCCGTAGTCGCTCTGCGAGATCGGGGTTGCCGTGAAGGTGTTGGTGGTCACCACGTCGGCGCCGGCGTCGAGGTAGGCGCGGTGCAGCTTTTCGACAAGGTCGGGCCGCGTCAGGCTGAGCACGTCGGCATCGCCCTGGAGGGAGGACGGATGGTCCTTGAAGCGCTCACCGCGGTAGTCCGACTCGGTGAGCTGCTCGCGCTGGAACATCGTCCCGACCGCTCCGTCGAGGATCAGGATCCGCTCGGCGAGAAGCTCCCGCAGCCGGTCCTGCGCCGTCCGCGGCGCGCTTTCCTGGTTCATGGTCGACCACTCATTGTCCCCGCTCGAGCGATCTCGGAATCAGAGGCGGGAAAAGAAGAGAACCCGGTCCCATGCACGGGACCGGGCCTCTCGTAGGGAGGAGGGAGGTTACCTGGTGGGGGCGGGGCTGATCGGGGCAGGACTGTTCCAGGTGTAGCCGTCCGGGCCCAGGAACATGCTTCCGCGATCCCCGTCGACGTCGTGACCGCCCGTGCTGCGCGGCTTCGGGGTCGGCGTCGGCGCGGCCTTGGCGGCTGGCTTCGGGGTAGGCGCAGCCACGCTGCCGCCGATGACCATGTCCGAGCTCTGCGCGGTGGGCGTGGGCGACGGGAGCAGATCCTGCTGCGCGGTGACGACATGGCTCACGCAATGGCCGACGCCGCGCTCACCGGGTGACAGCTCCGTCTTGCACTGGCTGACCGCGGCCTGCACCTGCTGCTCCCAGACCACCGGGTTGCTGCTGCCGGTGGCTACCGTCGCCGCCACCGCGCCGCCGCCGCCGGCGGCGATGCCGAGCGCCGCGAAGACGGCCGCGGTCTTGGTCGTGATGGCCGCCAGCAGGCCCGAACCGGCCGAGGCCGAGATCCCGGCTCCGACGGCGGCTGCCGCGAAGCGGCCGGCGGCCGGCGGGATCGCTGAGCCGACCAGCGGTCCCAGGTGCTGGTTCAGCTGCGCTTCGATGAAGGCTTCAAACGGGTCAGACATCCAGGACCTCTTCGTGAGCAGTAACGCCGGCCGGGTTCTCTCTACCCGAAGGGAGCCCAAACTCGGCGCCGAGTTCGCGCCGAACTCGGGGCCGAGTTTGCGCTCCCTTCGGGTAGAGGGGATGCCACCGGCGTTATTGCTCACGAAGAGGCCCTGGATGTCTGACCCGTTTGAAACCTTCATCGAAGCGCAGCTGAACCAGCACCTGGGACCGCTGGTCGGCTCGGCGATCCCACCTGCCGCCGGCCGG
>DATCPJ010000122.1:0-12286 GCA_036570145.1 Candidatus Dormiibacterota bacterium
CCGGCCGGAAGGACGCCGCGGCGGTCTCGGTTGGAGACGATCGCCGTGCGGTAGAGCTCGATGTAGTGGCGGGCCGACTGGCCCCAGCTGACGTCCTCCTGCATGTCGCGGCGAACGAGCCGGTCCCAATCCTCCCGGTGCCGGAAGGTCTCGGCGCCACGGATGACCGCCGCGAAGAGCTGCCAGGGGTCGTAGCCGGCGAACATGAAGCCGGTCCCCTCGCCGCTGGAGGGCTCGTAATCGTGGACGGTGTCGACCAGGCCACCGGTGGCCCGTACGACCGGGATGGTGCCGTAGCGCATCCCGATCAGCTGGCCGAGCCCACAGGGCTCGAAGCGCGAGGCCATCAGCACCATGTCCGCGCCGGCGTAGATCAGCTGCGCGAGGTGGTGGTCGAAGCCGATCGAGGCCGAGACCTGTTCGGGGTTCTGCTCCGCCTCGTGGCGGAGGAAGTCCTCGTAGCGCCTCTCCCCCGCTCCCAGGACGACGAACTGGATGCCCTGGGCCACCAGGGCCGGGAGCGCCTGCTCGACCAGGTCGAGGCCCTTCTGGTCGTAGAGCCGCGAGATCATGGCGACGATCGGAGCCTCGCTGGCGGCGAGACCGAGCACGGCGCGCACCGCCTCCTTGTTGAGCCGCTTGGCGGTCGGGTCGGCGGCCGTGTAGTGATGGGGGACCGCCGGGTCGGAGCCGGGATCGAAGAGCTCGATGTCGATGCCGTTGACGATGCCGTGCAGCTTGTGGGCATTGCGGCGGAGGAGCGCGTCCATGCCCTCCCCGTACTCGGACTCCTGGATCTCCTGGGCGTAGCGCTCGCTGACGGTGTTGACGATGTCGGCGAAGTGGATGCCCCGGCCGAGGAGGTTGACGATGTCGTCGAGGTGCGGCAGGCCGACCTTGAGCAATCCCCACGGCTCGAGCCCGGCGAGGTGCAGCGCGCCGGAGCCGAAGACGCCCTGGAAAGCGAGGTTGTGGATCGTGAGCACGGTCGCGATCTTCGACATCTCCGGGTCCTGCGGGTAAAGCATGTCGAGCAGGTTCGGAACCAATGCGGTGTGCCAGTCATTGACGTGGATCACGTCAGGCATGAAGCCGAGCGGCCGGAGCATCTCGAGCAGGGCGCGGTTGAAGTAGATGAAGCGTGCGTCGTCGTCGCCGAAGCCGTAGACGCCGTCGCGGTCGTAAAGCTGCGGGCAGTCGATGAAGTAGACCGGCACGTCGCCCAGGCGTCCCTCGAGGATGGTGCAGGGGATCGTCTGCGAGCCGAGCGGCACCTCCAGGCCCTGGACCACCGGACGCAGGCTGTGGATGTCGACGTTGATCTGCCGGTAGCGCGGCATCACCAGCCGCACGTCCTGGCCCAGGCGGCGCAGCTCCTTGGGAAGCGCTCCGGCGACATCGGCCAGCCCGCCGGTCTTGGCGAAGGGGGTCACCTCGGCCGACGCGAGGAGGATCTTGATCGGCTCCCGCGATGGGTCGGCGCCGAGGACCAACGGACCCGGCACGCGGAGCGCGAGCGAGCCGGTCGGCGGCACCCGCTCCTGCTCGGCGTCGTCGCGGCCGACCGCGATGGTGAGCTCGAGCGGCTCGCCCGCACCCTTGTCGAGGGCCGCGAAGGGGATCGCGATCGCCAGGGCCGACGCCGCCGGCACCTCGGAGCGGTAGACCGGCGGGCCGTGGCGGCGCCAGCCTCCGATCCGGTAGACCGAGACCGACGCGGTCTTCGGTTCGAAGCGCACCTCGGCCGCGTAACCGGGTTCGAAGCCGAGGTCGGCGGCCGACACCTCGGGCAGCGACAGCCGGGTCGAGGCCTGGGCTTTCTCCTCGTCGGTGAGCGGTGCGCCGGAGAGGTAGATCCAGTACGAGATGCCCATCTCCGCCAGCTCGGCGTGGCTGCGCGAGCTTTCGACCTTGAGGTGGAGCGATTCCTGGTCCGATCCGTAGAAGACACGCGAGGCCAGCCCGCTCGGTCGGTGGAGGGCGCCGAAGCCGCTGGAGACCTCGAACTTGCCCGCCTGCGCCCAGGCCGCGTCGTCAACGCCGTGCGGGGTGAACTCGGTTGCCGGCCGCTGGACGTTGACCGCGCCCTCCTTGACGATGATCGGCTCGAACAGGCGGCTGGGCGGCTTCGCCTCGAGAAGCTTGTAGACGTTCCGGAGATGGAGCCGGTACTGGTTGTCCCACATCACGTCCATGCCGGAGTCATGGCGGCGGGAGAACCACCAGAACCAGTCGCTGCCCTCGCAGATCAAGATCTCCCGCCAAGCGCCGGCCAGCTGCTCGTTCTTATGGGGATGGCTGCGGGCGTACTCGTCGAGCCAATCGCGGGTTTCGGCCAGGAGGTCCCAGGCCACGGCGTGCTCGGGGTCGCCGATCCAGGTGTCGAGGCTGCCGTTGATCCAGCTGCCGGTGAAGAGGCGATGCAGCGGCCGGCGGTTGGGCGCTTTGCGGAGGAAGTCGGCGACCGTGGTGGAGATGACATCGGGGCTGGCGTCGAGCTCGGTGTAGAGCGCATTCAGGAAGTCATGGCCGTCGCGCGGGTAGAACTCCCAGGCGTTCTCCCCGTCGAGAGCCACGGTGACCAGGAAATCGCGCTCCCCCTGCTGCTCCTGGATCCGCCGCAGCCGGCCCATGAAGTCGTCGACCGCCTGCTGGGCGGACATCCGGTAGTAGTCGAAGCCGACCAGGTTGCTGAGAACCTTGTCCCGGAAGACCATCGCCACCTCGTGCCCTTCGCGCTCGATCCGGTAGGGCTCGTAGAGCGATTCCGGCGACATGATCCGGCCCTCGCCGTCCCGCGGCAGGCCGCCTTCGAGGGAGCGGGCGAGGACGTCCTCATCGGAGATCATCCACTCCAGGCCGGCCTGGACGGCGAGCGCTGCCACGCTCTCGCCGACGGCCATCTCGGACGGCCACATCCCGGCCGGCCGGTGGCCGAGCAGCCGCTCGAAGGTCGCCATGCCGAGCGCGATCTGCTGCTCCGCGTCCTCCCGATGGGAGAAGTGGCGATGGGGCAGCTGGATCCCCGGTGACGCCGTCCGCGCCGAGTCGACGTGGCAGATCAGGGGCAGGATCGGGTGGTAATACGGTGATGTGGTCAGCTCGATCTGGCCCGAGCCGGCCATCTCCCGGTATTTCGGGATGACGCTGCGCACCATCTCCAGCTGGGCGCCGAAGAGGATCGCCTTGTCGTCCTCAGAGTAGTCGCGGTCCTTCGCCTTGAGCGCCGAGAGGCGCGAATCGCGATCGACCCAGGCGGGGTCGCACCAGGCGAGGTTCGACCAGACCTGGAGGTCGCGGATCTCGTCGGTCGTGAAGACCTCGGCGTCGGCGGGCCGCCCGGCGAGCTCGAGGTAGCGAGGCGACTGCTGGACACGGAGCGCCGAGGGGGACTCCCGCAGCCAGCGGATCAGGAAGTTCCGCTCCTCGAAGCTGAGCTCTTCCGCGGGGCGGCTGGAGAGGTTGAGGAAAAGGTCTTTCGCCTCCCCTTTGCTGTACTCGTCCACCTGGGCCAGCAGCGACGGCACCAGGTTGAAGGTCTGCCGGACACGGGGATAGCCGTCGAGTAGGGCGACCATCTTGTGGTAGTCCTTTACGGCGTGCAGCCGCACCCACGGCAGCAGGTAGGTGTTGGTGAGGTCGTCCTTGTAATAGGGCTGGTGCATGTGCCACACCAGCGCGAGATTGATCGGCTTCAAGCGGTTCACCGTAGCTGAGCAGCCGGTCAGTCTGCTGAATTCTCGAAGAAGACCGCCCCCAAGGGGGGAATGCTGACCGTCAGCTGGTTCGGCATCCCGTGCCAGGGCGTCGGTTCCGATTCCACACCGCCCAGGTTGCCCTGCCCGCCTCCGCCGTAGACATCGGCGTCGGAGTTGAGGATCTCCCGCCAGAAGCCGCCCTCGGGAACACCGAGGCGGTAGCCGTGCCGTGGCACCGGCGTGAAGTTGAAGGCGGCCAACACCTGCTGCCCGGGGTCACGGCCGCGCCGGAGGAAGCTGAGCACCGACTGCTCGGAGTCGTTCGCGTCGACCCAGCGGAAGCCGTGGGCCTCGAAGTCGAGCTGATGCAGCGCCGGGTTCTCGCGATAAAGGCGGTTGACGTCCTGGACGAAGCGGGCGAGGCCGGCATGGAGGGGCTGGTCGAGGAGATCCCAGTCGAGGCCGGACTCGTGGTTCCACTCCCGCCATTGGCCGAACTCACCGCCCATGAAGAGCAGCTTCTTGCCCGGGCACGCGTACATGTAGGCGAAGAGCAGCCGGAGATTCGCGAAGCGCTGCCAGTCGTCGCCCGGCATCTTGCGGATCAGCGAACCCTTGCCGTAGACGACCTCGTCATGGGAAAGGGGCAGCACGAAGTTCTCGCTGAAGGCGTACATCGGCCGGAAGGTCAGCAGGTTGTGGTGGAACTTGCGGTGGACCGGCTCGCGCCGCATGTACTCGAGGGTGTCGTGCATCCACCCCATATCCCACTTCATGCCGAAGCCGAGCCCGCCGACGTAGGTGGGCCGGGAGACCATCGGCCAGGCGGTCGACTCCTCGGCCATCGTCTGGGTGTCCGGGTGGGCGCGGTAGATCTCCGTGTTCAGCTTGCGGAGGAACTCGATCGCCTCCAGGTTCTCCCGCCCGCCGTGCACGTTGGGGACCCACTCGCCCGCCTTCCGCGAGTAGTCCAGGTAGAGCATCGAGGCGACCGCGTCGACGCGGATCCCGTCGACGTGGTACTCGTCGAGCCAGTAGAGAGCGCTCGAGCAGAGGAAGCTCTTCACCTCGTGGCGGCCGTAGTTGAAGATCAGGCTTTTCCAGTCCGGGTGGAAGCCGAGCCGGGGATCGGCGTGCTCGTAGAGATGGGTACCGTCGAAGTAGCCCAGACCATGCTCGTCGGCGGGAAAGTGGGAAGGCACCCAGTCGAGCACCACCCCGATCCCGTTCTGGTGAAGGTGGTCGACCAGGTACTTGAAGTCCTGCGGCGTGCCCTGCCGGCTGGACGGCGCGAAGTAGCCGGTCGTCTGGTAGCCCCAGGAGCCGTAAAAGGGGTGCTCCATGACCGGCATGAATTCGACATGGGTGAAGCCGTGCTCGGCCAGGTAGCCACTGAGGCGGGGCGCGAGGTCGCGGTAGTTGGGCGGATAGCCGTTGCGCACCCAGGAGCCGACGTGCATCTCGTAGATCGACCACGGCGCGTCGGGCGCGTTGTGGCGGCCGCGCTCCGCCATCCAGTCGACGTCGGCCCATTCGTAGGCGAGGTCCCAGACGATCGAGCCCGTCCGGGGAGGCGTCTCCTGGTGGACCGCGTAGGGGTCGGCCTTGTCGACCCGGTAGGAGCCCCCCTGGGCCACGACGTGGTACTTGTAGATCGCTCCCTGCCCGACCCCCGGGATGAAGCCCTCCCAGATCCCCGACTGGCCCTTCGGGCGGAGCGGATCGGCCTCGCGGTTCCAGCCGTTCCAATCGCCCGAGACGGTCACCGACTGTGCGTTTGGCGCCCATACGGCGAAGTAGCAGCCGGCCACCTCGCCCACCTTCATGAGATGGCTGCCAAGCTTCTCGTAGAGCCGGTAATGGGAGCCTTCGTTGTAGAGGTAGAGGTCGTCAGCGCTGAGCAGGCTGACGCCCGGCGTGACGCTCAATCCGCCACCCCCATGAGGCCGAGGATGCCCTTCAGCGGGATCCCGACCCAGGTGGGCCGGTTGTTGAGCTCGTACTTGACCTCGTAGAACGCCTTCTCGAGCAGGAAGGCGTCGAGCAGGACCTGCCGCCCGGTGTCGTCGGCGGGCAGGAAGGATGCCGTCCCGGCGGTCTGGTAGTAGGCGGCGAGGTAGGCCGCGGTGACCTTTTGCAGCCACGCCTTGCCGAGCGCCAGGTCGCCCTTGCGGCGCGGCCGCAGCGCCGAATGGACCGCATAGTCGAAGGAGCGGAGCATGCCGGCGACGTCGCGGAGCGGCCAACGCTTCAGCCGCCTCTCCGCCAACGGCCGCGCCGGCTCGCCCTCGAAGTCGATGATCATGAAGTCGCCGCCGGTCCAGAGGACCTGGCCCAGGTGGTAGTCGCCGTGGGTGCGGACGCGGGTCGCCGTGATCGGCCGCTGGAGGAGCGCCCGCAGGCGGCCCATCAGCTCTCCTTCCATCCCCACGATGAGGGCTGCCTCAGGCTGAGCGGAGGACGGCAGCGGCCGGCGGAGCAGGGCGAGCACCTGGGTCGCCTGGGCGCGCACCGACTGGTAGACGGATCGCTGGTCGAGCATTGTCGACGGCGCCGGCGCGAAGGCCGGATCGTCGGGGTCGGACGCCAGCGCGAGGTGGAGCTCGGCCGTCCGCCTCCCGAGGAGGCCGGCGCGCTCCAGGTACTCGCTGAGCGCCGTGGGGTGTGCAAGGTAGCGCTCGAGCTGGGCGAGCGTGTAGGCCCAGGCATCGCCCTGGTTGGGGACGTAACCCTGGAGGATGCCCAGGGTTCCCGAGCGCCGCCTGTCGAACCGGTACTCGAAGCTTCCCGCGACCGGCGGGATGTTCGGGAAGCCGCGCTCGCTCAGGAAGCGGCTGACCTCCAGGTCGGGATTGGTGCCCTCCTCGAGGCGCCGGTAGAACTTCATGATCAGCCGCTCGCCGAAGGTCACCGAGTTGTTGCTCTGCTCGACGCTCCGCAGGGATGCATCGAGGCGGGTGCCTTCCGGACCGCGGAGGCGAGCGAAGGCCGCGGTCGGATGTGCGATGACCGTCGCGCGCCCGCCGCGGTAGCGGGCCCGCTGCGCCATCGCCTCGAGCAGGCTCTCGGCGAACTCGGGGTCACTCAGAGCGTCGTGCAGCACGCCCGGCTCGACCGGGCCGCTGACCCGGCAGAGGACGCCGGCCGCCTGGTTCTTGAGCATCTCCTCCGCGGCGGCGCCGGAGCTGAAGGTCAGGGGCAGCGAGTAGACCTCCGGGTCGCCGTCGGAGTATTCGCAGCGGATGGCGAGCAGGTACGCGACGGTGTCCTCGTAGGGCATCGGGACGACCTCGTCGATGGTCACCGACTTGAGCCTCCGTGCCTTGCCCCCGAACCAGCGTCGGGTCTGCAGGAAGCTGGGCAGGATGGCCTCGACGCGGCTCCGCGAAGGGCCCAGCAGGAGCTCGGTCCAGCTGGCCGCGACAACCAGCTCGGGTATGTCGCTCGGCTCACCGGTGGGGGGGCCGAGCTGGACCCGCTGCGGCTGCATCGTGAACCAGTAGAAGGCGTGTGGGCCGAGCGTCAAGAAGTACGGCAGGTCGCCCACGGGGGGAAACTCGCCGCCGCCGAACATCTCGATCGGCTGCTGCCCCGCGAAGGCGGAGAGGTCGAGCTCCACGTACTGCACGAAGCGGGAGAGGTTGGCCAGCACCAGGATCGTCTCGCCGCGCTCGGCGGGCCCGCTCGGCTGGTAGCGGCGGGTGAAGGCGAGGACCTTGCGGTTTTCGGGGTGGAGGAACTCGAGCGAGCCGCGCCCGAAGGCCGGGTGCTGCTTGCGCAGCTCGATGAGCCGCCGGGTCCAGCCCAGCAGCGAGTGGGGGTTGGCGAGCTGCGTCTCGACGTTGATCGACTCGTAGTGGTATTCGGGATCGACGATCACCGGCAGGTAGAGCCGCTGCCGGTTGGCGCGCGAGAATCCCGCGTTGCGGTCGCCGCTCCACTGCATCGGCGTGCGCACGCCGTTCCGGTCGCCGAGATAGATGTTGTCGCCCATGCCGATCTCATCCCCGTAATAAATGACCGGCGTACCGGGGAGCGAGCAGAGGAGCCCGTTCATCAGCTCGACACGGCGCCGGTTGTTGCTGAGCAGCGGGGCGAGTCGCCGCCGGATGCCGAGGTTGATGCGCGCGCTCGGGTCCTGCGTATAGACCCGGTACATGTAGTCGCGCTCCTCGTCGGTGACCATCTCCAGGGTCAGCTCATCGTGGTTGCGGAGGAAGAGCGCCCACTGCGCGCCGTCGGGGATCGGCGGCGTCTGGGCGAGGATGTCGATGATCGGGAAGCGGTCCTCCATCTGGATCGACATGAACATCCGCGGCATGAGCGGGAAGTGGAAGCTCATGTGCGCCTCGTCGCCATCGCCGAAGTAGGCCACCGCGTCCTCCGGCCACTGGTTCGCCTCGGCGAGCAGCATGCGGCCGGGAAACTTCTCGTCGATGTGGCGCCGGATCTGCTTGAGGACCGCGTGCGTCTCGGGGAGGTTCTCGCAGTTGGTGCCCTCGCGCTCGAAGAGGTAGGGCACGGCGTCGAGCCGGAGGCCGTCGATGCCCATCTCGAGCCAGAAGTCAAGCACCTTGAGGATCGCCTTCAGCACCTGCGGGTTGTCGTAGTTGAGGTCGGGCTGGTGGGAGTAGAAGCGGTGCCAGTAGTAGGCCTTGGCGACCGGGTCCCAGGCCCAGTTCGAGGTTTCGAAGTCCTTGAAGATGATCCGCGCTTCCTTGTACTTCTCGGGCGTGTCCGACCAGACGTAGAAATTGCGGGTCGAGCTGCCAGGACGCGCTCGCCGGGCCCGCTGGAACCAGGGATGCTGGTCGCTGGTGTGGTTGCAGACGAGCTCGGTTATGACGCGCAGGCCTCGCCGGTGCGCCTCCTTCACGAGGCGGCGAACATCGCCAAGGTGCCCGTAGGCGGAGTTCACGTCGGTGTAGTCGGCGATGTCGTATCCATCGTCCCGCCCGGGACTCGGGTAGAAGGGCAGCAGCCAGAGAGCGGTGATACCGAGGTCCTTCAGGTAGTCCAGCTTCTCGATGAAGCCGTCAAAGTCGCCGATCCCGTCCGCGTCGGAGTCGTTGAAGGCGCGGACATGCACCTCGTAGATGATCGCGTCCTTGTACCAGGTCGTCTCCCGAGGGGCGTTCACGACCACTGGTCGAAATCCCTCTCGTCGCGGATCCGGTGCTGGACGCGGAAGATATGCGCCGGCTGGACGAAGGGGTTCAGCTCGACGAAGTTCTTCCAGTTCCGCCAGGAGTAGCGGGTGTCCGCGATCAGGTCGTGGACCTGGAACTGCTGGTCCGGCGCGATGCCCCAGCGGTGGATGGGCACGTCGACCATTCCCGCCTGCGCGTGGTACGGGTCGAGGTTGACGACCATCAGCAGCAGGTTACTTCCGTCCTCGTCGACCTTGGAGTAGGCGATGAGGTTCTCGTTGTCGATTTCGACGAAGCGCAGGCCGCGGTCGGTCTGCAGGGCAGGGTTGTCGCGGCGGATCGCGTTGACGCGGGAGATGAAGTCGTGGAGGCTGTCGGGGCGCGTCAGGCGCCACTCGCGCAGCTGGTACTTCTCGGAGTTGTAGTACTCCTCCTTGCCGGGCGCTATCGCCAGTGACTCGCAGTGCTCGAAGGCCGGGCCGTAGATGCCGTAGCTCGCCCCCAGCGTCGCGGCGAGCACCAACCGCGCCATGAAGGCGGGCCGGCCACCGTGCTGCAGGTAGTCGGTGAGGATGTCGGGCGTGTTGGGCCACAGGTTGGGCCGGAAGAAATCGCGGATCGGGTGGGTCGTCAGCTCGGTGAAGTACTCGCGCAGCTCCGCCTTCTGGGTCCGCCAGGCGAAGTAGGTGTAGGACTGGCTGAAGCCGAGCTTGGCCAGCCGGTGCATGACCTTGGGCCGCGTGAATGCCTCCGCCAGGGTGATCGCCTCCGGGTGGCGGCGCTTCAGCTCCGGGAGCAGCCACTCCCAGAAGGCGAACGGCTTGGTGTGAGGATTGTCGACCCGGAAGATGCGCACGCCCTGCTCGGCCCAGAAGAGGAAGATGCTCAGGAGCTCCTCCCAGAGCTCGGGCCAGGCCGGCGTCTCGAAATCGAAGGGGTAGATGTCCTGGTACTTCTTGGGCGGGTTCTCGGCGTACTGGATGGTCCCGTCCGGCCGGTGCTTGAACCACTCCGGGTGCTCGCTCACGTAGGGATGGTCGGGAGAGCACTGGAACGCGATGTCGAGCGCGATCTCGATCCCTGCGGCGCGTGCCGCCGCCACCAGATGGCGGAAGTCCTCGAGGGTGCCGAGGTCGGGGTTCACGGACTTGTGGCCGCCCAGCTCGGAGCCGATCGCCCAGGGGCTGCCGAAATCGTCCGGCTCGGCCTCGACGGTGTTGTTGCGGCCTTTCCGGTAGGTGCGCCCAATCGGGTGGATCGGTGGCAGGTAGAGCACGTTGAAGCCCATCCCGGCGACATAGGGCAGACGCTCCTCGGTCGTCTGGAAGGTGCCGTGGCGGCCCTCGGCGCCGGTGGAGCGGGGGAACATCTCGTACCAGCTGCTGAACCGGGCCAGGGCCGGGTCGACCGCCACCTCGAGCTCGGCCGGGTAACGGCTGGCGGCGGAGCGGTCCGGGTGGCGCGCGACGAGCGCCTTGAGCTCCGGCGAGAGGGCCGCCTTGATCGCCCCGGCCGCGGACCGAGGACCGCTCGCGCGGAGCTTGCGGGCCGCCGCTCGAAGCGCCGCCCCGTCCGGCTTCCCGGCCCGGTCCGCGGCCTGCTCGACCAGGCGGGCGCCGGCCAGCAGGTCGACCGACACGTCCTGGCCGGCCTCGACCCGCTTCGCCAGGTCGCGGGCCCAGGACCCGAAGTGGTCGACCCAGCTCTCGATCGTGAAGCAGTGGGCGCCCAGGGTGCGTGGCTCGAACTCGGCCCGCCAGCGGTCGTTGGGCAGGGCCAGCATCGGCGTTTCCGACCACTCCGGCTCACCACTGCGGCGGTGGAGCAGCATCGCCCCGAGCTCGTCGTGGCCGTCGGCGAAGCAGTCGGCCTCGACCCGGACGCGCTCGCCCAGCGAAGCCTTGGCCGGATATCGCCCAGCCTCGACCTGCGGGGTGATGCCCTCGATGACTACGCGGCGAGGCTCGACGTCAGACAAGTCCAAGACGTCAAGTATCCGCGCCCGGCCAGCCGGCGCGGAGGATCTCCAGGGCGAGCGCGTGGGCGGCCGGGTCGGCCGCGGCGAGGAGCGTGGTGCGAACGCTGAAACCGACCTCGAGGACGTCCAGCGAGGCGCCTTCCATGTCGGTCGCCACCCCGCCCGCCTCGGTCAGGACGAGCAGGCTCGCGGTCATGTCGAAGACCCGGGCGCCGAGCGGCGAGCAGAAGACGTCGAAGCTGCCGGTCGCCGTGTGGGCGATGGAGAGCGCCATCGAGCCGAGGATCCGCAGCTTCTGGGCCCGCTTCAGGAGCGGGGTCGCGGCGAAGAGGCTGCCCGGCGAGCTCTCCAGGGCCACCACCTCGAGTCGCCCCGGATCGCGGCGGGGCAGGGGAAGGAAGGGCCGGTGCCTGTGGTGGGCTCCACCACCCTTGATGGCCGAGAACTCCTCGCCGTTGACGAGGTTCATGACGTAACCGGCGCTCAAGTCGGCCACCAGCGGCCCGCTGAGCAGGCTCAGCATGATCGCGTAGCAGGGCACGCCCTGCTTCGCGTTGAGACTGCCGTCGATCGGGTCCATCACGACCAGTGGAAAGGCGGCGCCGAACGAGCGATGGCCGATCTCCTCGGAGAGGACGCTGAAGGCGAGCCCGCGAGCCGCCGCCCGCTCGAAGGCGGCCATCGCGCTCTCCTCGGCAAGGCGGTCGATCTCGACCGTGCGGTCACCGCCGGCGCCCGTCGAGATCTCCTGCCTGCCGCCCTCGGTGCCGATCACCGGGGAGACGATCGCCCGCACGTCTTCGGCGATCCCGGAGAAGAGGCCGAGCCAGTCGCGCTCCGTCAGCGGTAGCGCCGCCAGAGGAGCGCGACGCCGAGCGCGATGATCACCGCCGGCCCCGCGATCCGCTCGTCGACCAGGTGGCTCGTGAAGACGAGCAGCAGCAGGCCGATGCCGACCACGACGAGGCTGAAGCGGCGGCGGGTACGGTCGGCGGTCCCCGCGACGCCGGGGACGAGGGCGTCGAGCTCAGTCACGAAGGCGGGCCTCCGGAAGAGGCCGAGCAGCCCGATCGCCACGATCAGCAGCGGCCAGAAGCGGGGCACCCAGCCGGGCAGGAAGGAGTAGGTGACCAGGAGCCCGACCAGGCCGAGCACGATCAGGACCAGGCCGAAGGTGCTCACGCCTCGCCGGCGCGGTCCAACGCGGCGAGCGGACAGCGGGCGGAACTGTCCCATCTTCTTTCGGTTCCTATTGTCCTCTGATGTGCTCGATGATCGCCCGGGAGACCTCGGCGGACCGCTCGAACTGGAGCCAGTGGCCGGCACCCTCGAGCACGATCAGCCGGTAGGGGCCTTCAACCAGCGCGGCCGTCGCCTCGACGCCCTTGCGGCCCAGCGCCGGGTCCTGGTCGCCCCAGAGGAGAAGGGTCGGCGGCGTGATCGGCTCGGGGCAGGGCGGG
>DATCPJ010000123.1:0-13721 GCA_036570145.1 Candidatus Dormiibacterota bacterium
AGGAAGTTGAGCTCGTTGGTCGCCTTCGAGCAGCTGAAGAGCCCGAAGCCTTCCGGCCCGGTGGCGGCGAGCTCGCGCTTGAAACCCTCGGCGGCGCGGTCGAGCGCCTCCTCCCAGGAGGCGACCCGGAGCTCCCCGTTCTGGCGGACGAGAGGCTCGCTGAGACGGCCGGAGTTCGCGCTGGGGATTTCCATGAAACCGGGGAACTCTCTTTTCAGTGGAGGGGAGCCGGCAGCCTGACCTCGACCTTACCACCGTGCTCGCGGACCAGGAAGGCCGGCTCGTCGAAAGTCGCCGGGCCGTTTTCCACCCGCCCGTCGGAGACGCAGAAGCGCGAGCCGTGCCAGGGGCAGGTGACGATGTCGCCCTCCAGCGTTCCCTCCTCGAGCGGGCCGCCGGCGTGCGAGCAGGTCGCCGCGATGGCGTTGAGGCGACCCCCGAGCCGGACGAGCAGCACCGGCATGTCGCCCGCCTGGACGCGGACCAGCCTGCCCTCCACGAACTTCTTGACCGTCCCCACCTCGGTCCACTCGGTCACGCCCTCGACGAACGCGTTGCGGTTGACCATGGTGCCGAAGCCAAAGCTCAGGTGGCCGCCGAGGTAGGCGCCCCAGAGCATCACCAGGTAGGCGGCGGTCGAGACCAGCACGCCGGTGAAGAAGAGCGTCGCGCTGTGCCCGTAGCGGAGGGCGAGGGAGACGATCATCGCCACCAGCAGGAGCGTCATCGTCGCGCCGTGGACGGTCGCGTAGCGGCGCTCCTTGCCGGCGGTCCCGGTGTAGTCGGTGTACCCCGTCACCGCGGCGGCAAGCATCCCGAGGATCCCGACGATGAGGCTGAAGGGGCCCACCTCGGAGGGGATGGCGCGGGTGAAGATCGCCAACCAGTCGGCCAGCAGCATCACCGTGAACGCGCCCAACGGGACGGCGATGAGCGCGGGATGGAGCGGGTGGCCGACCGGCTTGGTCCCGTGCATCATCGACTTGAGGATCGCGCCGGGACCGCCCATCGCCTCGTAAAGCTTCAGCACCCAGCCCTGGACGACCTCGGCCGGCGGGTCCAGCCAGCCCTGCTTCTCAATCCACCGGTCGAAGCCGGAGTTGTTCTGCTCGACGCTCACTCACTCGATCGTAAAGCCTTGCTCACCTGGATATCGAGAGCTTTGGCCGGCCCCTCCGTCCGCTTCGCGGACACCTCCCCACTTTGTGGGGAGCCAAGCCTCTGTTCTACCGTGTGAGGAGGCAATTCTTGCTCCCCCACTCGTGGCGGGAGTGACGCCCAAGGCGGGGAGGGGGCCCGTCAGCTGACCGGTCGCTGCGGGTCCTCGTTGACCTTGAGCTGGAAGACGTCGGGGCGCGCGTAGTGCCCCACGGCGTCGAAGTCGAACTTTCCCCTCGCGATCTCGTCGAGGTCGAGGACGGCGCAGAGGATCGCGTCCTGGTCGAAGCAGGGACCCGCGATGACCCGTCCGAAGGGATCGACGATGGCCGAGCCGCCCCGCATGACGATCGCGTCGGGGTCCTCGGAGAGTCCGTTGGGTATATCCGCCGGCAGGTCGGAGCGGCGCAGGTGCTGGCAGCTGCTGAGGACGAAGCAGCGGCCCTCGATCGCGATGTGGCGCATCGACGACAGCCAGGAATCGCGGTCGTCGGCGGTCGGCGCGCAGTAGAGCTGGATGCCCTTCGCGTACATCGCCGTTCGCAGCATCGGCATGTAGTTCTCCCAGCAGATGACCGCGCCCAACCGGCCGAGCGGGGTGTCGAAGACGGGCAGTGTCGAACCGTCGCCGAACCCCCAGACCAAGCGCTCCATCGCGGTCGGCATCAGCTTGCGGTGCTTGCCGAGATAGCCCGCCTCGGGGCTGAAGAAGAGCGCCGTGCAGTAGAGCGTTCCGCCGTCTCGCTCGATGACCCCGACGACCAGGTGGAGCGCGTGCTCCCGCACGGCCGCCGCGATCCGGTCGACGTCGGGCCCAGGCACCTCGATCGCGCTCTCGAAGTAGCGGCGGAACTGGTCGCGGCCGGCGTCGGTCCGGTTACCCACGACAGCCCCGAAGTCGAGCCCCTTCGGGTAGGCCGAGATGAACGCCTCCGGAAAGACCGCGAGCTGGGCGCCCTGCCGAGCCGCGTCGGCGATCAGCCTCTCGAGCTTGGCGAGCGATCCCTCGCGATCGAAGCCGACCGACCCGGCCTGGACGACCGCGGCTCGCACCTTCATCGCCGACCTAACCTACCATCCAGCCCAATGCCCGGAGAACCCATCCGAGTCCTCATCGCCGACGACCAGGCCCTGATCCGCGAAGGCCTGGCCCTCCTCCTCGGCCAGTTCGGGGAGCTGGAGGTGGTCGGCGTCGCCTCCGACGGCGAGTCGGCGGTGGCGATGGCGACCGAGCTGAGGCCCGACGTCGTGCTGATGGACCTCGTCATGCCGGGCATGGACGGCGTCGATGCGACGCGTCAGATCGTGACCATGCTGCCGCGCACCCAGGTGGTGATCCTCAGCGCTTACGCCGACGACGAGTCGATCTTCGCGGCGATCAGCGCCGGCGCCTCCGGCTACCTGACCAAGGACAGCGGCGCCGAGCAGATCCGGCGCGCCATCGCAACCGTCCAGGCGGGAGGCGCGCTGCTCGACCCCCACGTCCAGAAGCGTCTGCTCGAGCACGTCCGATCGGTTTCCGCGAAACGCTCGCCGGAGCCGCCCCACGACCTGACCCAGCGCGAGGTCGAGGTCCTCCACCTGATCTCGCACGGCCTCAGCAACGCCGAGATCGCCCAGCGGCTGTTCGTCAGCGAAGCCACCGTGAAGACCCACGTCAACAACATCCTCGCCAAGACGCACCTGCGCGACCGCGCCCAGGCGGTGGCCTACGCGTTCATCCACGGGCTCACCGAAGAGGAGTGAGGCGAACGGGCGTCTCCACCCGCGGGAGGAGAGGCCGGCGCGGAATGTCCACTTCTCGTCCGATGGCGGAGCCTGCGAATGTGAACTAGCGTGGAGTGATGCTCCAATACCTGGTCCGGCGCACCCTCCAATCGGTGCCCCTGCTGATCATCATCTCGGTGATCCTCTTCGCGATCCTCCAGCTGCAGCCGGAGAAACCGTGGGACCTGCTCCTCCACCGGCCCAACCTGACGGCCGCGGCGCGGGACCACATCCTCCGCTACTACGGCTGGGACAAGCCGGTGTGGTACCAGTACGGGCTCTGGATCTGGAACCTGGTCCACCTCGACTTCGGCACCAGCTACTTCAGCCACCAGGCCACCCTCGACCTCGTCAAGCAGCGGCTCCCCAACACGGTGATCCTGATGGGCACCGCTTACGTGCTGACGCTCTTGATCGCCGTCCCGATCGGGGTCATCTCGGCCGTCAAGCAGTATTCGAAGTTCGACAACGCGGTCACCACCTTCGCCTTCGTCGGCTTCTCGCTCCCCAACTTCTGGTTCGGTTTGATGCTGATCATCGGCCTCTCGGTCTTCCCCTACGAACACTTCGGGTTCAAGCTCTTCCCGACCTCCGGGATGGTGTCCACCTTCGGGGACACCGGGTTTCCCTTGATCTGGAAAGCGCCGCTCGACCTCGGCTGGCACCTCGTGCTGCCCGCGGTGGTGCTGGCGGTCCAGTTCATCGCGGCCTACAGCCGGTTCATCCGGGGCGCGATGCTCGAGGTGCTGAACCAGGACTACGTCCGGACGGCGCGGGCGAAGGGGCTCGGTGAGCGGGCGGTCATCATCCGCCACGCTTTCCGCAACGCCCTCCTGCCGCTGATCACGCTGATGGGCCTCGACATCCCGCAGCTCTTCGTCGGCGCCCTGATCACCGAGCAGGTGTTCGCCTGGCCGGGCATGGGCCGGCTCTTCTGGGAGGCGGCGCAGCAGCTCGACTACCAGGTGCTGATGGGGATCCTCATCCTCCTCGCCCTCTTCGTCGTCATCGGCAACCTGATCGCGGACCTCGCCTACGGCTGGGCGGACCCGCGGATCCAGTACCGGTAAGGGAGGAAGGCTGGACATGGTCTCGCAGGGACTCCAGGACTCCGAAACCCCGCCGGCGCTACCGACCGAACCACAGGCTGACTTCGACGTCCGCCAGGACGTGGGCTTCTATGCCCTCGCCTTCCGCAAGCTTCGCCGCCACCGTCCGGCGATGATCTCCGTCGTCGTCATCCTGCTCGTCGGGCTGGCCTCCCTCGTCGGGCCCTTCCTGCTGCCCGTCGCGTGGGACGGACCGGACCTCTACCACCAGTTCCAGGCGCCCGGCTTCCCCCACCTGCTGGGCACCGACGAGCTCGGCCGCGACCTCCTGCTCCGCGTCCTGAGCGGCGGCCGCGTCTCGATCATGGTCGGGCTGCTGGCAACCCTGGTCACGATCTTCGCGGGCGTCAGCGTCGGCACCATCGCGGGCTATGCGGGGGGCTTCCTCGACAACGTGCTGATGCGGTTGACCGACGCGGTCCTCGCGATCCCGGCGATCTTTCTCCTGATCCTGATCTCCACCAGCTTCGGCCAGACCCCGACCGTGATCATTCTCGCTATCGGCCTGACCGCCTGGCCGCAGACGGCGCGGATCATCCGCTCGGTCGTCCTCTCGGTCCGCGAGAAGGACTATGTCGAGGCGGCGCGCGCCATCGGCTCCGGCCATCTCAAGATCGTGATGCGGCACATCCTGCCCAACGCCCTCGGCGCCATCGTCGTCGCGGCGACGCTGAGCATCGGGACCGCCATCCTCACCGAGTCGACGCTCAGCTACCTGGGCCTCGGCATCGGCCCCCCGATCGCGTCCTGGGGCAGCACCCTCTTCCACGCCCAGCAGTTCATCTGGGACGCGCCCTACTACGCGCTCTTCCCGGGCTCGATGATCCTCATCACCGTCCTCTGCATCAACTTCATCGGAGACGGCCTGCGCGACGCCTTCGACCCTCGCTCCTTCGAGCGGTAGCCCCGCCGCGCCCTCATGTCCCACCCTCCCCATTCATGGGGAGGGCAGGGTGGGGGCATACAAGGGCCTTGGGGCCGTCGTCCCACGAGTTCACAGGCCGACCTTTGGCCCCACCCTTCCCTCCCCACCCGGTGGGGAGGGTATTTGCTAGATAACAGCTCGGTTCGCGCTCGTCCCGCCCCCCGAAGGCGGCCAGGGGCCACCCACTGGCAACCTAGACTTCGCTCGATGGAAGACGAGGGGCGGCTGGAGCTCAGCGTCGACTCCGAGCTCACCGCCCTGCGGCAGGGAGGGGATCGGGCCGACCTCTACCGCGACCTGCTTTCCAGCTTTCCCGCCGGGGTGACGGTGGTTACCGCGTTCGACGCCGCGGGCAGCCCTCGCGGCCTGACCTTGATCGCCTTTTGCGGCGTCTCCCTGGAGCCGCCGCTGGTGCTTGTCTGCGTGGACCGGGCCTCCAACACGCTGCCCGCCATCCAGCATTCGGGCGGCTTCACGATCAACTTCGTCGGCCACCGCTCGGACCAGGTTGCGCGCCTGATGGCAACCAAATCGGGCGACAAGTTCACGCGCATCCCCTGGCGCCGGCCGCGGCTGCCGGAAGGCGGCCCGATCCTCTACGAGGACTCGGCGGCGCACATCGTGTGCCGCACCTGGAATGCGGTCGAGGCAGGCGACCACTGGATCTTCATCGGCGAGGTGATGGAGGGCGCCACCGCCGAGGGCCAGCTGCCCCTGGTCTTCCACCGCCGTGCCTTCGTGGACCTCTCGGAAGCGGGCCGCCACCGGACCGGCTCGCTAGATTAGTTCGGTGCCCCGTTTCGATGTGATCGTCGTCGGCTCCGGCTCGGGTGGCGGCGTCGTCGCCAGCCGGTTGAGCGAGGACCCGGCCGTGAACGTCCTCCTCCTCGAGGCGGGCCCCGACCCCGGCGACGACATCCCCGACGCAGTCCGTTACGTACGGCTCGGAAGCGGCGTCAACGACTACGACTGGGACTACCTCGACCGCGAGGCCCGCAGCGCACTGCCGCGGGGCCGGATCCTGGGCGGGAGCTCCTGCGTCAACTCCAGCTTCGCGCTCCGCGGCCAGCCGCAGGATTACGACGGCTGGGCCGCGCTCGGCGCGCCGTCCTGGAGCTGGGCTGACTGCCTCCCCTACTTCAACCGGCTGGAGACCGATCGAGAGTTCGGCGACCGTCCCTACCATGGCCGGAACGGTCCCATCCATGTCGAGCGGGAGCCCTTGAGCGAATTCCAAAAGCAGGTCCGCGCGGCGTGCCTCGAGGTCGGCCATGCTGCCCTCGACGACCTCAACCAGCCGGGCGGGGTCGGCGTCGGGCCGCTGCCGCGGAACCTCAAGGACCGCCAGCGGCAGAGCACCCTGCTCACCTATATCGCGGCGGCGCGCAGCCGGCCGAACCTGACGATCCACGCCGGGGCCCTGGTCGACACCCTGCTGCTCCGGGATGGCCGCGCCACCGGCGTGCGACTGGCCGGCGGTGAGGTCGTCGACGGCGGCCGGGTCGTGCTCGCGGCCGGCGCCTACAACTCGCCCCAGATCCTTCAGCGCTCGGGCATCGGTCCCCCTGAGCTGCTCCGCAGCCTCGGGGTGGACACCATCGTCGACCTCCCCGGCGTCGGCGAGCACCTGCTCGATCACGTCTCCTCCCTCATCGCCCTCGACATCGGCCAGCAGGCGCCCCCCGACTTCATCCCGATCGGCCCCACGCTGAAGCTCAAGACGGAGCCCGAACTGCCCGTCGACGACGTCAAGTTCACCTTCCTCTTCGGCGAGCTGTTCGCGATGCCGGGACTGAGCGGCCTCTACATCGAGGTGAGCAACTGCGAATCCGAGGGCATCGTCCGCGCCGTCTCGCGGGACCCGGCCGCGGAGCCGCACATCGAGCATCGCTTCTTCTCCAACCCGCGCGACCTCGACCGGATGGTGGGCGGGGCGAAGGCGGCCTTCGCGGTGGCGGAGGTGCTGGGTGCGAGCATGAAATGCGAGCTCCTCCTACCCGATGCCGAGACGGCACGCGACGAGGAGGCTCTGCGCGAGCATTTCCGCGACTTCCATGCGACCGACTACCACCCCTCGGGGACGCTCAAGATGGGCGCCGAGGACGATCCGCTGGCGGTGGTGGACGATCACTGCCGGTTGCGCGGGATCGCGAACCTCTACGTCGCCGACGCGTCCGTGATGCCGACTGTCCCGCGGGCCAACATCAACCTGCCCACGATGATGATCGGCGAACGCGTGGCCGACTTCATCCGCTCCGAGATGTGATGAATTGTTTGCTGAAGAAGTGATACTGAGTTTGTAATAATCAGAAGAGCGGAAATGGCTCATCTGCTCTTCGTCGGACTCAGTGGCCTGCAGGCCTGGCCCGGCCTGCTGGTGATCGTCGGCCTCGCCTTCATCGCGATGGGAGCCGACCTCGCCCGCCACGAGCGGGACGGCTTCTAGCTGGAGCGGGTTGCCGCGGCGGTCGACGCTTTCGAGCGGAGGGCGTCGGCCACATCGGTGTTTTCCCAGGGGACCTGCAGGTCGTCGCGGCCGAAGTGGCCATAGGCGGCGGTCTTGCCGTAGATCGGTCGCCGCAGGTTGAGGTTGGCGATGATCGCGGCGGGCCGGAGGTCGAAGTGGGTCCGGACCAGCTCCAGCAGCTCGGCCATCGGGACCGTCTCGGTCTCGAAGGTCTCGACCGCGATCGAGGTCGGATGGGCCCGGCCGATCGCGTAGGAGACCTGGACCTCGCAGCGCTCGGCGAGGCCGGCGGCCACGATGTTCTTGGCGACGTGGCGGGCGGCATAGGCGGCCGAACGGTCGACCTTGGAGGGATCCTTGCCGCTGAACGCGCCCCCACCGTGGCGGGCGATCCCGCCGTAGGTGTCGACGATGATCTTCCGGCCGGTTAGGCCGGCGTCTGCCGTCGGGCCGCCGATCTCGAAGCGGCCGCTCGGGTTGACCATGATCTTGGTCCGCGCATCGACCAGGTCGTGAGGCAGCACCTTGTCGATGACCTGCTCCCGGATGCCGCGCTCGATCTCCTCGTTGGTGACCTGCGGCTGGTGGTGGGTCGAGATGACGACCGCTTCGATGCGGACCGGCTTTCCGTGCGCGTATTCGACCGTGACCTGGGACTTGCCGTCCGGGCGCAGCCAGGGTAGGGTGCCGTCCTTCCTCGCCACCGCCAGCCGCTGGGTGAGCTTGTGGGCGAGGGAGATCGTGAGCGGCATCAGCTCGGGCGTCTCGTTGCAGGCGAAGCCGATCATCATGCCCTGGTCGCCGGCGCCCTGGAGCTCGAAGGGGTCGTCCTCGAAGTCGCCGGAGCGCTCCTCGAGGGAGTGGTCGACGCCCGCGGCGATGTTCGGCGACTGCTCCTTCAGGTAGACCTGGATCATCGCGTGGTCGGCGTCGAAGCCGAGCTCCTCGCTGGTGTAGCCGATCCCCCGGATCGTCTCCCGGATGACCCTCTGAATGTCGATGTCGGCCGTCGTCGTGACCTCGCCGATCACGATGCAGAGGCCCTTGGTGATGGCCGTCTCACAAGCCACCCGGGCATCCGGGTCCTGCGCCAGGAGGGCATCGAGAATCGAGTCCGAGACCTGGTCGCAGACCTTGTCGGGGTGTCCCTCGGTGACCGACTCGGACGTGAGCAGGTAGGAGGGTGCGTTGCTGAACGAGCTCATGCGGGCGGAAATTCTAGCCGACCGGATACATTCGGGCCCGAAGCATGAAGGTCGGCATCACCATCCCCGCCTACGAGCTCGCCTCCGGCCGGGCCCGCTCGTTCGGGGAGATGGCCGAGGACGTCGTCGCCGCCGAGGGTCTCGGCTACGACTCGGCCTGGGTGATGGACCACGTCTTCATCCATCGCGACGGAAGGCGGATCCTCGGCGGCCCGGAACCGATCGCCTTCCTGAGCCACGTCGCCGCACGCACCGAGAGGATCGAGCTCGGCACCCTGGTCCTCTGCGCACCCTTTCGGCCTCCCGTCCAGCTCGCCCGCGAGGCCCGGACGCTGCAGGCCGCCTCTGGCGGGCGGCTCATCCTCGGCATCGGCGCGGGCTGGCACCAACCGGAGTTCGACGCCTTCGGGTTTCCCTTCGATCACCTCGTCAGCCGCTTCGAGGAGTACGTCGAAGCCCTGACCCGACTTCTCGCCGATGGAGCGGCGGACTTCGAGGGTCGCTACCAGGTGCTCCACCAGGGCGTCGTCTTCGGCGAGCCCGCGCCGTTGCCCTGGATCGCGGCCGCCGGCCCCCGGATGCTGCAGCTGACCGGCCGCCTGGCGGGAGGTTGGAACGGTGCGTGGTACGGCCCCGATCCCGCCACCTTCCAGGAGCGCCTGGTGGAGGTCGAGGCGGCGCTCCAGACAGCCGGCAGGAAGCGGTCGGAGCTGGCGGCCAGCGCCGGCCTGCTCGTGCTGCCGGGCGTGGACCGGCACCCTTCGGCGATCACGGGCAGCCCGGAGGAGGTGGCCGACGCGATCGGGCGCTACCGGGCGGCGGGATGCGACCACGCCATCCTCAACTTCTCGCCGACGCCGTTCGGCCTGGGCGACGCGGGTCTACCCGGGGTGCTGGCGCCGCTCCTCGACCGCCTCCGCTGAGGCGGCTGCTCCAAATCCGCTGACCGGCGATCCGGAACGCGCCGCATCGGCGGACGGGGCGGACCTCTCGACGACCATCGGCTCACCCTCTCGCGCACCCCTGACGAGCGGCCAGTGAACGGCCATCCGCGCTCCGCCGGCCTGCGATTCGGCGACCTCCCAGCGGCCGCCGGTCGCGGTGACGATCGCATTGCCGATCGCCAGCCCAAGCCCGGCCCCGCCGGGTTTGCTGTTGGCGCGGTGGAAGCGGTCGAAGATCTGCGACCGCTCGGCGGGCGGGATACCGGGTCCGCTGTCGTCGACCGCCAGCCGAACCCGCCCCTCGCCGGTGACGACCGACACTTCGACGCTGCCGCCGTCGGGCGAATAGCGGCAGGCGTTGTCGACGAGCACCCCGGCCAGTCGGTCGATCCACTCCGGCGGCGCCGCTATGAGCGGCGCCTGGGGAGTCGTCACCCGTCCGGTCAGCCGGATGCCCCGCTGGTCGGCGACGTGCCGGAAGCGGGCCACCGAATCGGTCGCGACCTCGCCGACGTCGACGGTGCCGGACTCCGGCAGGCTCGGCTCGGACTCGAAGCGGGCCAGCCAGAGAAGATCCTCGACGATCAGGCGGAGCCGGGCGCCCTCGCCGGCGATGCGCTCGATCGACTGCCGGTAGGAGCCGGCGTCGCGGTCCTGGAGGAGCGCGAGCGAGGCCTCCGCCTCGATCACCGTGAGCGGCGTCCGCAGCTCGTGGGAGGCGTCGGCGGTGAAGGCGAGCTGGCGGCGGCGGGCCTCCTCCACCGGAGCCACCGCCCGGCGCGCGATCCAGAGCGCGCCGAGGAAGACGAAGATTCCGAGGGGGATGGCCAAACCTGCCTCGACCAGGACCAGGTTGAACATCGAGCCGTAGACGCCGTCGACGCTGGTCCCGACCATCAGCCAGCCGGCGGGCCGCCCTGTGCCGACCTCGATCGCCTGGATGCCGTTGACGCGGAGGTGATGGCCGGAAGCGTCGACAGATGCCGGCAGATGGGGGTGGAGGCCGTCGGGCACGTCGGGCGCTCCGGGGGTCGCGATCGCGACCTTGCCGTCGAGCCCGTAAAGCCAGAGGTAGATCGGCTGGGACCCCTCGCTGGGAGCGAAGGCCCGCGGACCGCGGACGTCCTGGGAGGCGAGAAGGACATTGATCCGGCCGATCACCCGGCTGTCAGCGTCGGTGATCATGCTCCTGAAGAGGCTGACGTCGACCCCCGTGACGACCAGGCCATAGATGACCAGCGCGACAGCGGCCGCGATGGCGGCGACGCGGGCGATACGCCAGCCGATCATCCCGGCGAGGCGCCGGCCGATGCTCATCCCTCGACCAGCCGGTAGCCCGCGCCGCGGACGGTGACGAGCTGGACGCCCGCCCCGGCGAGCTTGCGGCGGAGATTGGCCATGTGGACGTCGATCGTATTGGAGCCGATCTCTGCTCCCGCCTCCGGCCAGGCGTGCCGTCCGATCACCTCGCGGGTGACGATGGCGGGCGAGCGGCGGAGCAGCAGCTCGAGGATTGCGAACTCGACGCCGGTGATCGCCACGTGGTCGCCGCCGATCGTGACCAGCCGGCGGGCGGGATCGAGCGCGAGGCGGCCGCGGCTGAGAATGGGCTCCTCCACCTCGGGCGGCCGCCGGAGCAGCGCGCGCAGTCGGGCGAGCAGCTCCTCGAACTGGAAGGGCTTGACGAGGTAATCGTCGGCGCCCGCGTCGAGGCCCTGGACCTTGTCCGCGATCGTGTCCCGGGCCGTCAGCATCAGGATCGGTGTCCGGATCTTGAGCTTGCGGGCCTCCCGAGCGACCTCCTCACCGGTGAGGCCGGGCATCCGCCAGTCGAGCACCGCGGCGGCATAGTCGTAGATGCGCAGCAGGTGCAACGCGTCATCGCCCTGGGTGGCGGTGTCGCAGACGTAGCCCTCTTCGGTGAGACCGCGCTCGAGCACCGAGCGCACGCCCGCGTCATCCTCGGCGATCAGGACGCGCATGACCAGGAGCTGTTCCGGAAAAGGGCCGTCAGGCCCCGGCCGCGGGCAGGAGGATCCCCACGACCGAGAGCCTGGACGGCCGGACTGCGAAAACGCATAGAAAGCTGATACCCGACATCGTGTGAAGGGAACCTGAAGCGGTGATTAAGCATTCGAGAGCCGGGTTCCCGCATCTTCGTTCCCTAGCCCGCTAGGTTAGCCTCGATTCGATGACGCAGATCGCGTGGCTGATGTTTGCCGCCGCGATCGCCTTCGCCGCCGTCGACTGGCTCGCGGTCGCCCACGCCAACCTGCGACTGCGCTGGGTCTTCAAACCGGGAACGATCCTGCTCCTCGTCGGGGTCGCGCTCACCCTCCTGCCCGCCAGCAACGGACAGCGGTACCTGTTCATCGCCGCCGTCCTCCTCTCCTTCGCCGGCGATGTCCTGCTCCTCTCGGGCGAGCGCGGCTTTCCCGCCGGGCTTGCCGCCTTCCTCGCCGCGCACCTGGCATACAGCGCCGGCTTCCTCATCGGCGGCGTGAGACCGGGGCTCCTCGCGATCTCCGCGCCGGCCGTCGCGATCGTGTCGCTGGCGGTGGGCGGCCGGGTCCTCCGCTCCGTCCTCGGGTCGAGGCACCGCGCCCTGACGCTCCCGGTGACGGCCTACCTGCTGGCGATCTCCGCCATGCTCGCGCTTGCCGCAGCGAGCGGGAAGCCCACGGCGCTGGCCGGCGCCGCCCTCTTCTACGCCTCAGACGCGCTGATCGCCTGGAACCGCTTCGTCCGGCCCCTCTCCTGGTCGCCGCTGCCGGTGATCATCACCTATCACCTGGGCCAGGCCGGCCTTGTCCTCTCCCTGGCCTCGTAGTCGCCTTCAGTCGACAGCGTTCTCGGCTTCTTCGCCGTGCTTCACGATGTCGCCCGGCTGGAAGAGGATGAGCTTGAGCTCCTTCTGCCACTTCGGCATCCGCCGGGTGAGGAACTCGAGGTCCATGCCGAAGTGCTTGAACTCCTCCTGCTGGGCGTTCTCCATGATCGCCCGCGCCTCGGCGTCCTTCTCGACCGAGATCCTCTGCTCGTACCACCCGATCGCCTCGGCCTCCTCGGTCAGCGAGGCGATCAGGCGCGCCTTGGTCCGGGTTTCCTGGCTCAGCTCCGACGGCGGCTCGTGGTACTGGTCGAATCCCATCCAACCAGCGTAGCGATCCTCTGCCGACAACCACCCCAAAGGGAGGTGGTTAACGAGTCGATTAACACTTTTGCCGACACTATTGCGGATCGTTTGTGTTAGCTTCCCTAAGTCAAGTTCGCCTGAGCACATCTCCTCCACGTCATGCCTGGCTCGGGCTGGAAGGCGCGAATAACTAAGGATCCAGAAGGATCCCGGGCGCCATCACGTGGGGGATTTCCGCATTGGTTCAGATCGTCAAGGTGTTTTCGCTCGTCCTCGTGTTCGGCCTCTCGTTCATCCCGCTGAAGGGCCCCGTCATCAGCGGCCCCAAGACGGCCCCGGCGACCAGCTCGGCCAACTCCAACTCTGCCCCGTCGGCGCCCTCGAAGGCCGCCATCAAGCTCGACGGCCAGACCAGCGCCAGCTGGACCGCCGTCCAGGCGGCGTGGCAGGCTGAATACGACGCCGCCCAGGCCAAGGAGGCGGCCGACGCCGCGGCCGCCGCCGACGCCGCGGCGCGGATCGCCGCAGCCACCCGCGTGGTCGTCCATGCGGGGGCCCCGTCCGCTCCCCGGCCCTCGTCCGGGTTCGTCCAGGACCTGATCCGGCAGGCTTTCGGCCCGCAGGGCCAGGCTGCCGTGGACTGGGGTCTCCGGGTCGCCGCCTGCGAGTCGGGCTACAACCCCAATGCGTACAACCCGGACGGCGCCTCGGGCGTGTTCCAGTTCATGCCGGGAACCTTCCGGGGAACCCCGTACGGAGGCCAGAACATCTTCGACGCCTCGGCCAACGTCAACGCCGCGGCCTGGTACTACCAGCAGCACGGCGGCGGGGCGTGGTCCTGTAAATAGCGACTAGCGGGCTCGCGAGTTCCGAGCCCGCTGTTTGGCCCCACCCTTCCCTCCCCACACGGTGGGGAGGGTATTCATTTGCAAGGCCCCCCGTCATCCCACCCTCCCCAAATCCCACCCTCCCCAAATCCCACCCTCCCCAAATCCCACCCTCCCCATTCA
>DATCPJ010000124.1:0-11251 GCA_036570145.1 Candidatus Dormiibacterota bacterium
ACGTAGGACCGGTTCTGGCCGTACTTGACCCGCCCGCCCTCCCCGATGGAGCCACAGGTGATCCCGATCAGCGGCCGTCTGCTGCGCATGGAGGTCATCCTAGCGGTGGCTCGAAGGGCATGAACGCGGTCAGCTCCGGGCCGTCGAGCGTTAGGATCGCCCACGGAAAGACCTTGTGGACCATCCGGATCACCGGCCGGTTCTCACTGAGGATGGTCGCGGTGAAGGTCTCGATCCCGCGGCTCCGGGCGAGCTCGCGAAGCCGTTCGATCAGGACCACCGCGAGGCCCCTTCGCTGCCAGGCGTCCTCGACCAGCACGGCCATGTCCGCGGAGGTGGTTTCAGCGTTTCGAAAGTAGCGGGCAACACCCACGACCTCGTCGCCGAAGACCGCCGCCAGGGCCTCGCGCTCGCGGTGGTCGAGGTCCACCAGGCGGTCGAGCCCGGGATCGCTCGGGCCGTGAAGCGGGCTCAGGAAGCGGCGATAGACGCTCTCCGGCGAGAGCCGGTAGAAGAGCCGCACCAGCCGCTCCCGATCGTCCGGCTCGAGGGGCCGCAACTCGACCTCGGAGCCGTCCCGAAGCGCGACCACCGACATCACAGACACCTCTTGGTAACCCGACGCCGGGCGGCGATATTCGCGCCACCGCCGCCCGGCCGGTCTCTCTTCAGGCCGCTTCCTCGGGCTTCGGTCCGACCATCTGGAACGAATCCACGATGACCTCCGTGGCCCAATGGCGTTTGCCCTCGGCATCGTCCCAGGACTTGGTCTGGAGGCGGCCATCGGCATAGATCAGCCGCCCCTTCCGGAGGTATTCGGCGGCGATCTCCGCCTGGCGGCCGAACATGACCAGGTGGTGGAAGTCGGTGTGCTTTTTGAGGTTGCCTGCCTCGTCGTGGCCGGCGTAGGTGTTGGTGGCGACGCGGATATTGGCGACCTGGAGCCCGGCGGGCGTCGCCCGCACCTCGGGATCCGCTGTCAGGTGGCCGAGCAGGTGGACCTTGTTGACCATGCTTTTCATCTACCTCCGAATTGGTTGGTGGTGGCCGGCGCCGTGAGCAGCCAGGTGGCCGGGTCCACCGGCCGGCCGTCGCTGTGGACCTCGAAATGAAGATGGGGACCCGTCGTTAGACCGCTGGCGCCGATGCTTCCGATCCGCTGCCCGGCGGCGACTCGCTGGCCGTCGGCGACCGCCGCCTCGGAGAGGTGGCAATAGAGGGTCTCGATCCCACCGCCGTGGCGGATCACGACGTGGATGCCGCAGGGCCCGCCCTCGCCGACCCGGGCGACGCCCCCGCGAGGAGCCAGCACCGGCGTCCCGGCAGGCGCCGCCAGGTCGATTCCCGAATGGAAATGCCCGCCCGGGCAGGCAGGCTGGACCGGTTCGAGCTCGAAGCTCGTGCAGCCGAACCGTTGCGTCACCACGGCGCCCGGGACCATCTCCAGGGGTTTCGTCGTCGAGCCGTGGGCGGCGAGCAGGACGAAGGCGATACCGGCGGTTGCTGTGGCAAGAGCCGGCAGCGGGGTCACGCGACGTGCCCGATGCCGTGGGTGACCAGGTGCGCGTAGTGCTTCACCGTCGACATCGCGTGGGTGCCCACCGTCGAGGTTGCGTGGAGGGCGCCGGGCACCTTGAAGGCGAGCAGCAGGGTCGCGAGAGCGAAGAGGTGGCGGCCGGGATTCCAGGGGGCGGTTCCGAGATCGAGCTGCAGCCCGACCTGGAGGATGAGCAGCTGGAGCGGCTGCATGAAGAGCGTCGATACGAACAGCGACCCCCATTTGCGCGCGTAATGGTGGGTATCCGGGAGGACGAAGAGGAGCGCCGCCAGCGGTGCGGTGATGGCGAGGACGATGAGGAGCGAGTAACGGAGCGCGTACGCGATGGCGAGGACCGCGTAGCCGGCGAACAATGCGGCGACCACGATCGCGCTCAGCCCGGGCCCTGAGCCCAGGTCGCGAAAGGCCGTGATCGACCCCGGATCGAAGCTGATCCCGATGCCCAGCACAGCCGAGCAGAGGGCGTTGTTGAAGTCGATCGCGGCCTGCAAAAGCGGAAGCGAGAAGTTGGTCAGCACGACCGCGAGAAGGACGCGGGGGAGCAGGATGCGGACCGAGTAAAGGGTCCGCATCCCGTGGCCGAACATGATCTGGTAGAAGCCCCAGATCACCGCAGCGGCCAGGGCGGCATCGGCGAGGACGACGGCCGTGGGTTGGAAGCGGGCGATGACCGACCCTTCGGTGAAAGGACGGCCGCCGTCGAGCACATCCCGCGTCGAGAAGAGGAAGTTGGTCACGATCCCCGTGACCTCGCCGGCACTGCCCTCGACGGCCGCTGCCACCAGGTCCCAGAGCCACCTCACCGGGTCCATCGACGGAAGAAGGGGGGTGCCCACCGCCGACTAGCCCGGGAGGGAGCCCTTGAGGACGTCGACCAGGGTCGACGCCATCTCCACGCCGATGGTCCCGACGACGATCCGCTGGATCCACTGCTTGGCCTGGAGCACCGTCTTCGGCTCGACCGCCGTCATCTTCCAGAGGAAGGCCAGAACGAAGGCCAGGGCCCCGACCGACCCGACCAGCGCCCGCGCCACGAAGATCCAGTTGTTGATGATGTCCAGCACCGGCTGGACGTTGGTCGCGAGAAGCATCTTTTCCAACACCTCCGATTTCGAATTTCGAAGGCGAAGCCTGCGCGACCGGGGCCGGATCCGAAACCCCGGCTGTTAAGGCTCTCGGGCGGCCACCACGCCGACCGCGAAGATGAAGGCGAAGTGGTAGCGGAAGGCCTCGTCGCCGAGCTCATCCATCCCCTCGGCCAGGATCGCCTCGAACTCCGCCCTCAGCCGCGGTCCGAGAACGGACAGCAGCGTGTTCGGCAGCGGGCCGGAACCGGCCATCAGCTGGGTCCACTCGCGTGGGCCGTGGACGCGCCCGCCGGTGACCATCTCGGTGATCCGCGCCTTCTCGAAGCCGACCTCGTCGAGCAGGCGGGGCAGGTTTTCCGGCTCGCCGTAGACCGATCGCTCGGGGGAGTGCTCGGGAATCCGCATGTGGTGGCGGATCGCCAGGTCGCCGAGCACCTTGTAGAAGAGGTCCTGCGCCTCGGTCTGAAGGCTTCGGCGGTGGAGGGAGAGGGCCACCCGGCCGCCTGGCCTGAGCAGCCGGGCCGCCTCCTCGAGGCTGGCCAGCGGATCGGCCAGGTAGGGCAGTGACTGGCCGTAGGTGATCAGATCGAAGCTGCGGTCGCGAAAGACCATGTGCTCGGCCGCCATCGGCAGCAAGATCGTGTTGGGTTGAGCGCGAGGCCGGGCCAGGTCGAGCATCCGGGCGCTGAGGTCGATCCCGACGACGCTGCCCTTGGGCCCGACGCTCGCCGCCAGCAGGTGGGTGACCAGGCCGGTCCCACAACCGACGTCCAAAACGGAGTCACCTCGCCGTGGCGACGCCACATCGACCAGCTTGGCCGCTACCCTGCCGTGAAGCCCGCCAGCCCACGCGTCGTACTCGGGAGCCACCCGGTCGTAGAACTCGACGAGGTGTTCGATGAGCTCGTCAGCACCGGTCAGCTCCATGGCCGACGTTAGCTTAGGGCGAGGTTAGAATGGCCCTGCCCCCCAGGCATTCAAGGAGCACATATATGGCACGCGGCGACAACAGTCACAACTCGATCACGCTCGGGCCCCGGGACAAGCTGATCGGCTCCCTGACCTTCGACGGTGACCTGACCGTCGCCGGCAAGATGGAAGGCGAGGTACGCGCGACCGGCGACGTCGCGGTGGAGAACGGTTCCACCGTGAAGGCGACCATCGAAGGCAACAACGTCACCGTCCAGGGCACCGTCCACGGCAACGTCAGCGCCCGCGGCCGGCTCTCCCTGAGCGGCTCCGGCAGCCTGCACGGCGATGTGCGCGTCAGCAAGCTCACCGTCGAGGACGGGGCGACGCTGAACGGCAACGTCCAGATGGGCCCCGCCGTGGGCGGTGGCAAGGGCGGCAACGCCGAGGCCGAGAACCACGCCGAGAACGGGCACGAGGAGCAGCACGTGGAGCCCCAGCCGGAGGCGGTCGGCTAAGAGAAGCCACTGGTGCGGCCGGCGTACGACCTCGTCATCGTCGGCGGAGGTGCGGCGGGATCGGAGGCCGCGCTCAGCGTGGCCGATGGCGGTCGGACCTCGATCCTCCTCGTGGAAGCCCACCATTTCGGTGGGACCTGCACCAACCACGGCTGCGTCCCGACCAAGGCGCTCGTGAAGGCCGCCCGGGTCGCCCGGGCGATGCGCACGGCGGGCGAGTTCGGCCTGGTCGGCGTGGAGCCCCACTTCGAATGGGGCGACGTGATCGGCCGAGCCCACCGGGTCCGCGACCACATGCTGCGGGAGGGCGTGACCCCCTTCGCCAAGGCGGGCGTGGACGTCGAATACCCAGCCCAGGCAAAACTCGTCGGTGAGCGCCGGCTCGAGATCGGCGGCCGGGCGGTCGAGGCGGGCGCCGTCGTGCTCGCGACCGGCCTCGAGCCCTTCATCCCGCCGATCCCGGGCCTGGCCGAGGCCGGCTACCTCGACAACGAGTCGGCCCTCGAGCTGGACGAGCTTCCTCGCCGGATGGCGGTGCTCGGCGGCGGGCCGATCGGGTGCGAGTTCGCCCAGGTCTTCGCGCGCTTCGGTGTCCGCGTCACCGTCGTCGAGGCGGCCGACCGCCTGCTGCCTGCCGAAGAGCCGGGATCAGGCGCGGCCCTGCGCGAGGCTTTCGAAGCGGAGGGCATCGAGGTGCGCGTCGAGGCCGAGGTCACCCAGGTCGCCGCCTCCGGCTCGGCGCGGACGCTCGACTTCGCGTCCGGACCTTCGCTCGAGGTGGATTCGATCCTGGTCGCGGTCGGCCGCTGCCTCGACGGCTCCTGGCACGGCCTCGACGCCGCCGGCATCGAATGGGATCCCAAGGGCATCAAGGTGGACCGCCACCTGCGAACGAGCCGGCCCTGGGCCTTCGCGGCAGGCGACGTCACCGGCGGCCTTCTCTTCACCCACACCGCCTCGACGATGGGACCGATCGCGGCCCGCAACGCCCTCGCCCGGGGTGGGCCGGAAGTTTACGAGCCGCGGATCGTACCGCGGGTCACCTTCACCGTTCCCGAGGTCGCCTCGGTCGGCGTCACCGAGGAGGAGGCGCGGGCGGCCGGGCGCGAGGTGCGAATCGGGGTCGCCCACGTCAGGGACGCCGAGAAGGCGCAGATCGACGGACAGACGATCGGCCAGGTGAAGGTTGTCGCCGCCGCCGACGGCGAGCTGCTCGGCTGCAGCATCGTCTGCGAGACGGCGGCCGACATGATCCATGAGGCGGTGGCGATGATGGCCGGCAGGGTCCCGGTCGGCACCGTGGCCGCCGAGATGCACGCCTACCCGACCCTCTCCGAGCTGATGCGCTCGGCGCTCGGCGATGCCTCCCGGTGACGAGCTGCCCGCGCCTGTCACAGGACTGGCACTCGGCGACGCCTCCCGGTGACGAGCTGCCCGCGTCTGTCACAGGACCGGGCCGCGGTGGTGCTTAGACTGAAGATGGTGCGCATGCGCCGGGCGCCGGCCCTCCTCGGTCTCGTCCTTCTCCCGATCGTCGCCCTCGCCTGCTCGTTCGGGGGCGGGCCCATGGCCGACCCCGCCAAGGTGCTCCGGGATGCCGGGCCGGCGCTCGGCCAGGTCAAGAGCGCCTCGGTCGAGCTGAAGTTCGGGGCGGGCGCGACCTTCTTCGGCTTCACCGTCGTGTCCGCGTCGGGCAAGGTCAAGCTGCCCTCCGACAGCCAGGTGACGATCAAGGCGAAGCAGTCTTCGGACTCGCTGATCGAGATCGGGGTGACCACGGTGGGAACCCAGACCTGGGTCACGGTCCCCTTCCTCGGCGTCCAGGAAGTGACGGGCCCCCAAGCCGCTGCGGTGCCCTCGATGGGACGCATCCTCGACCCCACCAACGGCCTCCCAGGCGTGCTCGCCAAGGGCCGCAACCCGCGCCTCTTGGGCGCAGAAACGGTTGACGGCGTGGACTGCTGGAAAATCGAGGCGACCTACACCGCCGACCAGGTCTCCCAGGCTGTTCAGCCGCTGAGTCCGACCGGGGACATCGACGCCACCCTCTGGATCGGCAAGGGCGACCACCTCCTCCGGAAGACGCTGCTCAAGGGCAAGCTCTTCACCGCCGCCAAGGGGACCACGCTCGAGGTGCGCCTCCACGACTTCA
This sequence comes from Candidatus Dormiibacterota bacterium, assembly GCA_036570145.1. Lineage (GTDB taxonomy): Bacteria > Chloroflexota > Dormibacteria > Dormibacterales > Dormibacteraceae > UBA6019. The sequence continues at coordinate 6,226 of DATCPJ010000124.1, forward strand.
ACGCGGACGTCAACATCGTCAAGCCGGTTTAGCCGGCGGGCCGGTTGCTGATGGTGGCCAGCCAGCCACGCTGGGGCAGGCCCCTGCTCCTCGGGACGGCGGCGGCCGGCCTGCTGCTTGCCGCTCTCGACGCCTACGTCGTCGTGACCCTGCTGCCGGCGATGCTCTACGACCTCGACCTGTCGGTCGACCGGATCGAGCAGGCCACGCCGATCGTATCCGGCTTCCTGGCCGGCTATATCGTCGTGCTGCCGCTGCTGGGCCTGGCGTCGGACGTGCACGGACGGGCGCCCGTCTACCTCGGCGCGCTCGCGATATTCGCGGCGGGCTCCGTCCTGACCGCCACCGCCGGCTACACGGGCGAGCCTCCCTACGGCCTGATCGGCCTCCCCTGGCTGGTCGCCGGTCGCGTGCTTCAGGGGCTTGGCGGAGGGGCGACGGTCCCGGTTGCCCTCGCCCTCGCGGCCGACCTGTTTCCCGCCGGGCGGCGCACGGCAGCGATCGGTGCGGTGGCGGCCGTCCAGGAGACAGGCAGCGTCCTCGGACCCCTCTACGGCGCGGGCCTCGCGGCCGCGGCCGCCAATCTGGGCGGCTGGCGTGCGGTGTTCTGGCTCAACCTTCCCCTCGCCGCGCTTTGTGCGGCGGGCTTCCTGGTCGCCACCCGGCAGACCGGGATCGGCACAGCTCCGCGGGGGCAGGCGCAGGCACGCCCCGCTCCGGCGGACTGGTTGGGCGCCATCCTGCTCGGTGCCGGCCTCGCCCTGCTGGTCGTCGCCCTCTACCCGGATGACCCGAGAAACGACCCGGTCGGCCGTTACTTCGTCCCAGCCGGCGTCGGAGCGCTGGCGGCCCTCGCCGCCTGGGCCTACCGCCAGGTGGCGGTGTTGAGCCCGGTGATCCCGCGGGAGCTGCTCCGCAGCCGGCAGTTCCTCGGCTCCTCGTTCGCCAACCTGCTCGTCGGCGGAGGGCTGATGGTGGCCCTCGTCGACATCCCGATCATGGGCCGGGGCGTGTTCAACCTGGACCAGCTCGGCTCGGCCCTCCTGCTGGCGCGCTTCATGATCGCGGTACCGGTCGGTGCGGTGGCGGGCGGCTTCCTCGCGGCACGCTTTGCCGGCCGCTGGACGGCCGTGCTGGGGCTGGCGGCCGCCGCCGCCGGCTTCCTCCTGCTCTCCCGCTGGGAGGCGGACGAGCTTAGCCGCCACCTGGGCCCGCTCCGAGAGGCCGACCTGGTCCTCGTCCTCACCGGCCTCGGCTTCGGGATCGTGATCGCGCCGCTCGCCGCGGCCGTGCTGGACGTCGCCCGCGCCGAGCGCCATGGGCTCGCAGCCAGCCTCGTGGTGCTGGTCCGGACACTGGGAATGCTGGTGGGCCTGAGCGCCCTCTCCGCTTACGGACTGCACCGCTTCTACGGGCTCTTCAACCAGGGACCGCCGCTGCGCCTGATCCCCGGCTCGCCCGACTTCGCGGTGCAGAAGGCGGCTTTCGACGCCCGGGTGACCTCGGCCCTGGTGGCGGAGTATCACGGCATCTTCCTGATCGCGGCCGGGCTCTGCGTGGTCGCGGGGCTGGTCGCGGTGCTGACCCTCTCGGCACGCCTGACGGCAGGGAGGACGACCGTCTCCAGGTAGCCAGCGGCCGCATGAACGACGCTGGTCAGCAGGGCGTCCTCGGTGCGCTCGAGCTCGGCCTGGTCCCGGTTGAGCTGGCCGAGATCGACGGGAAACGACTGAAGTGGCCGCGCGCCGGGCTTGGCGGTCGGGTTCGCCGGGAGGGAGGGCGGGGACTCGCTCGGAGCGGGCGAGCCGGCGGCGGGCGCAAGCGCGGTGGGGGATCCCGCGCCGGCGCTCGGCACCGGCCGGTGTGCCTGGTAGACGCGCCAGGACACCGCGAAGAGGGCGAACATCAGGAGGACTTCGCAGAGGACGATCCAGAACATCGGCTGCCGCAGGGGTGCCTTCACGCCGGGCAGGCTAGGCGGCTGGGCTCAGGACCGGAAGGAGGGCTGTTAAGGGGTGCTGGACTTAAGCGCGCGAAGTGCGTCGAGGCCGCGGTTCAGCGTCTCCATCCGCTTTGGGAAGCTGAAGCGCACCTGGCTTCGGCCCAGGGCGGGATCGTGGAAGAAGCTGGAGGCGGGCACCGTTGCCACCGCCACCGTCTCGATGAGATGGCGCGCGAAGGCGACGTCGTCGTCAAAGCCGAAACCCCCGATCCCGGCCATCACGTAATAGGCCCCGTCCGGGGCGCGGACGTCAAAGCCGATCTCGGATAGGCCGGCCGTTATCGCGTCGCGACGCTCGCGGTACTCCTCCAGGAGCGAGTCGTAGAAGGAATCGGGAAAGCCGAGGGCGGTCGCCACCGCCACCTGCAGCGGATGGGCGGCGCCCACGGTAAGGAAGTCGTGGACCTTGCGGATGCCGGCCGAGAGGGTCGGCGGAGCGATCAGCCAGCCGATCCGCCAGCCGGTGACGCTGTACGTCTTGGATGCGCCGCTGATCGTTATCGTGCGTTCCTCCATCCCGGGAAGCGTCGCCATCGAGATGTGCTCACCGCGATAGACGAGGTGCTCGTAGATCTCATCCGTGATGGCGATCGCACCGTGCTCCTGGCAGAGGCCGGCGATCAGAGTCAGCTCTTCGCGCGAGAAGACCTTGCCGGTCGGGTTGTGCGGCGTGTTGACGACGATCGCCCGGGTCCGGGGGCCGAAGGCGGCCCGCAGCTCACCTTCGTCAAAGGACCAGTCCGGTGCTCGGAGCGCGACGTAGCGCGGGACCGCACCGCTGAGGATGCAGTCGGGTCCGTAGTTCTCGTAGAACGGCTCGAAGACGACGACCTCGTCGCCGGGATCGACTGCCGCGAGCAGGGCGGCGATCATCGCCTCGGTTGCACCGCAGGCCACCGTCACCTCACCGTCGGCGTCGACCGGCCGGCCCCACCAGCGCGACTGTTTGGCCGCGATCGCCTTTCGCAGCTGGGGCGCTCCCCAGGTGGTCGCGTACTGGTTGTAGCCCTCGTCGAGAGCCAGCTTGGCGGCTTCGATGATCTCGGAGCTGGCCGGGAAATCGGGGAAGCCCTGGGCGAAGTTGACGGCCTTGTCCGGACCGTTGAGGGTGAGGTTGAGGCGCGTCATCTCCCGGATGACGCTCTCGGTGAAGCTCTCCGCCTTGCGGCTCAGGATCGGCGCCGGCATCCTTGCGGTCGGTTGAACTAGGTGCCCGGGGCGAGGTTGCCGCGGTCCAGCCGGAAGTCGTGGCCGGAGCAGAAGTCGCAGGAGGCGGGAGCCTCGAGGCCGCGATAACCCTGGCCGCAGGCCTGGCAGGTCCAGTGGCTGTGGGCGAAGAACTCGAGGATGTCGGAACGGCTGATCAGCCCCACCATGCGGCCGTGCGCCATCACCGGCAGCCGCCGGATCCGCTGGTCCGCGAGCAACCGTGCGGCTTCTTCGATGCCGGTGTCCTCGCCGATCGAGATGACGTGACGGCTCATGATGTCGGCGACCTTCTTGCCCTTCTTGGTGAAGACGTCGACCTCGCTGACGATGCCGACGACGTGGCCCTGAGGGTCGGTCACCGGTGCACCGGTGATGTGCGATCGCGCCAGCCGGTCGGCGACCTCGCCGACGTCGAGGTCCTGGTCGAAGGTGATCACCTTCGTGTTCATGATGTCCTTGACCGGGATCACTGCAATAGCCTAGCCACCAACGCGGCGTCCGCGTTCCCGCCGCTGAGCACGAGCCCGATCCGGCCGGCGGCGGGCAGCTTTCCCGCCAGGAACGCGGCAAGCGTCAGCGCGCCGGTCGGCTCGAGTGCGATCTTGCACCGCAACCAAGCCGTTAACAGCGCCTCTTCGATCTCCGGCTCGGTCACCGTCACGATGTCGTCCATGAGCCCGTTGCCCACCAGGACCTCGAAGTTCTTCGCTCCCAGGCTGACCGTCTTGACCCCGTCAGCGATCGTGTTCGCCGGGCCGGCCAGGCGCTGCAGCGTGCCGGTCCGGAAGGAGCGGAAGGCGTCGTCCGCCGCCGCCGGCTCGACGCCGATCACCTGGATCGCAGGATTGGTCGCCTTGATCGCCAGGGCCCAGCCGCTGATCTGGCCTCCGCCACCAACCGGGATGGCGACGGCCGCCAGGTCCGGCGCGTCCTCGAGCAGCTCCAGCGCACCGGTTCCCTGGCCGTGGATGACGTCCCAGTCGTCATACGGGTGGACCAGGACGTACCCCGACCGCTCCGCCGCCTCGACCAGCTTCTCGTCGCGGTTGGCGAAGGTGATGCCTTCGCTGACGACCTCGGCGCCGAAGGCCCGGGTCGCCGCGACCTTGGCGGGGTTCGCCCCCTCCGGGATGAGGATCAGGGCGGACAGACCTGCCGTCCGCGCCGCGAGCGCGACCGCCTGGGCATGGTTGCCCGAGCTTGCCGTTACAACGCCCGGCGCGTCGGAGGCCAACTTCAGGACGGCGTTGAAGGCGCCCCGCACCTTGAAGGAGCCGGTCACCTGGAAGCACTCTGGTTTGAGGACCAGCCTCGAATCCAGGTCGACCGTCAGCGCCGGGGTATGCCGGATGTGGGGCCGGATTCGATCGGCGGCCTGCCTGATCTCGGAAAGGTGGCTCCGGGCGAAGTCGAGGTTGGCGCTCACGCCGAGCGCACCTCGGCCAGGTGGGCCTGGTCCTCGGTGGAGGCGGGTGGCCGCCGCCTGCGGATGCTGGTGAGCACGATGCCGAACAGGATGACGCCCATCCCGGCCAGGACGGAAGGGGTAAGCCGCTCGTGGAAGAGGACAACACCCCAGAAGACGGCGGTGATCGGGACCACGAACGTCACCGAGGCGCCCCGTGTCGCGCCGAGGGAATTGAGGATGTAGTAGTAGAGGATGTAGGCAAACGCCGAGCCCACGACTCCCAGGAGGAGGACCGCACCCAGCGCGAGAGCGTCGGGGTGGGCCGCCGGAAGCGCCGGCGCCGCGATCGCAAGCATGACGAGCGAGGCCAGTATCAGCTGCCAGAGGGTCGCCTCGCTGGGGTCGAC
>DATCPJ010000125.1:0-12514 GCA_036570145.1 Candidatus Dormiibacterota bacterium
GGAGAGAAGTTCGCTGCCCCTCTGCTCGAGTTGAGGACCTTCCAGGCGGAAGCCCATCCGGTCGGCATCGCGGCTCACCGCGAAGCCCGAGCGAAAGAGAGACTTGCGGGAGGCCGGGCTGAGGCGAGCATGGTGGGGTCCGGGAACCGCCGTGAGGGCCGGCTCACGGCCGTACTCGGGAAGCAGGCGGCGGGAGAGGTGGCGTCCGGCGATCAGCGGTCGCGGTGCCGGCGCCGCCAGCGAGAGCAGATCGCCGGCCTCCAGGGTGCGGCCGTCGAAACCGCCCTTGTCGACCAGCAGGTAGGTCGCCAGCGAGCCCAGCCAGCGGCTCCCCGCAAGCCCGCCTGCCACGGCGATGTAGCAGCGTGCGCCCCACCTGCGCCCGGTGAAGCTGAGCCGCTCTCCCGCGGCGAGGTAGACGCCGGTCCAGAGCGGCATCTCCGCGCCGTTGACGCAGGGCGTGAAATCGGCGCCCGTGACGGCCACCAGGCAGGGCTGGAGAGCGAGCAACACCGGGCCGTTGAGTGCGCACTCGAGACCGGCGGCGCCCTCAGGGTTGCCCACCAGCCGGTTGGCGGCGGCCAACGCGAAGCGATCCATGGCTCCCGAGGGCGGGACGCCGAACTTGCGATGCCCCGGCCGTCCAAGGTCCTGGACGGTCGTCAGCAGTCCGGGTTTTTCAACCCTCAGCGCGGCGTCGGAAGCTTTGGTTTTGGCCAAGTGCTTAGACGGGATGGAACTTCACCCGGTCGCCCGGGCGGAGGAGGCTGGGCGGGTCGTTGTCGGCCAGGAACATGGGCATCGAGGTCCGTCCCAGCAGGTGCCAGCCGCCCGGCGTGGGCAGCGGGTAGACGCCGGTCTGCTCCCCCGCGATGGCCACCGAGCCGGCCGGCACGTGGGTGCGGGGGACCCGCCGCCGGGGCAGCTGGAGGGCGGCCGGCAGCGGGCCGAGATAGGCGAAGCCGGGGACGAAGCCGACCATGAAGACGCGATAGATCGGCTGGCTGTGAAGCTTGACCAGCTCCACGACGGAAATCCCCAGCAGCTCGGCTGACTCGGCCAGGTCGGGGCCGTCGTAGGTCACGGGGATCCGGTGCAGCCGGCCGCTCGGTCCGACCCGCGGCTTCTCCTTCAACAGCTTGCCGATCGCTGTTCGCAGAGCGGCGTAGCTGGTCCGTTCGGGGTCGTAGTGGACCGTCACGGTCGAGTAGCCGGCGAAGGCCTCCTTGACGCCGGAGCGCTTCTCGAGCGCCGCGGCCAGCGCGTGGCAGCGCGAGTTGAGGGCGGTGTCGATCCGGCTGCCGAGCTCGACCAGGAGCGCGGCGTCGCCCAGGGGCCAGGTCTTCTCAGGCATCGGCGAGGGTTGCGGTCGCGTGCGCCGAGACGAGCATCGCGTAGAGGATGCCGGGAACCACCCCGACCAGAGCGAGGCCGAGGCCGCAGAGGCCGACCGCCCAGGCGGTGACGATGGCGACGACCACCAGGTTCCACGCCGGGAACAGGCGTCTCACGGTGCGGACCGCCGCGGGCAGATCGACGAGGTCGGCAGCGACGCCGCTCTGGGCGAAGCGGGCAGTGGCAGGCGGCATCAGCACGAGCAGGAGTATCCCCCAGGGGAGGGCCGCCACCGCGCCCGCGATCACCAGCGCCACCCCCCCTCTCAGGAAGGGATCGGCGACGCCCCGGAAAAGCTGCCCGGCGGGAAAGCTGAGCGCTGAGGCGAGCAGCGCGAAGGGCGCCGTCAGAGCAGCGAGGAGGAGGGCGACCAGGAGGCCCTCGCCGAGAAGGCGCGGCAGGGGCCGCCAGGATGGTGGTCCGGCATCCGGATCGGCCGCCGCGCTCCGAACGACGGCGACAGCGTAGCCGAGCAGCGGCACGACACCCAGCGGAAGCAGGAGGAGCAGCGGGATGCCGATCAGCCAGGCCCGGCCGGCGCCCCGCCGGAAGGGGAAGGAGAAGGAACCCGCGACCCGATCCATTACGCTCGACGGAGATGGACACGGCGGAGATGATGGCCGTCGCCCTCGCCCAGGCGGGCCTCCAGGAGGTGCCTTCGGACTCCGGCGTCCATATCGAGGGGTCGGGGCTCAGCCGGGCCCTCTTCGGGATCGACGTCGAGGTCGGCGAGCTCCTCTACGCGAAAGACGCCGGGTTCGACGTGGTGGTCGCCCACCACCCGGTGGGCGACGGCGGAGCAAGCGTCCAGTTCACCGAGGCGATGTGGCGGCAGGTCGAGCAGCTGGCCGAAGCGGGAATCGCCGAGCCGATCGCCCGCGCCGCCGTTGCCGAGCGGGTGGCCACGGTCCATCGCCGGCGTCACCTCGTCAACCACAACCGGGTGCTCGACACCGCCCGGCTGATCGGCCTGCCGCTCCTCAACATCCACCTTCCGCCGGACATTGTGACCCGCCGCTTCCTGCAGGACCTGCTGGCTGAAAGGACGGACCCCGGCACGACCATCGGCGCGCTCCTCGAGGTTCTCGGCGAGATCCCCGAGATGCAGCGCTCGCTGGTCAAGCCGGAGGTCTGGATCGGTGACCCGGAGAACGACCTCGGGCGGGCGGTGGTGGCCGTCGCCGGCGGCACCAACGGCGGCTATCCGATCTTTCGGACCTACTACGCGGCGGGGGTCAAGACGATCCTGGCGATGCACATCGACGAGGCGGACTTCCTCCGCCTGAGGGCCGAAGTCCCGGCGGACTGCAATTTCGTCGTGACCGGCCACATGCCGTCCGACTCGATCGGCGTCAACCGCCTGATCTGGGGCCTCGAGGACCGCGGCCTGGAGTGCACCCGGACCAGCGGCATCATCGGCGTGCCGCGATCAGCATCGGCCTGACCTCCCCGACCAGGTAGAGGCTGCCGCAGACCAGGAGCAGGCCTTCCAGGCCGGCCAGCTCGATGGCCCGCCAGACCGCCAGCTCTGGCGAGCTGATCACCTCGCCTCCGCCCCACAGCTCGGCGAGGTGCTCGGGAGCCGCGGCGCGAGGGGTGCCGGCCGCGGTGAAGACGACCTCGGCCGGGCGCAGCTGACGAAGCTCTGCCAGTGCCGCCCGCAGGTCCTTGTCCGCCATCATCCCGAAGACCACGACGAGCCTGCGACCCGCCGCGAGCTCGGGGATCGTCTGGGCCAGCCAGCGGATCGCGGCGGGGTTGTGGCCCCCGTCGAGGAGCACCGCCGGGTGGTCGCCGACGTGCTCCAGGCGCCCGGGCCAGCGGACGCCGGCGATGCCGGAGCGCATCGTGTCGCAGGCCACGCCGTCGATCGCGTGCGCGGCGGCGACCGCGAGGGCGGCGTTGTCACCCTGGAAGCGGCCGAGGAGGGGCGTCCGGACCGAGCAGCTGAACCCGGGTCCCTTCACGTCGACCTCCACCCCTTCCCAGCCGAGGGTGCGGCGGGCATGGTGGATCTCGCCGTGGAGGCGCCAGACGGTGGCCCCGACCTCGGCGGCGCGGGCCTCGATGGCGACCATCGCTCGGGGCGAGGCGCCGGTGACGACGGTGTTGCCCGCCTTGATCACACCGGCCTTCTCGTAGGCGATCTTCTCGATCGTGTCGCCGAGGTACTGCTGGTGGTCGAGGTCCACATTGGTGACGACCGCCACCCCGAGGTCGAGCACATTGGTCGAGTCGAGGCGACCGCCCAGCCCGACCTCCACCACGAGCCGGTCGCAGCGCCCGGCGAGGTAGGTGAGCGCGATGGTGGTGAGGAGCTCGAACTCGGTCGGCGCGCCAAGCTCCGGGTCAATTCCCTCGAGGCGGGGCAGAAGCCACTGGACGGCCGCTGCGAACTCGGCTTCCGAGATCGGGTTGCCGTCGACCTGGATCCGCTCGGTGTAGGAGCTGAGGTGAGGGCTCGGCATCGTCCCGACCGTATGGCCCGCCTCGTGCAGGATGGCGGCCAGCATCGCCGCCGTCGACCCCTTGCCGTTGGTGCCCGCCACCAGCGCGCCCCGGAGGCCGCGCTGGGGATTGCCCGCGCTCTCGAGGATTGCCCGTGTCCGGTCCAGTCCCAGCTTGACCCCGAAACGGCCGCGGCTGGTGATCTGCTCGACCGCCTCGGCGTAGTTCAGGGCCTCCGCCTGACCTCCGCGTCAAACGTGTTGGCGACGAGCATGGCGCGCGTCATGGGTCCGACGCCGCCCGGGTTGGGCGTGAGCCAACCGGCCACCTCGGCCACCTCCGGACGGACGTCGCCGGCGAGCCTGCCGTCGAGCCGGCTCACTCCGACATCGATCACCGCGGCGCCCGGCTTGACCCAGGAGGGCTCGATGTAAAACGTTTTACCGATCGCCGAGACCAGGATGTCGGCCTCGCGGCAGACACCGTCCAGGCCCTCCGTCCGGCTGTGGCAGATCGTCACCGTCGCGTGAGCCTGGAGGAGCAGGAGCGCCACCGGCTTGCCGACGAGGTTGCTCCGGCCGACGACGACGGCCCGACCGCCGGCAAGGGGCACCTCGTAGTGAGCAAGCAATCCCATGATCCCCGCCGGCGTGCAGGGCTTCACGACCGGCAGGCCCAGCGCGAGCCTGCCGGCGTTGAAGGGATGCAGCCCGTCAACGTCTTTCACGGGCGAGATGGCCTCGACGACGGCCTCCGCGTCAACCTGGGGCGGCATCGGCATCTGGACCAGGATGGCGCTCACCTCCTCGTCGGCATCGAGCCCGGCGACCAGCGCGATGCACTCGTCGGTCGTCGCGCTGGCCGGGAGGCGATGGTCGGAGGAGGCGATACCCACCCGCTCGCAGTTCCTCTGCTTCATCCGGACGTAGGTGGCCGAGGCCGGGTCGTCTCCCACCAGCAGGGTAGCCAGCATCGGCCTGGTCCGCCCGGCGGCGAGCCGCGCGCGGACCTTGGCCTCGATCTCCGCGTAGATCGATTCGGCCACCGCCTTGCCATCCAGGATCCGAGCCGTCACGCCCCCCGCGCGGCCTCTGCCACCAGCCGGATGACCTCGCGCAGCTCGCGGCCGCTCTCCCGGGCGAGCCGGCGCGCGTCCTCATACTCGGGTGCCCATTCGATCGCCTTGCCATCGAGGTACTTGACCTTCACCCGGGCCGGTCCGAGCTCGGTCGCGACCTCGACGACCTGGCGTTCGGCGATGACCCGCCGGGTCTCGGTGATCCTGACGCCCAGCGTCGAGCTGCCCCGCAGCAGGAGATCAGTCAACCCGGTCGCCCGGTCTCGCGCCGCGATCACGGTCACCAGGTGGCCGGGCCGCCCCTTCTTCATCAGAGCCGGGGCCACCGAGACGTCGAGGGCGCCCGCCTGCATCAGGTCCTCGACCAGTGCCGCCACCAGGTTGCCGGCCATATCGTCGAGGTTCGTCTCGAGGACAATCACGGTGTCCTCGGTCCGGCCCGCCGCATCGCCGAGCCAGATCCGGAGCAAGTTGCCCGGGCGGTCCCGGCCGCCAACCCCATAGCCGATGACGCGGGGCCGGATCACCGGCCGCTCGAAGCGCGCGGTGACCGCCAGGATCGCGGCGCCGGTCGGCGTCACCAGCTCCACAGGCGACTCGACCGGCTCCAGCACGGCCCCGGCGTCGGCCAGCAGCTGGAGGGCGGCCGGGGCCGGCAGCGGCAGGTCGCCGGCCATGCCGCGCTCGGCCGGCAGCGGCGACGCGTAGACCTCCTCCACCTCCAACTGGTCGAGCAGCCAGAAGGCGCCGACGAGGTCGACCAGGGTGTCGGCTCCTCCCAGCTCGTGGAGGTGGATCTCGTCCACCGGCACCCCATGGACGCGTGACTCGGCCTGGCCCAGCTGCCGGAGGGCGGCGAGGGCCCGATTGCGCGCTCGTTCGGGGATGTCGGGCGCTTCGCTGACCAGGCGCTGGAGCTCAGGAAGCGCCCGCACCGACCCTTCACCCGCGCGCACCACCACCCGCTGGCCGCCGACATGGCCGCGCTCCTCCCGCCGCAGCTCGATCGACACCTCCTCCTCGAGGCCGAGCGCGCTGAGCACCCGGTCGAGCAGGGCCGGGTCGCCACCGGCGTCGATCAGGGCGCCCAACACCATGTCGCCCGAGATGCCGGAAAAGCAGTCGAAGTAGGCGATCCGGGTCATGGCCGGGTGATCTCCACGGCGACCGACCGGAACTCACCCGGGAGGGGCGGCTTCTTGTGGACCCGGATGGTTGCCCGGGTTACCCCTTGGAGCTTCAGGAGCCGGTCGGCGATGCGTTGGGCTACGGCTTCCAGCAGCTGGCAGGGCTCGCCCTCTACGACCTCCCGCACGAGGTCGTAGGCGCGGGCGTAGTCGATCGTGTCCTCGAGGCGGTCGGAAGCGCCCGGCGCGCGAAGATCGCCCTCCAGCTCGACGTCGACGCTGAAGCGCGCGCCCAGCTCCCGCTCGGCCGGGAAGACCCCATGCCTGCCGAAGAAGGCCATCCCTTCCATCAAGATCCGGTCCACCCGCAGCATTATCGGCCTGAGCCGAAATACCAGATCGCAAGCGGCGGGCTGGAATGCGTGGCAGGCTGCGTCGAGTTGAAAGACCGCTGACCATGAACAACCAGGTGAACCAGTCGCGCCAGGAGCAGGAGGAGGCGAACGCCGCCAAGATGGTCGGCCGCAACCCCTGGCTGGCCCTGCTCGTGCTCTGCCTGGGCTTCTTCATGATCCTGCTCGACACGACGATCGTGAACATCGCGATCCCGAGCATCATCGACGGGCTCCATTCGACGCTCGACCAGATCCTCTGGGTCCTCAACGCCTACGTCCTGGTCTATGCCGTGCTCCTGATCACCGCCAGCCGCCTTGGCGACCGCTACGGCCAGCGCAACCTGTTCGTCGCTGGCCTGGCCGTCTTCACGATCGCGTCGGCGCTCTGCGGCCTGGCCCAGGACAGCAACCAGCTGATCGCCGGCCGCGTCATCCAGGGCGTCGGCGGCGCGCTGCTCACCCCCCAGACGCTGGCCGTGATCAGCGTCATGTTCCCTCCCCAGCGGCGCGGCGCCGCGATGGGGATCTGGGGCGCGGTAGCCGGCGTCGCCACCGTCGCCGGGCCGACGCTCGGCGGCTTCATCGTCACCAACTTCGATTGGCGCTGGGTCTTCTTCGTCAACCTGCCGGTCGGCATCGCCGCGATCGCTCTCGCCTTCATCTACATCCCCGACCTGCGGCCCGGCCGTCAGCACGGCTGGGATATCCCCGGCATCCTGCTCTCGACCGGCTCACTTTTCCTGATCGTGTTCGGCCTGATCGAGGGCCAGCGCTATGGCTGGGGCACCGTCATCGGCTTCATCAGCATCCCGCTGATCCTGGTCGTGGGCGTCGTCCTGCTGGTGGCATTCATCCTCGTGGAGCGCACGGCCAAGGAGCCGCTGGTTCCCCTCGCCCTTTTCCGCGACCGCAACTTCGCGATCCTCAACTGGGTGATAGCCACGATGTCGTTCGGCATGTTCGGCCTCTTCCTGCCCCTCACCATCTACCTCCAGACCGTGCTCGGCTTGACGGCGTTCCAGGCCGGCCTGGCCTTCGCCCCCATGTCGCTGACCTCGATGGTGGTGGCGCCGAACGCCGGCCGGCTCACCGATCGGATCGGTGGCAAATACATCCTGCTCAGCGGTCTCGCCCTTTTCGGGATCGGGATGGGAGGCATCGACTTCAGTGCGGGCGCCGGCTCCACCTGGCTCACCTTCCTGCCCTGGCTGATCGTCGCCGGGGCGGGGATGGGCTGCATCTTCGCGCCCGCCACGACGGTTGCGATGCGGAACATCCCCCAGCACCTGGCCGGCGCGGCGTCGGGGATCTTCAACACGACTCGCCAGCTGGGCGGCGTGATCGGCCTCTCGATCGTGGGGGCCGTGCTTCAGAACCGGCTCAGCACGGCGTTGAGAGACGAGGCGGCCAGCCGGTCGGGCGAGCTGCCGGCGCAGCTGCCGGCCGCCACGAAGCAGAAGATCGTCGATTCCTTCAGCAACAGCGGCCAGGGTGGGCTGGAGGTCGGTCGCGGCCAGACCGGCGCCGCGAGCGCCAACTTCCAGCTGCCGGCCAACCTGCCCGCTTCCGTCGCCCACCAGGTCCAGCAGCAGGTGGCCACCTACTTCCACGACGTGTTCGTGAACGCCTACCTGGTCGGCATGCGGCCGACGCTTCTGATCTCGGTTGCCGTCGTGCTGCTGGGAGCGATCAGCTGCCTCGGCATCCAGCGGCGCAAGGCCGCTGCCGCGGCGGTGGCGCAGGAGCTCGAGCGGAGCCGCGCCGCCGCCGGCTAGTTTTTGCTGCCGCTCAACAGGCGAAGCACGCCGAGCAGGACGACGGCGCCGATAAAGGCGACGACGAGGCTCTCCCAGAAGCCGGCGACGCCCTGGATGAAGGTGCCCAGCAGGATCCCGCCGATGAAGGCGCCCGCCACGCCGACGATGATGTCGACCAGGCAGCCGTAGCCCCGACCCCGCACGACACGCCCGGCGAGGGCGCCCGCTATCAGCCCGACCACGAGCCAGGAGAGGACGCCGCCGGGGTCGAGCCGAAGGGCCAGGAAGGCGAGGTGCATCGCGGCGAAACGGTACTACCTTTAGGGCGGAGGTTGACCACCATCTACCCTTTTGACCGGTTCCGCGAGCTTGCCAAGAAGGTGCTCACCAACGCCCAACAGGAAGCCGAGGTGGCCCACCACAGCTACATCGGCACCGAGCGCCTACCGCTCGGCCTGCTCATTTCGCGGAGGTGCGGCTTCTGCCAGCCGAGCTGAGCTTTCGCCCGGGCGTCGTCGAAGACGGCCGCCTGATCGCCGACGTGCACACGGCGGAGTTCCCGGACGACCCCTGGGATCCCCCGGCGACGGTGCTCTGGTATGCCGACCCCGACCAGGTCTGGGGACGGTTCCGCTCCGTCGTCGGCGAACGATCGGTGGGTTTCGCGACCTCTCACCACACGCCCTGGAGCGTCGCCGACGACGGCTTCGTCTGGCTCCTGGCGGGGTTCTTGCCCGCGCACCGGTCCCCGGCCAACCTCGCGGCGGCCTACGCGTTTCTCGAGGCCCGCGCCCGCGCTGAGTCCGGCCGGACCGCGATCGCCACGGCAAGGGAGGACGACTCATTGCTGCTGCGGGCGCTCGGGTCGCGCGGCTACGTCGAAGATCGCCGGGATCGGTTCTGGGAGCTGGACCTCGTCGCCGGCCGGCACCGGCTTCTCGAGCTGGCGGGACGGTCGCGGGAGCGAATGCGGGAGCAGGGCATCACCCTGACCACGGTCGCCGCGGACGGCGACCCCGAGAAATATCGGAAGCTGCACGCGATGTCCTCGGAAGCCGAGATGGACGTCCCCACCACGACGACCACGGTCCCGCCCAGCTTCGAGCGGGTCATGGAGTGGCTCGGCGAGCCCACCATCCACCAGGATCGGTTCTGGATCGCGCGCATCGGGGACCAGGTGGCCGGGCTTTCCACCCTCGCCTTCCCGGTCGAGCGGGGGATCGTGGGCACGGACTGGACCGCTGTCGGCCGCGCTCACCGAAACCGCGGGATCGCCCGCGCGCTCAAGCTGGAGACGATCGTCCAGGCGATCGAGCTCGGTGTCGACCGGGTGCGGACCGACAACGACTCAACGAACACGCCGATCCTCCACCTGAACGCGGAGCTCGGCTACCGGCGCGTTTTCGACAAGCTCGCCCTGACCCGCCCGCTCGGTTAAATGCGCAGCGCGTCGGCCGGGTTTACCCCGGCCGATTGAGTTGTTTGATTCGAAACCGAAGCGTCGCACCGCGAGGGGCAGTTCTGGAAGAGGGGACCTGCCCCCGCTTGCCCGTTTAGCGGTAAACCCTGTTGTGAATGCGCAGCGCGTAGGCCGGGTTTAGCCCGGCCGATTGAGTTGTTTTGATTCGAAACCAAAACGTCGCGCCGCGAGGGGGAGTTCTGGAAGAGGGGGCCTGCCCCCGCTTGCCCGTTTAGCGGTAAACCCCGTTGTGGCCGGTGCTGATCGTGCCGGCGTTGGGAAAGTAGGTCAGCCCGTGCGCGCCGGCCCCGGCCCGGACGGTCCTGAGCAGCTTCCCGGTGTCGGTGTCGACGACGGCTACTGTGCCGTAGTACCGGCCCGATACCCAGAGCTGCGTTCCGTTGGGAGAAAGCTGCATCATGTCCGGGCTGCCGCCGATCTTCCAGGTCGCCACCACTCGCCGCTCCTGCAGGTTGATGACCGAGATCGAGCCGGCGTCGCGGTTGCTCACGTACATGAGGCGAGTGTCGCGGGAGACCTGGAGGCCGTGGGCGCCCCGCGCCGTTGGCAGGAAGGCGAGCTCTCTCATGCTCAGGGGGTCGACGATCGAGACGCCGTTGCGGCCCTGGTTGGTGACATAGAACACGTCTCCGGACGGCGCCAGGCGGACATCGATCGGGAGACCGCCGACATTGAGTGAGCCGGTGATCTCCATCGTGCGGGTGTCGATCTTGACCAGGATCCCGCTCCACTCGGTGCTCCCGATCAGGTAGCTGCCGTCGGCGGAGAAGTCCAGGTGGTCGATGCCCCGCCAGGGGATGGGGACCGACTTGATCAGCTGCCAGGTGTTGGGATCCCGAAAGTCGAGCCGCGCCAGCCGCTCGACGACAACGATCGCCTTCTTGCCGTCGGGTGTGAAGTAGAGGTTGTAAGGGAACGGGACAGCGATCTGGCCGGTGACCTTACCCGTCGCCGGCTCGATGACCGTGAGCAGGCTCGAGCCCTCGTTCTCGACGTAGAGCTTCTTGAGATCCCAGGAGGGGGTGATGTGGTGGGGGATCGAGCCGACCCGGAAGTGGTCGACGACCTGGAACGTGGTGGGATCGATGACGTCGATCGTGTTGGCCTTGCTGTTGGGCACGTAGACGCGCGGCGCGATCCCCGCCACCCGGGGATCGATGGTGCCGTCGATCGTGTTGGCGTAGACGTTTAACGCCGGCGGGATGCTCGGTTCCTCGGTGGCCGTCGGGCGGAGGGAGCGGACCCTGCCGTTGATGGTTTCCGCCGCGACCACGCCTGGATCAGGCGCCCCGGCTGCCGCGGTCCCGCCGTCAGGCGGGGGCAGCCCTCGCAGTGCTGGGCCGGCCTGGCGGCCGGGTGAGGCGACCAGCACCAGCAGGCAGGCAAGGCAAAGGGCGATCGCACCGCCCAGGCCGTCGCGGATGAACCTCACTTCTCTCCCGGCGCGATTCTACGATGGCCCCCCGGCGAATCTGCGTTGAAATTACGCGGGCGAGCTTCCCACCTTGGGCCCGAAGTCGGCGTCGGCACGGATGAGCGAATCGATATACCGGAAGCGTTCGTAGCGGTGCTGGAGCAGCTCCTCGGTCGGTGTTCTGAGCAAGGGCTCGAGGTGGCGTAGCAGGGCCTTCTCGAGCGCCTTGGCGGCGCCGTCGTAGTCGAGATGGGCGCCACCCTTGGGCTCTTCGATGACTTCCTCCACGACACCCATCGCAAGCAGGTCACGCGAGGTGATCTGGAGCTGCTCCGCCACCTCCACCTTGCGCGAGTTGTCACGCCAGACGATGGATGCCGCCGCTTCCGGCATGGCGACCGAGTAGATCGAGTTCTCCAGCATCAGCACCCGGTCGGCCACAGCCATCCCGAGCGCTCCGCCGCTGCCCCCCTCTCCGATGATGGCCGCGATCACCGGCACCGGGATCCAGAACCACTCCATGATCGCCGCGGCGATGGCGGCCGCGATGCCTCGCTCCTCGGCGCCCGCGCCGGGATAGGCGCCCGGTGTGTCGACCAGGCAGACGATCGGGAATCCGAACTTGGCCGCCTGGCGCGCCAGCCGCATCGCCTTGCGGTAGCCCTCGGGGTGCATCATCCCGAAGTTGCGGCGGACCCGCTCGGGGAAGTTGCGGCCCTTCTGCTGGCCCAGGAACATCGTCGTCCGGCCGTTCCAGGTCCCGACGCCGCCCACCAGCGCCGCGTCGTCGGCTCCCAGCCGGTCGCCGTGGTACTCGACGAAATCGGGTGCCAGCCGCTTGATGTAGTCGAGGGCGTACGGCCGCTCGGCGTGGCGCGCCAGCTCGACGACCTGCCAGACGGTCAGCGTTCCCGGTTGGCGCTGCCTCACCGAGGGGGGACGTCCCCCCTGTCGGCCGTGCTCGGCAAAGCCTGCGCGCGGCCTACCCCCCTGGTGTACATGTCCACCAGGTGGACGAGCAGGGGCCGAAGCTCCACCCGCGGGACCACCATGTCGACCTGCCCGTGCTTGAGCTGGAAGTCGGCCGTCTGGAAGTCGGGGGGCAGGTCGGCGTAGGTCGCCTGCTTGATGACCCGCGGCCCGGTGAAACCGATCTTGGCCTCCGGTTCGGCGATGTTCACGTCGCCGAGCAGGGCCAGAGAGGCGGCGGTGCCACCGTAGGTCGGGTCGGTGAGGACGCAGAAGTAGGGTATGCCCGCCGCGTGGAGGCGGCCGACGGCGCCGTTCGCCTTCGCCATCTGCATCAGCGCGAGCACCCCCTCCTGCATCCGGGCTCCACCTGAGGCTGCGACCAGGATGTAGGGCAGGCGTTCGGAGGCCGCTGCCTCGAGCCCCCGGGCGAGGCGCTCGCCGGCGACGA
>DATCPJ010000126.1:0-17336 GCA_036570145.1 Candidatus Dormiibacterota bacterium
ACCTACACCCCCACCCTGCCCTCCCTGTGGGGTGGGTGGCTAGTGGTTAGGTAGCGACGAATAGCGTCCGCCAGGCGGCGTCCACCAGCTCGGGCGTGAGCTCGGGCTTCACCCCGCGCGCGCTGGCGACGTCCACCAGCCTTTCGAGGAGGTCGCGCGGGTGGTTGCCCCGGATCGCCGTGCTGCCGTAGAGCTGCCCGATCTGGGGGAAGACATTCGGGTTGGCCGGGATCCCGAGGCGCTGCCGCTCCCGCTCGAAGATCCGCTGGAAGACCTGGGGCGTGGGATCGGGCATCCGGACCTTGTAGGCGAGCCGCCTCATGTACGCCTCGTCGAGCAGCTCGCTCGGCGTCAGGTTGGTCGAGAAGAGCAGCATCGCCCGGAAGGGGATCTCGACCTTCCGCCCGCTGCCCGCCAGCTGAAGATGGTCGATGGCCTGCTCGAGGGGCACCATCAGCCGGTCGAGCATCTGCTTGGGCGTCACCTGCTGGCGGCCGAAGTCGTCGATCAGCAGCGCGCCGCCGTTCGCCTTCAGCTGGAGGGGCGCCTGGTAGACGCGGCCCGCCGGGTCCCAGGTGGCGGTGAGCATGTCGAGCGTGAACTCTCCGCCCACCTGCACCAGCGGCCGGACTACGCGCAGCCAGCGGAGATCGTGCGGCTGGTCGGGGTCGAGCTTGTGGACGGCGGGGTCGTAGACGACCATCACCTCGCCGGCCCCGAGGTCGATGGCATGCGGCACCAGGATCGGCCCCCGGAGCAGCAATGGGATACGCCGCGCCAGTGAGGTCTTGCCGTTGCCAGGGGACCCGTAGACGAAGACCGAGCCGCGGGAGTTGACCGCCGCCCGGATCGCGTCCTCGACGCCGGGCGCCAGCTCGAGCCCGTCGAGCGCCTTGCGAACGAGCTCGGGATCGAGGCCCGGGAGGATTACCTCGGTCGTCATCCGGTTGTAGTCGGCAAGGGTCACCGGGGCCGGGCCCAGGTAGTGGGTGCCCGCCTTGCTCATCTCCTCGGTCATCGCCCGGCCCTGCTTGGTCATGGTGTAGGTCATCCGCTCCTGGACTGGGTTGTCGGAGGCGGCGGACGCGATGCCGCCCGCTTCCAGGAAGCGGTCCAGGGTGAGCTTGGCGATGACCGGCTCGAGGCTGGCGAAGGGGAGCGCGAGCAGCTTCGCGATCTCGAAGGCGGGGAGACTGGTCGGGTTCACGGCGAAGGCACGCATGACGAGGCCCTCGAGCAGCCGCGGGTCGATGTCGGGCAGGGCCTGGGGGAGCGGCGTTCCGACCTCAGCCCGGGCGGGGTGGTAGCCACCCGCCAGCGGAGCCGGACGGTCGACGGCCTCGCTCACCGTCTCGATCAGGCGAGCGCGGAAGTGGGCGCGGTCGGAGTGGTTGGCAGGCTTTCCGGCGAGCCGGCGGCCGATCCAGTCGGGCACGCCGGAGAAGATCTCCATGCTGCCCACGCGCAGCTTTACGACGGACGGTTCCTCGGCGGTCACGAGGAGGGTGATCCGGGTCTCGTAGCCCTGGTTGCGGGCAGCCGACCAGTTCCGCTCCCAGGCGATCGAGGCGCCGCTGCGGCTCTCCCGGACGGCATGGTCGGCCATCACGGTCACGTCCCTGCGGCTGCTGTAGCGGCGCCGGAGGATCTCGGTGATCTCCTTGTCGATGTCACCGCCGACAAGTGCCGCCAGGGCGAGCGAGCGGTCGTTCACGGCGGGCAGGTGCTTGATCTCGCGGATCGTGCCGGCATTCACGGCGAGCGCCCGGATGACGCTGGCATGGCGGCGGCAGAAGGCGTCGTTGCCGACCCTTGAGATGTGCTTGCCGCACCACCAGGTCCCACAGCCGTAGCCGGTGCGGTCCTGGTAGATGCACATCCACTCGGTGTGGTGCGCGCAGTCGCGCTCGGTGCAGGTGGTGCGAGCCTGGGTGTGCTGCTCCTCCAGCGGCTCCGGCGGCCCGGTAGGCTTGGCCCGTCCGGGCAGCCGGAAGGCGAGACCCTTCGCCGGAGGCGCTTCGGGGGCCGCCGGCGCGCCGGGCGGCGCCGACAGCTGGGCGGTGTCGAGCTGAAGCAGCGCTCCGGAGAACTCCTCGCAGGACGCGAACCGCTTTTTCGGCTCCTTCGCCATCGCTTTGCGGATCAGCGCCATCACGGGGCCCGGAATGGCGGGTGACTCGGGCGGGTCGTTGTAGAGCTGGGAGTGGAGCACCGCGGCCAGCTGGCCGGTGAAGGGCGGCGCTCCGTGGAGAAGCTCATAGAGGATGCAGCCGACCGCGTAAGTGTCGGAGCGGCCGTCGACCGCCTCGCCCCGGACCTGCTCGGGCGACATGTAGGTGGGCGTCCCGATGATGGCATCGGTGCCGGTCAGGCCGCCGGTGTCGACGAGCAGCTTGGAGATGCCGAAGTCCATCACCTTGACCTTGCCGAGGCTCGAGATGGCGATGTTGTCCGGCTTCAGGTCGCGGTGGACGATGTTGTGGGAGTGGGCGGCGCCGACCGCGGAGAGGAGCTGCTGGGTGATGTCGAGCGCCTGGTGGACGGTCACGCGGCCTTTGTTCTGGAGGATCGACCGGAGCGACTCGCCCTCGACGAACTCCATCACGATGAAGAGCGACTCGCGGTCCTCGTCGAAGTCGTAGATGCGCACGATGCCCGGGTGGTTCAGCGCCGCGATGGCCGCGGCCTCGCGCTGGAACCGGCGTCGGAATTGGGCGTCCCCCGAGTACACGTCGCCGAGGACCTTGATTGCGACCGGGACCTCGAGCCCGGGGTGGAAGCCCTTGTAGACGACGCCCATCGCGCCCCGCCCGAGCTCGGCCTCGACCGGGAACCGGCCGAGATGGTCGACGGGCGGCGGGCTCTGCTGCTCCACCTAGACGGCCACCAGGTCAGGGCGGCAATGCCCATGGAAGGACGCCAGCGGACGGCGGAGGAAATCCACTGTCCTGACTAACGGCCCCGGGGCCGAAAAACTGTGCCCCCGGGGCTACTCAACCTGCTACCTCTGGGCAGTCGCGGTGGCGGCCTCGCTGAACGGCTTCGCGCCGCTGCGGAGAACCTTCTTGTCGAACTTGCCGACCGACGTCTTGGGCACCTCATCGATGAAGCGGATCTCGTCCGGCAGCCACCACTTGGCGATCTTGCCGTCGAGGAAGTCGCGGATCTCTTCCGGCGTGACCTTCCCCTTCTGGTCGGGGCGCTCCACGACGAACGCGACCGGCCGCTCGTCCCATTTCGGGTGGGGAAGCCCGATCACGGCCGCCTCCAGCACCTTGGGGTGGCCCATGATCGCGTTCTCGAGGTCGACCGAGGAGATCCACTCGCCGCCCGACTTGATGACGTCCTTGGTGCGGTCGACGATGATGATGTGACCGTCGGGGTCGATCTTGGCCACGTCGCCGGTCCGGAACCAGCCGTCCGGCGTCATCTTGTCGGGATCGGCGTCGTGGTAGTAGCCCTTGGCGATCCAGGGGCCCTTGACCTGGATCTCGCCGAAGGCGACGCCATCCCAGGGAAGCTCCGCGAAGGTGACCGGGTCGGCGATCCGGATCTCGACTCCCGGGACCGCGATGCCCTGGGTGAGGCGTTCGTCGAGCACCTTGTCCTTCGGGGTCCAGCTCCGTACGACGGCGGTCGAGCCGAGGGGAGAGGTCTCCGTCATGCCCCAGGCGTGGAGCATCCGAAGGCCGAGCTTGTCCATCCGCTCCATCAGGGCGCGGGGGATGGCGGAGCCGCCGCAGATGACCGTGTGCACCTTGGGCAGGCGCTTGCCGGTCTCCTCCAGGTAGGACGCGGTGTTGGTCCAGATCGTCGGCACTCCGGCCACGATGGTCGCACCCTCGGTGTCCGCGAGCTCGACGATCGAGGCGGCGTCTCCCATCCAGCGGTCGGGAAAGATGATCTTGGAGCCCGCGAAGCCGCAGGCGTAGGGAAGGCCCCAGCTGTTGGCGTGGAACATCGGCACGATCGGAAACACGGTGTCCCGCTCGCTCAGCGCAAGGTTGTCGACCTGGAGCACGCCCATCGTGTGGAGGAACTGGGAGCGGTGGGAGTAGACGACCCCCTTGGGGTTGCCGGTGGTGCCCGACGTGTAGCACATCGCGGCGGCCATCCTCTCCTCCAGCTTCGGCCATGCGTACTCGGTCGACTCGGCCTTGAGGAGGGTCTCGTAGTCGAGCATCTCGCCCAGCTGATGCTCGGCGACGGGCTGCCCGTTCGAGATCAGGACCAGGTGCTTGACGGAGGGCAGCTTGCCGGCGAGTTGGTTGAGGATCGGGATCAGGGTCTGGTCGACGAAGAGGATCTTGTCCTCGGCATCCCGGATGACGAACTCGAGGTCCTTCGGAAAGAGGCGCAGGTTGAGGGTGTGGAGCACGGCGCCCATGGAGGGGATCGCGTAATAGAGCTCGAGGTGGCGGTGGTTGTTCCAGCAGAGGGTCGCGACCCGGTCGCTCTCGCCGACACCGAGGCGCTTCAGGGCGCCCGCCAGCTGGTTGATCCGGGGCACCATCTCGCCGTAGGTGGTGCGGTGGACGCCGCTCTCCTGCTTGGTGACGATCTCCTTCCGCGGGAAGAGGCGCTGGATGCGCCACAGCCCGTGTTGGGTCGTCAGCTCGTAGTCCTGCATCAAACCTTCCACAAACCCACCTCCGGTCCGAAATCCTCTCAATTTCCCGCGCCGTTGGGAATACCTATGCCAAGTTGTCGGCAGAACGCCGACACCGTATTAGACTCTGACGTCCACCGATGCCCGCCCGGGGACTTGCCGACCTACACCTTCATACGTCCTTCAGCGACGGCTGGCCGTCGCCGGCGGAGGTGGTTGATCACGTTACGCTCGAAACCAACCTCGATGTGATCGCCATCACCGACCACGACACGATCGAGGGCGCCCTTCGGGCGGTCGAGCACAGCGCGCGGACGGCCGGAGTTCCGGTGATCATCGGTGAGGAGGTCTCCAGCCGGCAGGGCCACATCCTCGGGCTCTTCCTCGAGCGCCGGGTCCGCCCCGGCCTGAGCGCCGCCGCGACGGTCGACGAGATCCACAACCAGGGCGGCATCGCGATCGCCGCCCATCCCTTCTGGCGCACCGAGCGGATGGCCGAGCGCCTCGGCGGTCCGGTCCACGGCATCGGCTGGCTCGCCGCCGACCTCGACTTCGACGCGGTCGAGGTGGAGAACTCGACCCCCGGCCTGGGCTTCGCCAACATCCTCGCCCGCCGGCTGGCGGACGGTGCCGGCTGCACCTGCGTTGGTAGCTCGGACGCCCATATCCTGGAGGCGATCGGGAAATCGGCGACCGCCTTCAAGGGGCGCTCGCCGCGCGCTCTCCGGTCGGCGATCGAGAAGGGCACCACGGTTCCGGTCAGCTCCCGCTACGAGGTGTCCGCCCTCCTCCGCTACCTTGCCTGGAGCCTCAACCACGAGCGGGTGGTCACGGTCCTGGAGCAGGTCTCGAGCTGAGCCGCGTGGCTGGCTGCGGGCGATCACCGAAACCGGCCGCCACTGCCCGCCGGGTCTCGGGGTCGGAATCGGGGAGTGGTTCCTATAATCGGATTGGCCAAGCCCGCTTAGCTCAATGGATAGAGCGCATGGCTTCGGACCATGAGGTTAGGGGTTCGAGTCCCTTAGCGGGTATGTGCCTGACCCGTACGAAAGGGTTTAATTAGGCACTTCAGCCGGGCGGCTGGCGGAATTTGGCAGACGCGCACGTTTGAGGGGCGTGTGAGGTGACTCATCCGGGTTCAAGTCCCGGGCCGCCCACCATCCGCTCCATAACGCGACCGTGGTCGCCGGGATCCGGAAGGTCGGGACGAGTGCCGGAGGGCTATTTATAGGGTCGCCACGTTAACGTTGTGGCGTTCCTACACCCGATCTGAGGTAACCGATGACCAGGTTCGTCGTCGACGCCAGCGCCGTCATTCACCTGGCGAGCGCAGGGATCGCGGTCTCGCGTGAGCACACGCTCCTCGCACCGACCCTGCTTCGCTCCCAAACGCTGTCGGCTCTGCACGAGGATGTCCAGCGCGGCGAGATCCCGGCCAACGTCGCGCGCGACCACCTCGCCCGGATCGGGCGGATGCCGATCAGGCTGCTCGGCGACGCCGTGCTTCGGCGTCGGGCCTGGGACCTGGCGGATCGATTGGGATGGGCCTCGACCTACAACGCCGAGTACGTCGCGCTCACTCAGCTGCAGGCAGACGCGTTGGTAACCCTGGACGCGGACCTGGCGCGCAGCGTCGAAGGGATCGTCGCGACCGCGTCGATTGACGCGCTCCGCTAGGACGGCTGGTCCGTCGTGCCTGCCGGCCCTGGCGAAGGCGTGATCGGCTCGCTCCTGGAGAGCGATGAGCGGTCCGATCACGGTCAGGGCTTGGTTCGCGTTGCGGAAACGTCCGGCCCGCCAGGCTCCAAGCGCGGTCACCTTGCGGCTGCCGCAAGGCGCCCACGAAATGGCCGTCTCTGGGCTCGGGGGGCTCGCAAGCATTTGCCAGGTCGGTTGGTCACACTGGGAATCAACCGGCCGGCCTTTGGGTGAGTGGAATTGGCCACGGTGTTCGCCGTGGGCGTGCTATCGCCGCTCATTCGGAGTTCCTTGGAGGAGTCGAAAATTGGTCAAGCTAGTGGTCGCTTACCGGCACCCGACCGACATCGGAGACTTCGAGCGGCGGTACCGAGATGAGCACGTCGCAATGGCTCGCCGTATTCCCCACATGTCGAGGATCGAGTTCGGGAAGGTGGCAGGGATGATGGATGGGTCGAAGGCGCCCTACCACAGGATCGCCGAGTTGTACTTCGAGAGCCAGGAGGCGATGGGCCAGGGAGCCTCCAGTGCAGAGGGCCAGGCCGCCATCAAGCATGCGGCCGAGATCGCATCGGGAGGTCTCGACGCCATGGTCGTCGAAGTCGAGGATTAGCTCGGGACCGACGACGCCGATCCAGGCCCAGACGCAGCCGTAGACCCCGATCAACAGCGCACCCGCCCGAAGCGTCCACGACCGCCTCTGAGGGAGCCGGTCAGAAGCAGTCACCGTTTGTGCGCCAGGAGCATACCGACGCCTGCCTGCGATTCGGTTCGTTAGCCGGAGGCTGCAGGGGCGGATCAGGTGAAGGCAGCCCTGTATCCTCTCGTGGCTCGATGGGAAGGCGGGTGATCGCAGGCGCATTGATCCTCGGCGAGGTCCTGATGCTGCTCCTCGTCGTGGCGATCGGCCTCCTCACGCTGGCCGGCACCGAGGCTGCTCCTTCGATGACCCTCACCGTCTTCATCGAGGCGGCGTCGATCACCCGGTTGGGCAGCACCGCGCGTGTCGCCGGCCACTCCGGCGATGGGCTTCGCTCGGGTGACACCGTGGCGACCGGGCCGAACGGCAAGGCGGCGATCGCCTACCCCGACGGCAGCACCACGCGGCTCGACTCGAGCACGACGGTCAAAGTCAGCTCCCGCAACGGCAAGGCCCAGACCGTCCAGACCAGCTTCCAGCAATCAGCCGGTCTCACCTGGAACCGGGTCCAGAAGCTGGTCGGCGTCTCCAGCTTCAAGGTCAGCGGCCCCAACTCCGCCACGGCCGAGGTGCGCGGCACCGAATTCGGCTACTACGTCGAGCGCGACTCCTCGGGTACCCCGGTGATCTGGATCGACACCTGGAGCGGCTCGGTCCTGGTCGGTGGAACCGAGGGTTCGGTACTGGCCGGCGCCGGGCAGCGGGTGACCGTCCGGGCGGGCGCACCGCCGACCACGCCGGTCCCGATCCCGGCCGGCGACCGCCAGCTCTCGTTCACCGTCTTCAACCAGACCCTCGACGCGGTCACCGGCAGGCCGGTCGCGTTCGCGTCGGGAACGCTCAGCACGGGCGCCAGCAGCCAGTCCTTCCCGGTCCAAGCGGATGGCAAGAGCAATCTCCAGTTCGTGCTCGGCTGGCCGGGCTCGATCTATGAGCTCACGGTCACCGACCCGGCCGGAAATGTCGTCTCCAGGTCGGCCTCGTCCGTTCCTCCCCTCAGCGTCGTCGTTCCCAGCGCCACGGTCGGGACCTGGCACTTCAGCGTTCGCGACGTCCAGTCGGCGCCGGGCGAGGCGTGGTGGGTGATCGTCGGCCGGAGCTAGCAGGGTGATGAAAAAGGTCGGTTAGTGATTCGGTGTCCAGGCGGCCCCAATGCTAGGAGCCGACGAGAACCGGAGCGTGCGTATTCGATATACGTAAGCGAGGATCGCAGGAGGCGACAACGCCGTTGGCCGTCTGGGCGCCGAAGCGCCGCCGATCTCCCCTTTTTCATCACCCTGCTATGCAGCGTGAACGAGTGCACGCCGTCCGGGGCTTGGGGCCGGCCGCTGGAACTTATGGCTCTCCGGCGTTGGCGTCTCCGAGCTTGATGAGGTCCCGCATCGACAGCATGCCGATCACCCGGCTGCCCTCGGTGACGGGCAGGTGGCGGATGTGGTTGCGGTCCATCAGCTCGCGCGCCTCCTCCAGGGTGGTGTCCCCGGTCACCGTCCGAGGCGCCGCCGACATCCAGTGGGCGATCTCGTCCCGCGGCGCCCCGATATCGTGCGAGATGGCCCGCACGATGTCCCGCTCGGTGAGGATGCCCGCCAGCCGCTCGCCCTCCATGATGAGGACCGAGCCGACCCGCCTCTGGGACATGACGCTCGCCGCCTCCGCCAGGCTGGAGCCCGACGACATCGTCACCAGCTGGGCGCTCATCGCCTTCGCGACCGTGGTCATGGCGACCACCTCCTTGGCTGACCGGTATATCACCACCAGCCGCCGAGTGGGGCTCCGGCGGACGTCGCCAGAAACGCATCACACTTATCCGCGCCCATGGAGAAATCCCCCGAGCTCGACCCAGCAACCCAATTCGAGCAGCTCTATGAGCGCGAATACCGATCCGTCTACCGCACCGTGCGGGCGATGGTCTTCGACGCCTCGCTGGCCGAGGACCTGAGCCAGGAGGCGTTCGTCAGGGCCTACCGGTCGCGTGAGAGGTACCGTCCGACGGGGCCGGCGGGGGCCTGGCTGCACCGGATCGCGGTGAACGTGACGATCTCCCATCTCCGGCGCGAGAAGCTCGCCCGGATCATCGGGCCGAAGCTCCTGGTCGGCCCCGGAACGGGCGGCTACGAGAGGGTGGAGGCCAAGACGCTGCTCGAGAAGGGGATGGCGCGCCTCAGCCCGAAGGTGCGGGCCGCGGTCGTCCTCCATTACTTCCACGGCTACACTCGGGACGAGGTTGGCAAGATCCTCGGGATCCCTTCGGGCACCGTCGCATCCCGGATCGCCAAGGCGATGGTGGTAATGCGGGACGAGCTGTTGGAAAACGAACAAATCGTGATCCCGGCGCGTTCAGGAGAGTGAAGGTGAACGCAGCTGGTGATCACCCGGACGACGTAGTCCGGCGGATCCAGACCGATATTTCGTCATGGACGCCGGAGCGCGGCCCTCGCTGGGCGGCCCTCCAGGAGAGCGTCCGGGAGCGGCCGAGGCAGCTCTTCAAGATCTACGCCGTGGCCGGCCTGGCCCTGGCGGCGATCCTCTTCGGAGCATTCTTCGCGATGTCCGCGCTGGACATCGGGAGCTTCGCCTCGCAGCCGGTCGTCACCCAGGCCCACAAGTAGCAGCCCGTGAGCCTAGCCCCAGCTGACCTGGGCGGATACCTCGCACCCGTTAGGTCCTGAGGCAGGAGGACCCCGACCCAAACGTGGCGCAAAGGCCGGGTTTATCCCGGCCGAGTGAGTTGTTCAGAGTCGACGCCTGAACGTGGCGCTGCGCGGGGGGGTTCTGGAAGGGGGGCCCTGGCCCCCTTGCCCGTCAGTCGGGAAAGAAGCTGACCTCGCTGCCGAGCCGGATCCGGCGCGCCTCCTGGAGCACGTAGGCGCCGGCGGCCACGTCCCAGAGGGCGAGCCCGTGAGACTCGAAGAGCACGATGCCACCATCCGAGTGGCGTCCCTCCGCCTTGCCGGCGAGAATGGCGCCCAGCTCGACCACGCCCGTCCAGTCGAAGTGGCCGCTCGCCTCCGCCATCAGCAGGTCGCCCGACTCGAGCTTTGCCGCGTCGAGCTGGTCGACCACGACCACCTCCGCCCGCTGCACCAGCTCGGCCGGCAGCTCGGCCTTGTTGGGTATGTTCGAGCCGGCCGCGATGACCAGGGCGCCGGGTTCGATCCAGTCCGCAGCGAGGACCGGTGAGCCGGAGTTGGTCATGGTCACCACGACCGGCGCGCCGCGAACCGCCTCCTCGGCGCTGGCGGTCGGCACGGCCTCGATGCCGAGCACCTCGCTCAGCTCGGCGGCGAAGGCGCTCCGGTGCTCCGGGTCGCGCGAGAAGACCCGAAAGCGGGTGACCGGGATCGTCCGCGAGATGGCGTGGACCTGGGTCCGGGCCTGCCACCCCGAGCCGATGACGCCGACCTCGACGGCTCCCGCCGGGGCCAGCTCGCGCGCCGCCACACCGCTGGCGGCGCCCGTCCGATAGGCGCCCAAAAGGTTTGACTCGATGATTCCATCGATGTTGCCGGCCTCCTCGCCGTCCTGGCGGTAGAGCACGACCAGGAAGCGGACCTTGCCGCCGCCGATCGAGTAGGACTTGAGGCCGTAGTAGCCGGAGCCGGGGTAGGAGGCGAACATGACGTTGAGCACGTTCCCCGGTGGATAGATCCGCCGCCGGGGGATGTTTTCGGCGATCCCCTCGCCCAGCTCGCGCATGGCCGCGGCCACCGCCTCGATGATCGGCTCCATCTTGATGACCCGTTCGACGTCAGCCTCGCGGAGCAGAGTGGCCACGGCAGGACAGAATACGGGAGTGCAATTGAATGTAGGGCTGCTCGGGTTGGGGACCGTCGGCATCCAGGTTGCCGAGCGGCTGCTGGCAAAACGGGAGCTGATATCGGCGCGGACCGGGGTCGATCTGGTCCTCCGCCGGGTCCTGGTCCGCGACCTCGAGCGACCGCGCGGGATCCCGACCGAGCTCCTGACGGGGCGGGCCGACGACATCCTCGACGACCCCGCGATCCAGGTCATCGTCGAGGTGATGGGCGGCGAGGAGCCAGCGCGCACCTACCTGGAGCGGGCGATCCGCTCCGGCAAGCACGTGGTGACGGCGAACAAGGTCGTGATGGCGATCCACGGCCCCGACCTCCTCGAGCTGGCCGGCGGCCGCGACGTCGATGTCTACTTCGAGGCGGCCGTCGGCGGCGGCATTCCCCTGATCAGCACCTTCAAGGTCGACCTGATCGCGAACGAGATCGAGAGCATCGCCGCCGTGATCAACGGCACCACCAACTACATGCTGGGACGGATGGCGACCGCCGGGATCACCTTCGAGGAGGCGGTCGCGGAGGCCCAGGCGGCGGGCTTCGCGGAGGCTGATCCGAGCTCGGACGTCGACGGCTTCGACGCCGCCTACAAGCTTTCCATCCTCGCCTCCATCGCATACGGCGCCCGCGTCCATCCCGACGCGGTCTACCGGGAGGGCATCCGGGCCGTCGAGCCCCTCGACTTCCGTTATGCCCGCGAGCTCGGCTACGAGATCAAGCTCCTCGCGTATTCGGCCCGCCCCGGTGGCCGGATCGAAGCGCGGGTACACCCGGCGATGATCCCGCTCCACCACCCGCTCGCCACCGTCGAGGGCGCCTTCAACGCCGTCCAGATCACCGGCGACCTCGTCGGCGAAGTGCTCCTCTGGGGCCAGGGCGCGGGCGGCCGGCCGACCGCCAGCGCCGTCGTCGGCGACCTGCTCGACGCCGCCCATTCGATCCGCAAGGGCTCCTTCAACCGGGTGGCGATGCATTTCGCCGCCGACCCGCCGATGCTGCCCATGGCGGAGGTCCGCACAAGGGCCTACTTCCGGCTTCGCGCCCTGGACCAGCCGGGCGTGCTGGCGGCCGTCGGCACCGTCTTCGCCGAGGAGGGAGTCTCGATCGCCTCGATGATCCAGAAGGACTCGATCGAGGAGGGCACCGCGGAGCTCGTCTTCACGACCCACCCGGCCTTCGACGCCGGCCTCCAGAAGGCGCGCGAGCGGATCGCCGACCTGCCCCAGGTCAAGCGGGTCTGCGCCTTCCTCCGAGTGGTCTGACTGGTGCTCCACTGACTTGGGAGTCCTGGCCCGATACCGCGAGCACCTGCCGATCACCGAGCGGACGCCGATGGTCGACCTCAACGAAGGTTCCACGCCCCTCGTCGAGAGCCGCAACATCGGCCCCTCGCTCGGCCTGAAGCGGCTCCTCTTCAAGTACGAAGGCCTCAACCCGACCGGGTCCTTCAAGGACCGGGGCATGGTGGTGGCGGTGGCCAAGGCGATCGAGGATGGAGCCAAGGTTCTCGTATGCGCCTCGACGGGAAACACCTCCGCCTCGGCCGCGGCCTACGCGGCGCGGATGCGGCTGCGGGCGATCGTCGTCATCCCCTCCGGCCAGATCGCCATGAACAAGCTGTCCCAGGCGCTCATGTACGGGGCCAAGGTCGTCCAGATCAAGGGCAACTTCGACGCCGCCCTGCAGACCGTCCGCGAGCTTGCCGACCGCTACCCGGTGGCGCTCGTCAACTCGGTGAACCCGTACCGGATCGAGGGCCAGAAGACGGCCGCCTTCGAGGTCATCGACGCCCTCGGCGAGGCGCCCGATTACCTCGTCCTACCGGTCGGCAACGCCGGCAACATAACCGCCTACTGGAAGGGCTTCCGCGAGTACCGCGAGTTGGGGAAGAGCACGATCCTGCCCCGGATGGTGGGCGCCCAGGCCGACGGCGCCGCCCCCATCGTGCTCGGCCACGTGGTCGACGACCCGAAGACGGTCGCCACCGCGATCAAGATCGGCAACCCTGCCTCCTGGGAGGGCGCCACCAGCGCCCGGGACGAGTCCGGCGGTCTCATCGAGGCGGTCTCCGACAGCGAGATCCTCCAGGCGCAGATCGCGCTCGCCTCAAGCGAGGGCCTCTTCGCCGAGCCCGCCTCGGTCGCCCCCCTGGCGCTGCTGACGAGGCTGGTCCGGGAGGGCCGCGTCGAGCGCGACTCGACGACCGTCGTCGTGCTGACCGGGTCCGGGCTGAAGGACCCCGACGCAGCGATCGCCAACGTCGAGCCGCCGGTCGAGCTCGACGGCGATGCACGCACGCTGGCCAAGATCCTGAAGCTGTGAAGGTCCGCGTCCCCGCCTCGATAGCCAACCTCGGGCCGGGCTTCGACGTCCTGGCGATGGCGATCGACCTCTGGTTGGAGGTGGAGGCGGAGCCCGCCGCCGGGCCCGATTGGAAGTTCGAGGGTGCCGTCCCGCCCGACGACCATCCCTTCGCGCAGCTGGCCATGAAGGGCCGGGTCAAGAGCGGCATCCCGCTCGGCGTCGGTCTCGGCAGCAGCGCCGCCGCACGGGTGGCCGCCCTCCGCCTGGAGGGCCTCCACGGCGCCGAATTGCTGGTCCGGGCAGCCGGGGCTGAAGGCCACCCCGACAACGTTGCGGCGGCGATCCACGGCGGCCTGGTCGCTTGCGTCGAAGATCGCGTCCACCACCTGCCATCGCCGGACCTCGATCTCGCCCTCTTCGTGGCCGGCGAGCCGAGCCCCACCGAGGAGGCGCGTGCGATCCTCGAGCCGACCGTCAGCCGGGCCGACGCGGTGCACAACGCGGGACACCTCGCGCTCCTCGTCCACGCCCTCTACAGGCGCGACTGGGCCCTGCTCCGGCCGGCGATGGACGACCGCCTCCACCAGCCGGCCCGGACCGCGCTCTACCCCTGGCTGCCGGCCACCCTCGACGCGGCCTATGGCGCGGGGGCGTGGGGAGCGGCGCTGGCGGGGGCCGGCCCGAGCGTGTTCGCGTTCTGCCGCCGCGGCTCGGGCGAGGCGGTCGCCCGGGCGATGACCTCCGCGGCCGGGATGCCCGGCAAGCCGTTGACGACCCGGATCGCCACGCTGTGAAGGAGGTCATCGTCCAGAAGTACGGCGGAACCTCGGTGGCGACGCCTGCCCGCATCCGCCGGGTCAGTCGCCGGATCGCCGAGACCGTCCGCGCCGGCCACCCGGTGGTGGCGGTCGTCTCGGCGATGG
Source organism: Candidatus Dormiibacterota bacterium (assembly GCA_036570145.1). GTDB lineage: Bacteria > Chloroflexota > Dormibacteria > Dormibacterales > Dormibacteraceae > UBA6019. The sequence continues at coordinate 14,044 of DATCPJ010000126.1, forward strand.
GACACACGACCGACCGGCTCATCGAGCTCGCCCACCGGGTCGCGCCGTCGCCCCCCGCCCGTGAGCTCGACATGCTCACCGCCAACGGGGAGACGATCACCGCTCCCCTCGTCGCGATGTGCCTGCAGGGCCTCGGCGTGCCGGCGCTCTCGCTCACCGGGCTGCAGGCCGGCGTGCGGACCAGCGGCCACCACTCCAAGGCTCGGATCCGGGCGATCGAGCCCCAGCGGATCCGTGCCGAGCTGGCCGCGGGCCGGGTCTGCGTGGTGGCCGGCTTCCAGGGTGTGACCGAGACGATGGAGATAACCACCCTCGGCCGGGGCGGCTCCGACACCACCGCCGTGGCGCTCGCGGCTGCGCTCGGCTCGCGGACCTGCGAGATCTACACCGACGTCGACGGCATCTACAGCGCCGACCCGCGGGTCGTCGCACGACCACGCAAGATCTCCCACATTTCCTATGAGGAGATGCTCGAGCTGGCGGCCGTCGGCGCCCGGGTGATGCACCCACGGGCGGTCGAGATCGGGGAGCTGTACGGGGTCGAGATCCACGTCCGGAGCTCCTTCAAGAAGGCCGTCGGTACGATGATCGTCGCCCAGGTACCGATGGAAGATCGCAACCGCGTGCGGGGAGTAGCGCACGAGAGCAACGTCGCCAAGATCACCGTTCGTGGCGTCCCCGACCGGCCGGGCATCGCCGCCGCTCTCTTCGAGCCGCTCGGCGCAGCCTCGATCTCGGTCGACGTCATCGTCCAGAACGTCGGCCTCACCGGGGCGACCGACATCACCTTCACGGTCGAAGAGGGCGACCTCAAGCAGGCGGTCGCCCTTGTCCAGGAGGCCAACCGCCAGATCGGGGCGCAGGAGGTGCTCTCCAGCGGCGGGCTCGCCAAGCTGTCGATCGTCGGCACCGGCATGCTGGGCACCCCGGGGATCGCGGGCCGGATGTTCCGAACCCTGGCCGAGCACAAGATCAACATCGAGATGATCAGCACCTCCGAGATCAGGATCACCTGCCTGGTCGACCGTGCCCGAGCCGAGGACGGCGTCCGCGCGCTGCACACCGCCTTCGATCTGGACGTCGAATGAGAGTGTCCCGCTCCCGAGGTTCCCTGCAAATGTCTGGGCCGTCGCGAGCGACGGCCGGCCGACCCTTCGGGCTCATCCGCCGGAGACGCCGTCTGCATTCCCCACCCTGCGGGCGGGGCCCCCTAACCAAGCGGCGTCGGCTTCTGCGTACGCATTCCCCAGCCTTCGGCCGGGGCCCCCTAACCAAGTCGCTCACGGGCCTGCAGGCCCGCTCGCTCCGTTGCTCGGCCGCATTCCCCGCCCTTCGGGAGGGGCCCCCTATCGAAGCCTCCTTGATCTCGGCGCCCCCGGCGGCGATTTTGCAACGAACCTCGGGAGCAGGACACTCCGCTTGCCTGTTTCAGTAGCAATCGTCGGGCCACCAGGCTCGGGCAAGACCACACTTTTCAACGCCCTGACCGGCGGCCGCGGATCGGGCGGCGTCGGGATGGTGGATGTGCCCGACGAGCGCCTCGACCTGCTGGAGGCGGCGGTCAAGCCGAAGAAGAAGACCTATGCCCAGGTCCGGGTGGCCGACGCGCCGGCGGGGAGCCGCGCCCAGCAGGTCGCCGCCGCCCGGGAGGCCGACGTGATCCTCGCCGTCGCCCGCTGCTTCGGTCCCGACCCGGATCCCGCCGGTGATCTCGAGAGCATCGGCCTCGACATGGTCCTGGCCGACCTCGCCTCGGTCGAGAAGCGGCTCGAGATCGCCACCAAAGAGGCGCGCATCAACAAGCCCGGCGCGGCCGCCACGGCCGAGGTGCTCAACCGCGCCAAGGCTCACCTCGACGGCGGCCGGCCGCTCCGCACGCTGGAGCTCGACGCCGCCGGGCGGGAAGCCCTGGCGCCGCTCTTCCCGGTCAGCGGCAAGCCCGTCGTCTACGTCGCCAACGTGGCGGACTCGGTGGCCGCCGGCGCGCCGGTCGAGCACTACGCCTTCGCGCACCACGCGCAGTCGGCGGTCGTGGCCGCCGCGCTCGAGGTCGAGCTGGCCGAGCTGGACCCGAAGGAGGCGGCCGAGTACCGCGCCTCCTACGGCCTCACCGAGTCGGGCCTGGCCGCGGTCGCGCGCGCCGTCTGGCAGGCGGGCGGCCTCATCACCTACTTCACCGCGGGCGAGCCCGAGGTCCGGGCCTGGCCCTGCGAGGACGGGGCGCCGGCGCCGATCGCGGCCGGGGTGATCCACACCGATTTCATCAAGAAGTTCATCAAGGCGGAGGTGACGAGCGTCGACGAGCTCGTCGAGGCGGGCTCGATGGAGGCGCTCCGGGCGGCCGGCAAGCTCCGCGTCGAAGGCCGCGAGTATCGCGTCAAGGACGGCGACGTGATCTTCTTCCGGATCGGCGGCTGATTTCGGGGCGATGCCCGTCGTGGTCGTCGACTACGACCCCGCCTGGCCGGGTCGCTACGACGCGCTCCGGCGCCTCCTGGTGGAGGCCCTGGGCGACGCCGCGGTGGCCATCGAGCACGTCGGGAGCACAGCGGTGCCGGGCCTGGCGGCGAAGCCGATCATCGACGTCGACGTCGCCCTCGCCGATTATTCGAGCGCCCACGAGCTCCGGGAGGCACTCGAGGCGGCCGGCTTTCGCCGGGCGCTTTGCGGTGACCTCGCCGACCGCCAGTTCTACGTCAGGGACGAGGCTGGGCGGCGCACCTGCCACCTCTCGCTCACCTTCCTCGACAGCGAAACGTGGCTTTCCCACCGGGCCCTCCGTGATCGCCTGCTGACCGACCCCGACGCGATGGCCGAATACGGCGATCTGAAGAGAAGGCTGGCCGCCCAGCAGCTTGACCCGGAGGTCTACAAAGAGGCGAAGACGGAGCTGACCCAACGCCTCCAGGGCACCGCCTGGCGCAAGCCGCCGCCCCGGCAGCCGGTGATCTCGCGCCGCTTGCTGCTGGGCGGGTTTGCCCTGCTCGCCCTGGCCGGCGGGGCGGTGGGGGTCGCCTATTATTCGGAGACCTCGCGCGGCTCGGATGGGCTCCCCGACCATCGCCCGGTCCGCGCCGCCGACCTGGCATCACGGCCCGAGGCGAAGCTCTTCTTCCCTGGCTCGACGCTGGTCGCGAGCGCCCGCTCCGATCAGGGCGCCGACCCCAACAACCCGGCCTCCGCGCCGGCGAAGATCGACACCCTGCTGGCGACGGCGGCATCGCCCGCCGCGGTGCGGGCCTGGTACGCGGAGCGGCTGGCGGCTGGGGGCTGGCAGGCGGCGCCGTCGAACC
>DATCPJ010000127.1:0-1660 GCA_036570145.1 Candidatus Dormiibacterota bacterium
CGCCTGCGCGATCTCCGGCTCCCTGCTCGCGATCGCCGCCAGCGAACCTGCGACCCGGTCGCGCGACGGCGAGCCGAGGCGCTCCAGCTCGGCCAGGAACGCGTCCCCGATTCCCGGCTTGGCGAGCACCCTGAGCGCATCGAGGGAGAGCACGTTGGTGGTTCCCTCCCAGATCGGCAGCACCTGGGCGTCGCGCAGGAGGCGGGGGAGGCCGGTGTCCTCCATGTAGCCCTGGCCGCCGAAGGCCTCGATCACCTCGGAGGCCGCCGCAACGGCCCGCTTGGCCGTGTAGAGCTTGGTGAGCGAGGTGCCGATCCGGAAGACGTTCGTCTCCTGCTCACCGGCGACCTTCTGCTCCACCCTTCCGAGCAGCTCGGCGAGGCGCATCGTCAGCAGCAGGCAGGCCTCCGCGTCGACGGCGAGCTCGACCAGGAGCTGGCGGTGGAGGGGCTGGTCCTCGAGCAGGCGACCGAAGGCGCGCCTCTGTCTCGCGTAGCCGCGGGCCAGCATCACGCCTCGCCGCATGCCGGCGACGGAGGAGACGGCGTTGTGGAGACGGGTGATGTTGAGCATCGGCGTCATCTGGCCGAAGCCGTGCTCGAGGTCGCCGACGAGCTCCGCCCGAGCGCCCTCCAGGGTGACCTCGCCGGTCGCCATCGCCCGGGTTCCCAGCTTGTCCTTGAGGCGGTCGATCCGGTAGCCGTTGCGACTTCCGTCGGGGAGCAGCCGGGGGATCAGGAAGAGGCCGAGCCCGCGCGTCCCGGCTCCCGCGCCCTCGGGACGGGCCAGGGCCAGCACCAGCTCGCCGCCCACGTTGGAGCAGAAGAACTTGCGACCGTAGAGCCGCCAACCACCGTTCTCGCGGCGGGCGATCACGGCATTCGCGCCCACGTCGGAGCCGCCCTGCTGCTCGGTCATCCACTGGCCGGCGGTCCACGCCTCGGCGGGGTCGCGACTGATCAGATGGGGGATCCAACGCCGCCGAAGATCGTCCGGCCCGAACTCGGTCAGGACCCGCACCGCGGCGTCCGTCATCGCGACCGGGCAGAAGTAGGTTGCGGTCTGCGGCTGGAACAGGTAGCCGAGGGCGGCGTGCACCACACGCACCTGCGGTCCCGCGATGGCGATGGCGGACTCCTCGTAGGGCAGCCCGGTGCAGCCGGTGGCGGCCGCGGCCGCGGCAAGGCTTCGCCAGGCGTCGGGGTAGACGACCTCGTCGACCCGCTCGCCCCAGGGCTCGACCGTCCGCAGCCAGGCGGGCTGGCGCTCGCACTCCTCCCCCCAGGCATAGAGCTCGTGCGGAGCCAGGGCACCCACCCGCAGCAGCTGGGGCTCCGCCCACTCGAGGACGTCCGGCCCAAGCCGGCGAGCGAGGACGGACCGGATCGCCGGGTCGGCGGCGTATGTGTTGCCTGGCAAAAGGTCCATCAGGGGGAGACTAGTGTCCTGGAACCGAAGTTCCCTGCAAATGTCTGGGCCGTCGCAAGCGACGGCCGGCCGACCCTTCGGGCTCATCCGCCAGGGACGCCGATCTCGGCGTCAGCTTCTCCGCTACTCGCTTACGGGCCCTAAGGCCCGCGCGCTCCGTTGCTCGTGCGCTTCCTTGATCTCGACGCCCCTGGCGGCGATTTTGCAACGAACCTCGGTTCCAGGACACTAG
>DATCPJ010000128.1:0-2661 GCA_036570145.1 Candidatus Dormiibacterota bacterium
GGTCCTCCTCGAGGGTCTCCTTCGCGCCGCCGCCGCCGGTCGCGTCAAGGAAGCCGACGTTGCCGCGCTCGCCCGCTGGCCCGAACCGCCGCCGCCCGACGCCGAGCTTCCTTTCACGCCTGCCCGCGTGCTCCTCCAGGACTTCACAGGAGTCCCCGCGGTGGTCGACCTGGCAGCCATGCGCTCGGCCATGGAGCGCGCCGGAAAGGACGCCGGCCGGATCGACCCGCTGGTTCCCGCCGACCTCGTCATCGACCACTCGGTCCAGGTCGACGTCTTCGGCTCGCTCCGTGCCTATGACAGCAACATCGTCCGCGAGTACGAGCGCAACCACGAGCGCTACGCCCTCCTCCGCTGGGCCCAGCAGGGCTTCAACAGCTTCAGCGTGGTGCCGCCTGGGATGGGCATCTGCCACCAGGTCAACCTCGAGTACCTGGCGAAGGTCGTCCAGGTGCGCGAGGAGGACGGCGTCCGTCTCCTCATCCCCGACACGCTGGTCGGCACCGACTCCCACACGACGATGGTCAACGGGCTCGGCGTCCTCGGCTGGGGCGTCGGCGGGATCGAGGCCGAGGCGGCCCTCCTCGGCCAGCCCATGTTCTTGACCAGCCCCATCGTCGTCGGCGTCAAGTTCCACGGCGCGCTGCGCCCTGGCGCAACGGCGACCGACCTCGTGCTGACGGTGACCGAGATGCTGCGCAAGCACGGCGTCGTCAACAAGTTCGTCGAGTTCTGCGGAAGCGGGCTCTCCAGCCTCTCGGTGCCCGACCGGGCGACGCTGAGCAACATGTGCCCCGAGTACGGGGCCACCTCCGCCCTCTTCCCCGTCGACGCCCAGACCCTCCGCTACCTGGAGCTGACCGGCCGCGACCCCGAGCAGATCCGGCTGGTGGAGGCGTACTGCCGGGAGCAGGGCCTGTTCCGGACCGACGAATCACCAACCCCGCGCTTCAGCGAGCTGCTCGAGCTCGACCTCGCCACCGTGGAGCCTTCGCTGGCCGGCCCCCGCCGGCCGCAGGACCGCCATTCGCTGCCCGACGTCTGGAGGTCGTTCACCGACGTCTTCGGCGAACAGCCTCCGGAAGAGCCCGGCAACGGGCCGGCGCGGATGGACAACGAGGGCGGCACCACGGAGGAGAGCCTCAAGGAAGCCGGCGCGGCCGGCGGCGGCGTGGCCACCGCGGTCAGGCGGGAGGCGAAGGTCGCCGACGGATCCGTGGTGATAGCCGCCATCACCTCCTGCACCAACACCTCCAACCCGTCGGTGATGGTCGCCGCCGGTCTGCTGGCGAAAGCCGCCGTGGAGCGCGGGCTGGAGGTCCCTCCCCACGTCAAGACCTCGCTCGCTCCCGGTTCGCGGGTGGTCACCGACTACCTCAAGAACGCCGGCCTGATGGAGTACCTGGAGAAGCTGGGCTTCTACCTCGTCGGCTACGGCTGCACGACCTGTATCGGCAACTCCGGCCCACTCGCCAGCCCGGAGATCGAGCAGCAGGTGATCGACGGCAACCTGAGCGTCGCCGCGGTGCTCTCCGGCAACCGCAACTTCGAGGCCCGGATCCACCCGCTGGTCAAGGCCAGCTACCTGGGTTCGCCACCGCTGGTGGTCGCCTACGCGCTCGCCGGCAACCTCCGCAAGGACCTGACCACGGAGCCGGTCGGCACCGACCGCGACGGGCAGCCGGTGATGCTGAGCGAGATCTGGCCGTCCCCCGAGCTGGTCGCACGGACCGTCGGCGAGGCCGTCCGCCAGGAGATGTACACCCGGGAGTACGCGAAGATCTTTCAAGGGGACGAGAACTGGAAGAAGATGGACGCCCCGACCGGCGCCAGCTTCGCCTGGGACCCGAAGTCGACCTACGTCCAGGAGCCGCCCTACTTCCAGGACTTCCAGGCGGAGCCCACGCCGCCGGGTGACGTGGTGGGAGCACGCTGCCTGGTGATGGTCGCCGACTCGGTGACCACCGACCACATCTCGCCCGCCGGATCGATCCCGGCGACCTCGCCCGCCGGCGAGTACCTCCTCGAGCACGGGGTCGAGAAGGTCGACTTCAACAGCTATGGAGCCCGGCGCGGCAACCACGAGGTCATGGTCCGGGGCACCTTCGCCAACATCCGGCTCCGCAATGAGCTCGCCGGCGGCAAGGAGGGCTTCTGGACGACCCACCAGCCCGACGGCGAGGAGATGACGATCTACGACGCGTCCGTCCGCTACCGGGAGGAGGGCACGCCCCTCATCGTCATCGCGGGCAAGGAGTACGGCTCCGGCTCCTCCCGCGACTGGGCGGCCAAGGGTCCGCTGCTGCTGGGGATCCGGGCCGTGATCGCCGAGAGCTTCGAGCGCATCCACCGCTCCAACCTGGTCGGCATGGGTATCCTGCCGCTCGAGTTCAGCGCCGGAGAGAGCCGCCAGTCGCTGGGCCTGAATGGGCGCGAGAAGTTCACCATCCAAGGCTTCGGCGAGCTGAGCCCGCGGCAGCGCCTGACAGTCGACGTCGAGGGGCCGGACGGTGCTCGGAAGTCGTTCTCGGTGACCGCCCGGCTCGACAACGAGACCGACATCGAGTACCTCCGCCACGGGGGTGTACTGCCGATGGTGCTGCGCGACCTGATGACCCGGGCGTGAGGAGCGACCCATTACGATTTAGGGCGATGCGCCTG
>DATCPJ010000129.1:0-5683 GCA_036570145.1 Candidatus Dormiibacterota bacterium
GGCGCCAGGCGGTCAGCTCGGCGACGGGCGGCCAGTCGTCGAACTCCAGCAATTCGCGGCTCCCGCCGAGCTGAAGGCTGACCGGTGGGCGGTCGTCGGGCTCCCCGCTATCGGCCAGCGTCCGATCCATCCACTCCAGCACCTCGCGCTGGACGAGGCCGTTCAGCGCTTGCGTGTGCTTCCAGGGACCGATGACGAGTCGCGGCCGGCGGCCGAGCCTGCGCAGCTCAAGGTAGTCGGCGACCGTGTCCGGTAGAAAGATGTCGTACCAGCCACCGACCAGGTGGAACTCGGCGGTGCTCGCTCCAAGGCCACCGCGGAAGTCGATCGGGTCCCAGAACGCGTCGCCCGGCTCTGAGTGCTCCAGCCAGTCCTGGTAGTGCTCGACCGTCCGTCCGATCGCCAGCCGGTCGAGGTCCACCAACGGAAGGTGATTCCACAAAGGTGCCAGGCGCCGGGCGGAGGTGACCATCGTCGTCAGGGCCGCGAGCCGCGACTTCTCCTGGTTGGCGATCAAGAACGCCCAGCCGAGGCTGTCGGCGAGACTGAAGGCACCGCCACGGAAAGTTCGATCCTGGGTCCTCGACGTGCTGACCTCGATGGCCATCGAGCGGATCCGCACCGGAGGATCAGCGGCGATGGCCCACTGCGTGAAGCCGAGGTAGCTGCCGCCCTGGGTGCCCAGTCGGCCGTCAAACCAATCCTGGGCTGCGAGCCACTCGATCGTGGCGCGGCCGTCGACGGCTTCGTCGCGGACCGGGTAGAACCTGCCCGCCGAACCGAAGGTGCCGCGGCAGCTCTGGAGCAGAACGTGGTAGCCCCGCTCCGCGAAGAGCCGGCCGTTGAGCAAGCCAAAGACGCCCGATCGTCCGTAGGGCGACCGAACCAGGATGGTGGGGAAGGGTCCGGGCCCCACCGGTGCGTAGTGGTCGGCAAGCAGGACGGCACCGTCCGGCATCGGCACGTCAAGATCGCGATCCACCGCAACCCTGTTCCTCGCCGGAGGCAGACCCCAGGCCCGAGCGACGATTCGGCTGATTAGGCTCATGGCAGCATTCTCGGATCTCATCCATCCGCTTGCAAATCCGCTGTGAGCGATGTTCGGTGACGAAGGAATTCCGTCGCCCCGGCGGCTGTCCTACACTCGACCGCTAACCATGGAAGTCCGCCGCGGCGGCTGCCGCGCCCACCTCGCCCTTCCCGAGAAGCCACTCGGACGCGGGGTCCTGGTGCTCCACGAAGCCTTCGGCCTCAACGACGACATCCGGCGGATCGCCGGGCGTTTTGCCGGGCAGGGTTACGTCGCCGTCGCGCCCGCCCTCTTCGGCGGCCCGCGCTGCCTCGGTCGCACTCTTCGCGAGGAGGCGCGCGCGAAGGAGCTCGATGGCTGGCGTGACTGGATGCGCGACGAGCACGGAGTCGAGCACGCCGGGATCATCGGCTTCTGCATGGGCGGAGGCTTCGCGCTCGGGCATGCCGCGACCGGTGCCGACTTCGACGCGGTCTCGGTGAACTACGGCATGGTCCCCTCCGGCGACCTCTCCCGGGTCTGCCCGGTGGTCGGGTCCTACGGCGAGCTGGACAAGATGTTCGTGCCCCAGGCCGCCCGGCTGGTCGAGCTTCTCGTGAAGGCGGGCGTGGAGCACGACGTCAAGGTCTACCCGGGGGCCGGCCACTCCTTCCTCAATCAACACGAGGGATGGCAGAAGGCACTCGAGAAGCTGCCCAACCCGATGGCCGCCGGCTACCAGGAGGCCGCGGCCGAGGACGCCTGGGCGCGCATCTTCGCGTTCTTCGAAAAGCACGTGGCGTGACAGCACCGACTCCCCGCTGGATGGCGGTGGCCCGCGGGGACGAGCCCGCCGACGTGGTCGTCGCGGGCGGCAGGGTCCTCAGCGTGTTCACCCGGGAATGGCTCGAGGCAGACGTGGCGATCGTCGACGGCCACGTCGTCGGCGTCGCCCCGGGCTACCACGGCGCCGAGCGGATCGATGCCTCGGGCGCCTGGGTGACTCCCGGGCTCATCGATGCCCACATGCACCTGGAGTCCAGCAAGCTGATGGTCGACGAGTTCGCCCGGGCCGTGCTGCCGCAGGGGACGACGGCGGTCGTCGCCGACCCGCACGAGCTGGCCAACGTCCTCGGCGTGGAGGGGATCAACTGGCTGCTCGACATCACCGAGAACCTGCCGCTGGACGTCTTCGTGATGGCCTCCTCCTGCGTGCCGGCCTCCGAGTTCGAGTCGCCCCGCGGTCCGGTCACGGTCGCGCAGCTGGCCGAGCTCCTGAAGCGCGACCGGGTCCTCGGGATCGCCGAGATGATGAACTTTCCGGGTGTGATCGGCGGCTCGCCGGCCGAGCTCGCCAAGGCTCTGCTGAGCGACTATGTCGACGGCCACGCACCCGGCGTCCGGGGCAAGGCGCTCAACGCTTATCTCGCGGCCGGGATCCGCTCCGATCACGAGGCGACGACCTACGCCGAAGCGCTCGAGAAGCGGCGACTCGGGATGGGAGTGATGCTCCGCGAGGCGTCGATCGCGCGCAACCTGGTCGACCTCCTGCCGCTGGTCAAGGAGTACGGGCCCGAGCACATCTGCTTCTGCACCGACGACCGGGAGCCGAACTTCATCGTCGAGGAGGGCCATATCAACCAGATGGTCAGGGTGGCGGTCGCCAACGGGATCCGGCCTGAGGACGCGCTCACCATGGCCACTCACAATGCGGCGCTCCAGCACGGCCTCCATCGCCTGGGTGCGATTGCTCCCGGCTACCAGGCCGACCTGCTGCTCTTCGACGAGCTGACGACCTTCCGGCCGCGACTCGTGCTGAAGCGCGGCGGCCCGGTCGCCGAGGTCGCCGCGACGCCGGTACCCGAGTGGGTCACCCGCTCGATGAACGCTGCGCCCGTGTCGGCCGCCAGCTTCCGGGTGACCGGCGGCGGCCGGATGATCAACGTCATCCGTGTGATCCCCGGGCAGCTCTTGACCGGCGCCGAGCTCATCGAGCCGTCGGTGCGCGGCTCGGAGCTGGTCGCCGACCCGGAGCGCGACCTCGTCAAGATCGCGGTCGTCGAGCGCCACCACGCCACCGGCCGGGTCGGCCTCGGGTTCGTCACCGACGTCGGGCTCAAGCGGGGCGCCTTCGCCTCGACGGTCGCCCACGATGCGCACAACATCGTCGTGCTCGGCGTCGACGACGCCGCCATGGCCGCCTGTGTCAGCCGGCTGGGCGAGATCGGCGGCGGCGTTGTCATCGTCGACGGTGACGGCGTGGCAGCGGAGCTGCCGCTGCCGGTCGCCGGGTTGATGAGCGACCGCCCGCTGCTCGAGGTCTATGAGCGGCTGACCCGGATGGAGGCGATCCTCAGAGCGATGGGGGTGACCCTCAAGTCGCCCTTCATGGCGATCAGCTTCCTGGCCCTCTCCGTCATCCCCGACCTCAAGCTGACCGACCGCGGCCTCGTCGACGTGAAGAACTTTCGCCTGCTGCCGCTGGAGGCAGGGTGAGGGTCACCATCGCCGGCAGCCTGGAGGAAGCGCTCGCCGATCCCGCCGCCACCTTCCTGGCCGGCGGCACCGACCTCATGGTCGGCATCAACTTCGGGCGCGACCGGCCCGAGCACGTGGTCTCCATCGGGCAGCTCGAGGAGCTGCAGCAGGTCGCGGTCGACGGCCGGCAGACGTTCGGGGGCGGCGTCACCTACACCCGGATGCTGGAGGCACTGGGGGAGCGCAGCCCGGCGATGGTCCAGGCGGCGCGGACGATCGGTTCGCCACAGATCCGCAACGCGGGCACGATCGGAGGCAACCTGGGCACCTGCTCACCCGCCGGCGACACCCTGCCAGTCCTCGCCGCGCTCGACGCGACGATCCTGCTCCGCTCCGCCGGCGGGGATCGCAAAGTGCCCTTCTCCGCCTTCATGTTCGGGCCCCGCAAGTCGGAGCGAAGGGCGGGCGAGGTCGTCTACGCGGTCGAGTGGGAGGACGCGGGGCCGTCGCAGGTGTTCCTCAAGGCGGGCACCCGGAACGCGATGGTCATCGCCGTCGCCAACCTGGCGATGGTCGTCGACCGCACGCGAAAGGCGGTGCGGGTCGCGCTCGGCTCGGTCGGCCCGACCATCCTCCGCGCCGGCGCGGCCGAGGAGCTGGCGGCGGGCCTCTACGAGGAGTCGGGCTGGGACCGCCCGCTGCAGGCCTCCGAAGCCGCCACCGCCCGCTTCGGCGAGCTGGCAGCGGCCGCCGCCCAGCCGATCGACGACCAGCGCGGCAGCGCGCGTTACCGGCGCCACATCGTCGGGGTGATGGCGCGGCGGGCCTTGGCCCGAACCGGCGCCCTGGCATGAGCCGGCTGATCCGCGTCAACCTCAACGGCGAGGAGCACGAGGCGGAGGCCTGGGAGGGCGAGTCGCTCCTCTACTTCCTGCGCGAGCGCCTCGGTCGTTTCGGCTCCAAGAACGCCTGCGAGCAAGGGGAATGCGGCTCCTGCTCCGTCCTCCTCGACGGCGTCCTTGTCTGCTCCTGCCTGGTCCTGGCGGCTGCCGCCGAGGGCTCGCGGGTGGTCTCGGTTGAAGGACTCGCCGGCGACCCCGTGGCAGCCGCGGTGCAGGCGGCGATGGTCAGCGCCGGCGGCGTCCAGTGCGGCTTCTGCACCCCGGGCTTCGTCGTGTCCATCTCCGACCTGCTCCGCCGCAACCCCGAGCCGGATGAGTTCCAGCTTCGGGAGGCGCTCAGCGGCAACCTCTGCCGCTGCACCGGCTACGTCCGGATCTTCGAGGCGGCCCTCGACGCCGCCAAGACCCTGCGGGCGGCCCGGTGAGCCTGGTCGTCCGCGCCGGTGTGCTGGTGACCGGTACCGGCATCCAGCTGGAGAGCGGCTGGCTGCGCAGCCGCCAGGGGGAGATCGTGGAGATCGGGACGGGGCCGGCGCCAGAGGCGGGCGAGACCCTCGACCTGCCCAACTGCGTGATGGTCGCCGGGCTCGTCAACACCCACGACCACATGTACCAATGGGCGACCCGCGGCTATGCCTACAACGCGGGCCTCTTCGCCTGGTTGAAGGAGCTCTACCCGGTCTGGGCGAAGATCGACGCCGAGGTCGTCCACACCGCCGCGCGGGCGGCGATCGGCCGCCTCCTCCTCGCCGGCTGCACGATGACGACCGACCACCACTACGTCTTTCCGGCCGGGCGGGCCGGCGTCTTCGAGGCGCTGGTCGCGGCCGGCGAAGAGCTCGGCATCCGCTTCCACCCCTGTCGCGGCTCGATGGACCTCGGTGAGTCGCAGGGCGGCCTGCCGCCCGACTCGGTGGTGGAGGGCATCGACGCGATCCTCGCCGAGACCGAGCGGGTGGTTACGAAGTACCACGATCCCGCGCCGGGATCGATGCTGCGGGTGGCGGTCGCCCCCTGCTCGCCCTTTTCGGTCACGCCGCGCTTGATGACCGAGTCTGCCGCCCTCGCGCGGCGGCTCGGCGTCCACCTTCACACGCACCTCGCCGAGACCGTCGACGAGGAGCGGTACTGCGTCGAGAAGTTCGGGCGGCGGCCGCTCGAGCTGCTCGAGGAATGGGGCTGGCTGGGCGGCGACGTCTGGCTGGCGCACGGCGTCCACTTCTCCGCCGCCGAGATCGCGGAGCTCGGCCGCACCCACACCGGGATCGCGCACTGCCCGTCCAGCAACATGCGC
>DATCPJ010000130.1:0-7586 GCA_036570145.1 Candidatus Dormiibacterota bacterium
CTGAGCGGCCAGCCGGGCGCGACGGTCCCGGCCGGCAAGCTCCTCTTCCACACCGAGGAGAAGCGCTTCGGCGGGTCGGGGAAGCCGACGCTGGCGGCGCCGGGAGCGATCCTGGTCGATCCTTAGGGTGCACCGCTTCCAGGATGCCCCGACAGATCGTCACTGGGTGCCCGAGATGCGAGGAGGCGCCGAGCATCACAGCGAACGCACCGGTGGGTGCGTGAGCGAGAAGCGCAGAAGCCGACGACGCAGATCGCGCGCACAGGGGCGGGTCTTCGGCCTAGCCGAAGATCAGGCGGCCCGCTAGGGCCTGCCCACTGTCGGGTGACCCCGGAGGCGGTGCGCCCTAGACTCTTCCAGCGAAATGGCCAAGGGCTCGCTGACCGTCATCACCGGGCCGATGTTCTCGAACAAGAGCGGCGAGCTGATCCGGCTCGCCACCGTCCACCGAATCGCGGGCCGCAAGGTTGGCCTGTTCAAGCATTCGCTCGACGACCGCTACGAGGGCCTCGAGCGGATCTCGACCCACGGCGGCCAGTCGGCGGAGGCAGAGCCGGTGGGCAGCTCGGCGACGATCGGCCTGCTCGCCGGCAGCTATGAGGTGATCGCCGTCGACGAGGCGCAGTTCTTCGACGACGGCCTGGCCGAGGTCTGTGCGGGCCTCGTCGAGGACGGCCTGACCGTCATCGTCGCCGGCCTCGACCGCAACTTCAAGGGCGAGCCGTTCGGCCCGATGGCGGAGCTGATGGCGCTGGCGGACGACGTGATGAAGCTGCGCGCCGTCTGTATGAAGTGCCGTTCGCTGGAGGGTTCGATGACCCAACGGTTGATCGACGGCAGACCCGCGTCACGGAAGAGCCCGGTGATCCTGATCGGCGCGGCGGAGACCTACGAGGCTCGCTGCCGCAACTGCCACGAGCTGCCCGACTGAATCACGGCCCTTTGGTTCGAGGGACGGCAATAGCCATCCCAGGACGATGCACCACAAAGATACGGAGAGCACGAAGACTTCAGAGAGAATCGGGAGGTAGAAACCGCACCGGCTTTCCCAGGAGGTGAGCCGCTAAATTCCTCTTCCTCGGTGCGTCTTGGTGTCTTTCGTGACTTTGTGGTTTTTAGATCCGTTTTGGTCTCGCCTGATCTCGAAAAGAGTTCAGCCTAATGCGGGTGTCCGTGTGCCCGGTGAGCGACGCGCGTGTCGTGACAGAAATGCACCGCCTCGGGGTTGCGGTCGCGGACACGACGCAATGACTCGCGCCAGGCCGTAGCGTCGGCGGCCTGGCCGATGATGCGGTCGACCTGGAGATCCTCGAAGGAGTCGAAGATGTCCTTCGTATAAGCGGCGTCGCCGATGAAGAGCTGTTCCCCGTCCTCCGCGTCCACGACCACGCTCTGATGGCCGGCCGTGTGCCCTGGGGTCGGGATGACCCGCACCCCGGGTGCGATCTCGGCCTCGCCGTCGATGAGCTCGAAGCGGGCGCCGGCAAAGTCGAACCACTCGCTCGTCAGCGTCTCCTCCCGCCGCGCCCGCTCCAGCTCCGGCCTCTGGATGTAGAAGGGCGCGTGCCGAAAGACCGCGTTCTGGCCGCAGTGATCCCAGTGCAGATGAGTGTTGACGACGATCCGCACGTCGGCCGGCGAGAGGTCGTGCTCGGCGAGCGCGGCGGCCATCTGCTCGTTGACGATGTCCCAGTGGCGGATGATCTCCGCCGGCGGATCGCCGATCCCGGTGTCGACCAGGATTGCGCCGGCGCTCGGGTGCTTCAGAACGAAGCCGTGGACCGGGGCGTCGAAAGGCCGGCTCCGGTTGCTCACCCTCCCCAGGTGCAGCCGTACGACCTCCACCGGATCAGGCGAAGAGGCCGGCGACGGCGAGGATCGTGAAGAGCGCGGCCAGGTAGGCGATCGAGTATGCGAAGAGCGGCACCGTCCAGCGCCGGCCGCGCAGGTCGAGGACCGACACCCCGACCAGGCCCACCCCCAGCAGCACCGCACCGACCAGGTAGAGCGGCCCGGCGTCACCCGTGAAGTAGGGCACCAGGCTGACCGCCACCGTGGCCACGGCATAGCCGACGCTCTGCCGCTTGGTCGACTGCGCGGAGGTGACGACGGGCATCATCGGCACGCCCGCCTGCCGGTAGTCGCGAGCTATTACCTGCGCGAGCGCCCAGAAGTGCGGCGGCGTCCAGAGGAAGATCACCAGGAAGAGGGAGACCGCCGTCAGGTCGAGGCCGCCGGTGACGGCCGCCCACCCGACCAGCGGCGGGATCGCGCCGGCGGCGCCGCCGATGACGATGTTCTGCGGGGTCGAGCGCTTGAGCCAGATCGTGTAGACGAAGACGTAGATCAGCGTGGCGAGCAGCGCCAGCCCGGCGGCGAGCAGGTTGGCCCAGGCCCAGAGCGCGGCGAAGGCGGCCGCGTTCATCGCGATGCCCAGGACGAGCGCGTGCCAGCCTGGGATGCGGCCGTCGGGGATCGGCCGCCGCCGGGTGCGCGACATCTTGAGGTCGATGTCCCGGTCGTACCAGCAGTTGATCGCGTGGGCGCCGCCGGCGGCGAGGCTGCCTCCCACGATCACCGCCAGCATCGCCAGCAGATGCGGCCGGCCGTGGGCCGCCGTCACCATCGCGGCCAGTGCCGTCGCGACCAGCAGGCCCACGATCGTCGGCTTCGTCAGGCTCAGGTAGTCGGCAGCGACGTGGCGAAGTGAAGTCGTGGTTCGGGTCGCCTGGAGGGTGCTCAAGCCGGGCGCCTCTCGAGGGCGGTCACGCGCGAATCATCACCGATTTCGGAGGACCGATCGGCCGCGGGCCTGAGGCTGATCACGGCAAGGGCCACGACGCCGGCCCAAACGGCGCTGGCGAGCATGATGTGGCCACCCTGCAGGACGGCCTGCTCACCGGTGACCGCCACGAGGGCTCCGAGGACGATGTGGGCCAGCAAGAGGACCAGGGTGCCGCCGGCGAACGCGCCCACGCCCGGGACCTGGCGGTGGCGGCGCAGGGCAGAGGTGAGAAGGAACAGCAGCACGAGGGTGACCGCTCCGACGGTGAGCCGGTGGAGCGTGTCGAAGAAGGCGACGCCCGAGAAGTCGGGACTGAAGCCGCTGCCGCAGAGCGGCCAGGACTTGCAGACGAGGTCGGCGCTTGTCGCCACCACCGCGGAGCCGGTCAGCAGCATCAGGTAGGTGAGGCCTGCCGCGAGCAGCGCCAGCCGTGCGAAGGGGCGATCCGGGAACGCCGCAGCCGGGGCGGGCCCGGCGAGTATGAAGATGGCGACCATCAAGGCGAGGATCACCAGCGCGATCGCCAGGTGGACGAGGACCAGCACCGGCGCCAGCAGGTTGGCGACGACCTGCCAGCCGAGCAGGCCCTCCGCCACCACCGTGAGCAGGGTCGCCAGCGTCAGCCAGGTGACGGTCGTCCGCCGGCCGCGGTAGAGCCAGAAGCCGGCGACCAAGGTCAGGATGACGAGCAGGCCGAAGAGCGCTCCGTCGGCGCGGTGGCTGTACTCGACGATGGCGTGGAAGGTCGGGGGCGGATAGGGCTTGCCGTAGCAGGTCGGCCAGTCGGGGCAGCCGAGCCCCGAACCGGAGACTCGTACCAGGCCTCCGAGCGTGATCTGGAGGTAGCCCGACAGCGCGGTGATCCCGGCGAGCGCGCGGAATCGGCGGGCGGTCAGCATGCCACGAAGTCTAGTGTTCGGACTACTCCTCGTAGCGGCTGCGGACGAGGAGGAAGGCGGAGGCGAAGGTGACCAGCAGGATGCCCGGCGACCAGCCGATGCCGTCCCCGAAGGGGTCGTACTGGGAGAGGTCGGCGTAGATCGCGAGCACGCTCACCGCCAGGCAGACCAGCAGTCCGAGGATTACCCGGAGCCTGCCCGCCCGCTCCAGCATCAGCTGAAAGCGCCGGCGTCGGTGGTGGCGCTCGTGCTCCACCGAGACCGACTCCGGAAGCGGCTCGTCGCGGATGCGCTCGGGGTGCTTCAGGCGGACCCGGGCCGAATGCGGGATGACGAGCGGCTGGTGCTGCACCTCGCGGTCGGGGGGCGGCGGCACCGCGAGGGGCTCCCAGAGGAACTGCCGGCTGTACCTGCGGTATGCGATGAAGGCGACGACGCCAAGGGCGACCCAGCCCGCGAAGATATAGGAGGAGTACTCGATGTTCTGGGCGACCAGCTGGGTGAAGACGGCGCCGATCGCGAGCGCCCCGACCACCGAGAGGACCGGTATGGAGGCCCGCCCGAAGGGGATGTTGATCGGCATCTGGTAGGGCCGGTAGAGCTCCGGCGAGACGTAGCGCAGACGCATCACGGCGAGGTGGGCTGTGCAGAAGGCGAAGGTCGCCGCCAGCGAGTAGGTCGCGGCGAGCAGCGCAAGCTTGCCGGGAAGCACGAGGACGGCGGCGGCGACGCCGAACACCACGATCGAGATGTAGGGCGTCTTGAACCTCGGGTGAAGGCTCGCGAACTGCCTGGGGATGAGCTTGTTCGTGCCCAGCGAGTAGCTGAGGCGGGAGATCCCGATGAGGCCGGCGTTGGTCGCGATGACAAGGATCGTGAAGGCGAGGATCGCGACCCAAACGCCCGCCCAGTAGGCAAGCGCTCCGGGCTTGAAGAAGGTGACGATTCCCGCCACCGGGTCCTGGGCCCACTTGGTGCCGAGCTCGGTGAAGTACAGACCGTGGGCCGCGTCGTAATGGACCGGGAAGACGCTCATCCCGATCGTCGGCAGGAAGGCCGAGACGAAGAGCACCGCGGCGATCACGAAGAAGGTCGCCCGGGGCACGGTCCGGCCCGGGTTCTTGGCCTCCTCCGACATGTTCGAGATGGTTTCGATGCCGGTGTAGGAAACCATCGCGATGGAGACGCTGGCAAGGAAGTTGCCCCACGTCGGGGCGACACCCCAGTGGATGTTGCTGAGGACGACCTGGATGTTCAGGAGGAGGAAGATGCCGAGGACGACGAGGACCACCTGGGTGCCCAGGTCGAGCACCGCGAGGCTCAGGTTGAGGACGCTCGACTCCTGGATGCCGACGACGTTGATCGCCATCAGGAGGGCGATCAGCACGACCGTCGCGATGCCGTGGAGACTCGCATCGGTGAGGAAGTGGAAGACCGGAAAGACGGTCAGGTAGGCGATCCCCGTGTAAGCCGAGATGGCGACCGTCGCGGTGTAGTTGAGGAGCTGGATCCAGCCAACCAGGAACCCGGTCGGCTCGTTGAACGCTCGCCGTGCGAAGGAGGAGCTGCCGCCGGCCTGGGGAACCGCGGCGGTGCCCTCGGCGTAGTTGAGCGCGGTCGTCACGAAGATGCAGCCCGCGAGCAGGAAGGCCAGCGGCGTGAGGCCGAGCGCGATGGCCGCGGTGACCCCGAGCGCGTAGTAGATGCTCGACCCGACGTTGCCGTAGCAGGCCGCGAAGAGGGCGCCGGTGCCAAGGGTCCGGGGCAGCTTGGCGCCCCGGGTGAGCACCACGCGGACGTCGCCCGGCCGCTGTCCGCGCCGCTCTTTCATCCGGGCCCCGGGAGCGCCACTCGATACTTGGCCATGATCTTCTCGATGTAGGCGGCGCAGAGGTCGGCGAGGGCGGCGTTCTCGATCTCGAGGACGTTCTCGGCGTTCATCTCGCCGCTGTGGGAGAGGTTGTAGCTTCCCACGAAGACGGTGTCGTCCGCGACGGTCATCTTCGCGTGCATGAAGTCGTGGACGGACCCGATCGCATAGGGCGTGGTGACCTTGGAGGCGAAAAGGCCGCTGGCGGCGACGGCCCGGAAGGCCTCCACCTTCCAGCCCGAGAGCGCGTTCTTCGACCACTGCCGCTGCACCTCGTCCATCTGGGTGCGGTCGTAGATCCCCTGGAGGTCGGAGCGAGGGCTCTTGATCAGCTCAGCGAGGGTCCCGAGCACGGGCCCCGAGGTGATCACGGGCGAGGCGATGCGCACCCGGCGGGTGGCCGCGGCGACCCGGTTGGCGATCTCGTGCGACATCTTCTGGCCGCGCCCGGGAGAGAAGAAGGGGCGCAGGCGGATGCCGGGTAGCTCTACCCAGGGTGCCGAGAACTTCCCCGAGGCGGAGACATCGCGGGTGGTCCAGAGGACCTCGAAGTCCTCGAGGTAGGCCGCGGCGAGCTCGGCCGAGTCAACCCGGACGATGACGTTCTCCTCCCGTGTCCAGGAGTCCGTCGTCCAGTTTGTCGAACCGGTCCAGACGGAGGCCCGGTCGCGGATGACGTACTTGTGGTGCATCAGGTCGGGCACCCCGCTGACGGGGTGGAAGGGAACCTCCATCTGCTTCAAGAGATCCCAGTCGACCTCGCTCGGAGGCGGTATCGGCCGCGGCCTGGGGTGGTCCTGGTTGAACACCACCCGGATTGCGACGCCGCGCGCCCGGGCAGCTCGCACCGCGTCGAGCAGGGTCTGCGCCGCCACGCCGGAGAGCCGCAGATCGTAGATCGCGATCTCCAGTGTCGAGGTCGCCGCAGAGAGGAACTGGGCGAGGATCGAGGCGGTCCCCTCGGCGCTCTGGGCGCCATCCTCCAGGAAGGCGAACTCGATCGGCGGCGGCGTCACGCGGAGTGGTCGGCGTCGGGCCCGCCGGCCGGCTCGGGGCGGTCATGAGTTGCCAGCTCGGCAGCCTCCTCGGGGTCGTCGGTGACCTGTACCAGTTCGAGGTCGTCCGCCTGCAGGTAGGCGCGGGGCAGGCCTTCGGAGCGGATCCAGTCGAGCAGCCCGTCCCAGTAGGCGTGTCCGAAGAGCACGATCGGGAAGTGCTCGATCTTTCCGGTCTGGGCCAGCGTCAGCGACTCGAACAGCTCGTCGAGGGTGCCGAACCCGCCCGGAAAGATGATGAACCCGCGCGCGTACTTGACGAACATCGTCTTCCGCGCGAAGAAGTAGCGGAACTCGACGCCGAGCTCGACGTAGTCGTTGAGGCCCTGCTCGGCGGGCAGCTCGATATTGCAGCCGACGGACAGGCCGCCCGCTTCCTTGGCGCCCTTGTTCGCCGCCTCCATGATCCCCGGCCCGCCGCCCGTGATGACGGCGAAGCCTCGCTTGGCGATGGCCCGGCCGGTCGTCTCCGCGGCGGCATAGAAGGGATCATCCCGGGGAGTGCGGGCCGACCCGAAGATGCTGATCGCGGGCCCCACCACGCTCAGGGCGTCGAATCCTTCGACGAACTCGGAGAGGATCCGGAGCGCGCGCCAGGGATCGGAGTGGAGGACATATTGGTCGAACCCGTCCCGCTCCAGGAAGGCCTGGTCGGCGAGCGGCTTCGAGCGGGGGACGAGGGTGCGACCGGCGCGACGGCGTTCACTCATTCGATAAGGAAACTCAATCCTAGTGGGGACACTGAGCCCCGCGGCCCCGAGAGGCCCCGAGAGGCCGGCTCAGGTGGACTTCTTTGCTTCCGCCTTGCGACCGGGCTTGGCTGCCGGCTTGGCTGCCGGCCTGGTCGCTCCACCGGCGACCGGCTTCGACTTGCCGTTGGCCGCTTTGTCGTCGCGCCGTGGCCGGGCGACGATGGTCGCCGGGATGGCAGCCGGCAGCTTGACCTTCGCCAGCTGCGCCACCTCCGTCCTCAGCCC
>DATCPJ010000131.1:0-7750 GCA_036570145.1 Candidatus Dormiibacterota bacterium
CCTCGACCTCGCCGCGCCGGAGCTGGCCGAGCGCTTCGGAGTCGAGCAGCCGCCGGTAGGCCTGGAGCTGGCGATCGAGCGGCACCCCGGCGGCGCGGAGGCGCCGGCGGAGCTCGCCGACCAGGGCGGTGAACGGTCCCCACTCCGGCCCCAGCACCCGCTCCAGCCGCGCCCGCACGGTGGAGGCGATGAAGGGGCTCTCACCCGCCGTCGAGATGGCGACGAGGAGTGGCTCCCTGCGGACCACCGCGGGGGCGATGAAGCGGCATTTGTCTGGCACGTCGACCACGTTGACGAGGATCCCGGCGGCCTCCGCCTCCTCCCAGCTGGCGCGGTTGACCTCGGGATCGCCGCTGGCGTCGACGACCAGGCGCGCGCCGGCCAGGTCGCCCTGCCGGTAGGGCCGGCGCTCGATCTGCACCTGAGGGTGGGCGGCCGCCACTTCAGTGTCCGGCTCGAGCTCGGCCGAGATCAGGGTGATCCTCGCTTCGGCCAGCAGCAGGTCGCGGACCTTGGCCGCGGCCAGGGTCCCGCCTCCGAGCACCACGCAGGGCTGTCCCCGGAGGTCGAGGAAGAGCGGGTAATAGCTCATCGGCCCACCGTCTCGACGGCCGCCAGGACCCGCGCCACCTCCGGACGAGTGAACTCGGCCGGAAGATCGACTCCAGTCGCGAGCATCCCGCGGACGGCCGTCCCGCTCAGCGTCAGGTGCTGCTCGGGGCCGTGGGGACAGGTTCGCGTCGAGGCCATGCTCAGGCAAGCCCTGCACCAGAAGGTGTGCTCGAAGCGGATGATCTCGATCCCCAGCTCCTCGGGCGTGTACTGGTCGAAGATGCGGTGCGCCGCATAGGTGTCGTAGTAGCTGCCGACCCCGGCGTGGTCGCGGCCGACGATGAAGTGCGTGCAGCCGTAGTTGCGGCGGATGACCGCGTGGAAAACCGCCTCTTTCGGCCCCGCGTAGCGCATCCAGGCGGGATTGGTGGCGAGCAGCGTTCGGCCGGCCGGGAACCAGCCCTCGAGCAGAGCCTCGTAGCAGCGCATCCGGGTCGCGGCGGGGATGTCGTCCGACTTGGTCTCGCCGACCAGCGGGTGGAGGAGGAGCCCATCGATGCTCTCCAGCGCCACCTTCTGCAGGTATTCGTGGGCGCGGTGGACCGGGTTTCGGGTCTGGAAGCCGACCATCGTCCGCCAGCCTCGCTCGGCCTTGGCCCGGCGGACCTCGAGCGGGGTCAGGTCGTGCTCGGGGAAGCCGGTATCAGGCTTGGCGAGCGCCCGCACGGCGCCGGCGATCGCGAGGGTCCCTCGTTCGCGGAGCGTGCGGACGCCGGGATGATCGTGGTCGGCGGTGCCGTAGACCGAGGTCGCCTCCCGCTCGGGCGCCGTGTGGAAGGTCGACTCGACTTCGATGATGGCGATCGGCCTCCCGGCATGCCAGAGCGCGACCCGGTCCTTGCCGGCGAGCCGGCGGCCGTCGGAGTCGTCCACGCCGAGGACGATCGGGATGGTGAATGGCTGGCCCCCGCTCAGCCTCCCGTTCTCGAGCACCCCGAGGTAGTCGTGCTCGGCCATGAAGCCGGCCAGGGGCGAGAGGGCGCCGGTGCCGAGCATGAGCGCGTCGGACGCCTCGCGAGGTCCGACCTCGAGGACCGGCAGCCCGCGTGCGTTCTCCTCCCCGCCGGTGAGCTGGCGCTCACGAACTCCTCGCCAGACGTGGCCGCGACGCTCCAGTGAGTCGAGGATGCGGCCCAGCGACTCTTCCACCGTCTCCCGCTCGCTGTCGACCGTGATCTCCGGCGCCGGCGGGGCTTCGTAAGGGTCGTTGACCCCGGTGAAGTTCTGGATCTCGCCTCGCAGCGCCTTGGCGTAGAGACCTTTGACGTCGCGCCGGGTCAGCTCCTCGATCGAGCAGCGGACGTAGACCTCGAAGAAGCCTGGGGTCTGGCCGCGGACCTCGTCCCGAACCTCCTGGTAGGGGGAGATGGCGGCGGTGATCGCGACTCCGCCCGACCGCGCGACGAGCCGCGCCGCGTAGCCGATCCGCCGGATGTTGGTGTCCCGGTCCTCCTTGGAAAAGCCGAGGCCCTTCGAGAGGTTGGTTCGCACCTCGTCGCCGTCGAGCACCTCGACGTGCCGGCCGAGCGCCTCCAGCTCGACGCGCAGGCGCTCGGCGAGCGTTGACTTGCCCGCACCGGAAAGTCCTGTGAACCAGACGACAAAACCCCTGTTACTCACTCAAATCTCTCCTGCTGTGGGTCTCAATCACCGGCGAGGCCCCAGGCCAGGCGGATGCGGCGATCGGCGAATCCGAATAGGGAATCGAAGACGATGCCGACCGCGAAGATGACGATCATCAGGGCGAGCAGCTGCTCGGCGTCGGAGAAGTCACGGGCGAACTGCAGCCGCTGGCCGAGTGAGGGCTGGTGGGCGACGATGACGATCAGCTCGCCGGCCATCAGGCTCCGCCAGGCGAACGCCCAGCCCTGCTTGAGGCCGGAGACGAACGCCGGCAGCGCGGCGGGCAGGATCACGTGGCGGTAGAGGCTGAAGCCGGCGGCGCCCATGACCCGGCCGACCCGGACGAAGAGAGGCTGGACGTTGTCGACCCCGCTCAAGAGCCCATTGGCAACCGCGGGAGCCGCACCGAGCACGACGACCGAGATGATCGAGGCCTCGCTCTGCTGGAACAGGAGGATGGCGAGCGGGAACCAGGCGATCGACGGCATCGACTGGAGGCCGGTGATCGCGGAGCCGATCGCCTTCCGAAAGATCGCCACCCGGGCGACCAGGAGGCCGACAACGCTGCCCAGCACGATGGCGAGCAGGTAGCCTTCGACAGCGCGCCGGAGGGTTATCAGCACGCCCAGGTAGAAGTCGGGCTGGCGCAGGTCTTCGGCGAGCCGCACCAGCACCGGCAGGGGGCCGGGGAGGACGTAGTCGGGCTTCCACCCGCTCCAGACCACCAGCTGCCAGATCCCGAGGACGATCCCGATCGCCGCCAGCTTCGGCCAGGTCGCGCCCCAGCCGCGGCCGGCCAGCTGGCGATCGAGCCGCGCCGGTGGCTGCTCAGCCTCGAGCTGCCGCATCTCCGTGACGGGATCAGCGGCCATCGTGCACCTCGCGGCGGAGCCGCTCCGAGATCCGGCCCGAGAGCACCGCGACGTCGGGGGAGTCGAGCGAGCGCGGCCTTGGCAGGTCGACCTCGAACTCGCCCGCGATACGGCCCGGGCGGCTCGTGAAGACGAGGACCCGGTCGCCCAGGCGGACCGCTTCGCGGGCGTTGTGGGTGACGAAGACGACGGTCAGGCCTGCCTCGCTCCAGATCCGCTCCAGCTCCTGGTGGAGGTGGTCGCGGGTGATCGCGTCAAGCGCCCCGAAGGGCTCGTCCATGAGCAGGACGTCGGCGTCCTGGGCAAGTGCCCGTGCGAGTGCGACCCGCTGCTTCATGCCTCCCGAGAGCTCGTGCGGCCGGCGGCCCTCGAAGCCGTCGAGGTGGACCCGGCGGAGCAGGTCGTGTGCCTGGCGGCGTCGCTCGGCACGCCCGACACCGCGCAGCTCGAGAGCCAGCTCGACGTTTCCGGCGGCGGTCAGCCAGGGGAGCAGGGCCGCCTCCTGGAACATCAGCCCAACCCGGCCGTGGACGTGGGACCGCCCGCCGGTCGCCTCGTCCAGCCCGGCCAGGATGCTGAGCAGCGTGCTCTTGCCCGAACCCGAGGCGCCGACCAGGCAGACGAACTCGCCCCGCCGGACCTCGAGGTCGACGCCCTGGAGCGCGAGCGTCGAACCGCGCCCGGCCGGGAAGGCCTTGCTCAGGCCTTCGATGCTCACCGAGTGGTGCGACAGCTCGAGGACGTTGTTGCTCAAAGGCCGGTGACCGGCGGATTCCCGTGCTCGCTCAACACCTCGTTGAGCAGGGCCAAGTCGTAGATCCCCTTGAGCGGGATGGAGCTCGTTGCCAGGCCCAGCTTCTGCTGGTGGTCGGCCGAGGCCTTGAGCGTTGTCGCGAGGGGGTCGAGGCTGAAAGCCAGGTGAGGCCAGGCGGCGCTCACGACGCTCGCCGCGAGCGCTTTGCCGGTGACCTGCGCGATGGCGGCGTTGACCGTCGCCTGGGACTCGGCCGGGTTGGAGTTGAGGTAGGCGTTGGCTGTGTACAGCCCCTCGAGCAGCTTGTGGATGGTGGTCGGATGAGCCTTCAGGAACTCGGTCCGGACGACCAGGTTGGTGCTTATGAACTTGCCGCCCGGCCAGAGGTCTCGCTCGTCGACGAGGATCTTGGCGCCGCCCTCGACGATCAATCGGCTTGCCCACGGCTCGGGCAGCCAGGCGCCGTCGACCTGGCCCTGCTTGAAGGCGTTGAGGGTGGTCGCGTTGTCCTGGGGCAGGATGTGCACGTCGCCGCCGCCGGCGGCGTCGGTGTTGAAGCCCTGGTTCTTCAGGTACCAGCGCAGCGCGATGTCCTGGGTCCCCCCGAGCTGGGGGTCCGCCAGCTTCTTTCCGCGCAGGTCGGCGGGCGAGCCGATGCTCGGCCTGACGACCAGGAGCGCGCCACCGGAGGTGCCGCCGGCGATGATCCGGATCGCCTCGCCGTGAGATTGGACGTAGGCGTTGACCGCCGGGTTGGGGCCCAGGAAGCCCGCGTCGAGGGCGCCGGAGAGAAGCGCTGTGACCTCCTCCGGGCCGGCGTTGTAGGTGTGGTCCTCGAGGGTGACGTTGGATCCCAGCGCGCTCGCCAGGAAACCCTTCTGGACGCCCACCAGGGCGGTCGCATGGGTCAGGTTCGGGAAGTAGCCGAAGCGGAGGGTGACGGGGCCCGAGTCGGAGGCGGCGGGAGCGGGGGAGGCCGTCCCACCGCACGCCATCAGAGCCCCCGCTGCCAGGATGCCGATCAGCCCTGAAGTCATCGAGGGCGCCTTCATCGGTCGGTTCCTTCCTCCTCCTGCTGGGCCCGGGCGGGCCGGTAGCCGTGAAGGCCGTGGTCGGTGTTGAGGTCCTCGATCGCGCGGAGCAGGTGATGGAGCTCGCGCCGGAGGATCCAGAGGACATCCTTCATGCCTTGTCCTCCGGCTGCCAGTTGATGCCGCACTCCTTGACCGCGCCCGTCTCCCAGTACCAGCGGCCGGCCCTCTCGTCCTCGCCCGGCTGGGTAGCCCGGGTGCAGGGCGCGCAGCCGATCGAGGTGTAGCCCTGGGCATAGAGCGGGTGGATGGGAAGGCGGTGGGCCCGGATGTGGTCCCAGACCTGGTCGTGGGTCCAACCGGCCAGTGGGGCGACCTTGACGATGCCGCCATGGAGCGGATCTGGTGCGACCACCGCCCTCGCCGCGCGCGTCTCGCTCTGTTCGCGGCGGACCCCCGTCAGCCAGGCATCGAAGCCGTCGAGGGCACGCACCAGGGGCCGCGACTTGCGCACGTCGCAGCAGGTTCGCCGGTTCTCGACGGACGCGTAAAAGAGGTTCTGGCCGTGCTCGCCCACCATCTCCGCCACCTCGCGGGGGTCGGGGGTCTGGACGTGGAGCCGGATGTTGAAGCGATCCCGGAAGGAGTCCATCACCGCGTGCGTCTCCTCCGGCAGGCGGCCCGTGTCGAGCGTGATCACCTCGGGCCGATCAACGATCCGGGAGGCAAGGTGGATGAGCACCGATGACTCCGCCTGAAAGCTGGCCACGATCGCCACCCGGCGGTGGTTGGCGTAGGTCCAGGCGATGATCTCGGCCGCCGTCGCCGTGTCCAGGTCGGAGGGTGCGCCCGCGATCTGCCTCATCCGGCCTTCACCTCCTCGCGGAAGCGCTGTTGGACGCCCGTGACGCCGACGCGGTGGCACCACTCGCCGAAGCCCTCACCCGGCTGCCGCTCGTCCGCGAAAGCCGCGAGTGGTCCGCGGAGCAGAGCCGGGATCTCCTCCAGGGCCACGTTGTGCGCGTAAAGCTCGTTGAGCCGGGTGCCGTCGAAGTCGCCGCCCAGGAAGACGTCGTACTTGCCGAGGGTGGTGCCGACGAAGCCGACGTCGCCCAGGTAGGGCCGCGCGCAGCCGTTGGGGCAACCGGTCATCCGGTAGCTGATCCGTTCGTCCGCCAGGCCGAGCTCGGCAACGATCGCCTCGATCCGGCGGATCAGCCCGGGAAGCGCCCGCTCCGACTCGGCGACGGCCAGGCCGCAGGTGGGATAGGCCGGGCAGCCCATCGAGTGCCGGACCGTGTTGGAGATCTCCCCGGAGAGGGGAACGCCGTGCTCCTTGAGCAGGCGCTCGATCGGCTCCCGGGCGGAGGCCTCGAGGCCGGCGAGGATCACGTTCTGCTGGGCGGTCAGGTAGAGCGTCGGCCGATGTCGCTCGACCAGCAGCCTCAGCGCGGTCCGGAGCCGGAAGTCGCCCTCATCCTTGATCCGGCCGTTCTCGATGAAGAGGCCGTGGTAAAGCCGTCCGTTCGCCTGCCGGTGCCAGCCCAGGTGGTCGTCGACCGGCGTCCAGGTGAGCGGCCGCGCCGCCAGCAGCTTGAAGTCCAAACGCTCCTGCACGCGGTCGCGGAACCAGGCGATCCCGCGGTCGTGGATGAGGTACTTGAGCCGCGCGTGGCGGCGGTTGACCCGGTCGCCGAAGTCGCGCTGGACGGTGACCACGGCCCGGGCCGCGGCAACCGCGTGCTCCGGCGCGACGAATGCCATCGGCAGCGCGACGGTCGGGAAGGTATCCGGCTTGTTGGCGGTGCGGCCGAGGCCGCCTCCAACCAGCAGGTTGACGCCCGCCAGGCCGCCTTCCGGCCCGCGCATGACCACCAGTCCGAGGTCGTTCGAGTACACGTCGACGCAGTTGTCGCCCTCGATGGCGATCGCGGTTTTGAACTTGCGGGGCAGGTAGGTCTCACCGTAGAGCGGCTCCTCCTCGCCCGCGGGGATGCCGCCGTCGGCGAGCTCGCCGTCGATCCAGATCTCGTGGTAGGCGCCGGTCCGGGCGCTCAGCTGGCCGACCAGCTGGTCCAGGAACGTCTTGACCTCATCCCGGAAGCGGCCGCCCTCGGGGGCCGGGCAGCAGAGGAGGTTGCGCTCCTGGTCGCCGCAGCCGCCGAGGGAGGTCATCAGCGCCGTGCTGAGCGCCCGGATGGTGCTCCGCAGGTCTCCCTTCAGGATCCCGTGGAGCTGGATCGCCTGCCGGGTGGTGACCCGAATGGTCCCGTTCCCCCAGCGATCGGCGATCTGGTCGTGGGCCAGGTAACCCTCCGGGCTGACCAGCCCGCCCGGGATCCGGGTCCGGATCATCATCTGCCAGTGCTTGTCGAGGCCCCGCGCCCGAGCCTCCCTGCGCCGGTCCCGGTCGTCCTGCTGGTAGACGCCGTGGAACTTCAGCAGCTGGGCGGAGTCCTCGGTGAAGGGCTGCTCGGGCGCGCCAAGCTCGGAGGCGATGCTGCCGCGCAGGTGGTTGCTGGCGGACTTGATCCGCTCCACCTTGGACATCGCCTCCCCGCCTCCGTCGACGGGATCGTTCTCGCCTGGGTTCGCCAACTTGGTTCGTGCTCCTGGAAACTTCGGTTCGGTTCCTCGGCGGCGGCCGCCGGGTTTGTTGCTGTGTGGTTCTCGACCGAGGCGGAGGCCAACAGGACGCGGCTCCGCCTTCGGGATGGGCAGCGGCAACCGTGACCGGGGAGAAAAGGAAACACCCGTTGCCAGGCTTCCACCTCGGCCCGGGCTAGCCGCCCGGCAGCTCAGCTACAGGAGCAGGTGGTCTTGCGGACGTAGTCGATGACGCGACGTCGCGTCAGTGT
>DATCPJ010000132.1:0-2359 GCA_036570145.1 Candidatus Dormiibacterota bacterium
GGCCACCACCTCGACATGGGCCCTTCGAAGCACCGCCTCGTGCGCCTTCTGCAGCCGCCAGCCGTGCGGCGAAGGGGCGGCCGCGAGCAGCTCGAAGCCGTTCTTCGGCAGCTTCACGAAGCCCGGCGGAAAGGCGACCAGGTCGGCGCCGCTGCGCACCGGCGGCGCCGGTCGGCCGAAGAGGTCCCCCAGCGCCGCCCCCGCCGGCAGCCCTTTCATCGGCGCCCGAGCGACCGTCGCCTTGACGCCCTCCTCGGCCAGCGCCTCTGCCGTGCTCGCGGCGTCATAGTCGCCGACGCCTTCCACCGCCGCCACCGCCACGTGGCGGCCGCGCAGCCCGCCGAGCTCGCCGGGCGCCACCGTTCCGGGCACCAGCTGGGCGCTCCGAAAGGCGCCGTGAAGGTCGGCGTAGCGCCCGCGCCGGCGCGCGTCGCCGGTGACCGGCAGGCCCGCCCGGCCGAGCACGGCGACCAGCGAGGCGCAGACCTGCTCGAGGTCGGCGCCCAGCTGCAGGTGGTCGCGATAGAGCCGCGCGTAGGGGTGGAAGGGCTCCGTCGCCATCACCTCCTCCAGGTCGGGGGCGATCTCCATGCCACCGGCGTAGAGCGCGGTCGCCCCCGGTGCTCGGCTGACGAGGACGACCTCGGCGCCCGCCTGCGCTGCGGTGACCGCCGCCCAGGCCCCCGCGAGACCGCCGCCGACGACGAGCACCCGGCTCACTTCTCGAGCAATTTCCGCGTCTCGGCGACGTCGCGGGCGATGGCGTCCGCCAGCTCGACGGCGCTGGCGAACTTCTCCTCATCCCGAAGGCGGGCGACGAAGGCGACCTCGAGCTGTGCCCCATAGAGGTCGCCGTCGAAGTCGAGCAGGAAGACCTCGATCGTGAGCCGGTCGCCGCCGAAGGTCGGCCGGTAGCCGATGTTGAGCGCGCCCAGGTGCCGGCCGTGAAGGCTCTTCACGCGGACCGCGTAGATGCCCTGTGCGGGCACCAGCTTGTTCAGCTGGACGGCCAGGTTCGCCGTCGGGAAGCCCAGGCCCCTCCCCACCTCGGCGCCGTGCTCGACGGTGCCTCGGAGCACGAAAGGCCTGCCCAGGAGGCGGTTGGCGGCGGGGACGTCGCCCTCACCGAGGAGCCGCCGGATGGTGGACGAATGGAGCTCCGCGCCGCCGAGCAGGAAGGGCTCGACGACCTCCACGGGGACGCCGTGCAGGCGCAGCCACTCGGGGTTGCCCTGGCGGCGGTGCCCGAAGGCGAAGTCGGGCCCGCAGACCAGCGCCTGGATGCGCATCGAAGCGCCCAGCGCGGCCATGAACTCCTCGGCCCCGAGCTGCGCCACCTGGGGCGTGAACTTGAGCACGATCCCGTCGTCGATGTCGAGCCGGTGAAGCAGGCCGAGCTTCTCCTCGATCGTCGTGATCGACTTCGGGCAGCCTGCCGGCTCGAGCACGCAGCGGGGGTGCGGCTCGAAGGTGACCACCGCCGAACGGCCGGCCCGGGCCGCCGCGAGCTCCTTGACCCGGTTCAGGACGTGCTGGTGACCGAGGTGCACGCCGTCGAAGCTGCCGATCGCGACCACCGCGTCGCCAAGCGACTTCTCAGGCAGCCCCTGGTGAACGATCAATTGGCGAACACCTTGTCGGGTACGAACAGGCGGCGCAGGGGGTCGGCGTGGCCCAGGGCAACCAGGGTGCCGTCGAGCGCGTGGGCGCGAAGCGGACCGGTTCCCGGCTCGGGCAGGACACGGATCGTCCGGCCCTGGCGCACCATCGCCTCCTGCTCGACGTTGAGGCGGACCTTCTCCATCTCGGGCAGGATCGCCTCGGGCGCGAGCAGGCGTGCCTCCACCGAGGCGCCGTCAGAGATGTCGTCCATGCTCACTGCGTCGGCCAGCGAAAGCCCGCCGTAGGCCGACCTGACCAGCCGCCCGAGGTAGCCACCCACCTCCAGCCGCTCCCCGAGATCGCGGGCGAGGGCCCGCAGGTAGGTCCCGCTGCCGCAGACGACCTCGACCCCGGCGACCGCCTGGGGACCCGGCACGAACTCGAGGAGGCGCGCGGACTCGATGACGACCTCGCGCGGGGCGGGCGCCGGCTCCTCCCCGGCGCGGGCGAGCTTGTAGGCGCGCTGGCCGTCGATCTTCACCGCCGAGAAGGCCGGGGGCCGCTGGACGATGGTGCCGACGAAGCCGGCCAGGGCGGCGGCCACCGACTCCGCCGTCAGGCTGCTCGGGTCGCCGACGGCCTCGAGCTCGCCCTCCGCGTCATCGGTGTTGGTGCGGCAGCCGAGCCGTATGTCGGCCAAATACGTCTTCGGCAGCTGGTGGGCGAAGTCGGCGAGCCGGGTGGCGGACTCGAAAAG
>DATCPJ010000133.1:0-7712 GCA_036570145.1 Candidatus Dormiibacterota bacterium
GTCCTCAACCGAGGGCTGGTCGACGAAGACCGGCTGGAAGCGGCGCTCGAGCGCGGCGTCCTTCTCGATGTACTTGCGGTATTCGTTCAGCGTCGTAGCGCCGATGCACTGGATCTCGCCTCGAGCGAGAGCCGGCTTCAGGATGTTGGCCGCGTCGATCGCGCCCTCCGCGGCACCTGCTCCGACAAGGGTGTGCAGCTCGTCGATGAAGAGGACGACCTCGCGCGTGGACCGGATCTCGTCGAGGATCTTCTTCAGCCGCTCCTCGAACTCGCCGCGGTACTTGGTGCCGGCGACGAGCGCTCCCATGTCGAGCGTCAGGACGCGCTTGTTGAGCAATGACTCCGGCACATTGCCGAGCGTGATCTGCTGGGCGAGGCCCTCCGCGATCGCCGTCTTGCCGACGCCGGGCTCGCCGATCAGCGCCGGGTTGTTCTTGGTTCGCCGGCTGAGGATCTGGATGACACGCTCGATCTCGCTCTCCCGGCCGATGACGGGGTCGAGGCTGTTCTTGCGCGCCATCTCGGTGAGGTCGCGTCCGAACTGGTCGAGGAGGGGCGTCTTGCTGGGCCGCTTGGGGGCCGGTTCGGCCTCCTCCGTCGCGGAGTCGTGAAGAAGCCGCTCGATCTCGGCGCGCACCTTCTCGAGGTTGGCGCCGAGGTCCTCGAGGACGTGCGCAGCGATGCCCTCGCCTTCGATCAGCAGGCCGAGCAGGAGATGCTCGGTGCCGACGTAGTTGTGCCCCATCCGGCGGGCCTCCTCGAAGGAGATCTCGATGACCTTCTTGACCCGACTGGTCGGAATGATCTGCTGGATGATGATCCGCTCGTTGCGTCCGAGCACCGACTCGATCGTCTGGCGGACCTTGCCGATCTCCACGCCCAGGTTGCCGAGAACCTTGGCGGCGAGTCCCTCACCCTCCCTCAGCAGGCCGAGGAGAAGATGTTCCGTCCCGATGTAGCTGTGATGAGACCTCTCGGCCTCCTCCTGGGCAAGCGTCAGTACCTTCTTCGCTCGCTCTGTGAACCTCTCGAACGGATACAAAGTCTTCTATCTCCTTTGACCTAGGGCTGTCTCGCGGGGTTGGGACCAGCACCTCCTCCGGTGAGATACGGGAGCCTCTTCCTGAAGAGCCTTCCCGCCTAACTATAACCCTGGGGGTTTCCGGTCCCATTCCCGATCCGGATCGGCTCGGGGGGGCCCTCGCCGCCTCCTTGCCGAACTAATTCATACCCATTTCCGGCGACCCTAATAAGGGCAGCTCGAAAACACCCGTTGAATGAAAAGAAACAACCCCGCCCGACGGGCAGGGTTGCGGTGTCACGGGACGGTCGGGCTGGTGCCTACTCGTCCTCTTCGTCGTAGTCGGTGTCCTTCCGCTCCCGGCTGACGTAGCCCGCCGGCGGGTTGGTCAGCTGCTTCAGGCTGAGGGAGATCCGCCGCCGGGCGGTGTCCACCCCGATGACCTTCACCTGCACGTCGTCGCCGACCTTGAGCACGTCCTCGGTCTTGTCGACGTGGTCCCAGGATAGCTCCGAGATATGGAGCAGGCCCTCGATGCCCGGCACGATCTGCAGGAAAGCGCCGTACTTCTTGGTCTTGGTGACCGTCCCGCTCACGATCGACCCGGCGGGGAGCGAGGCCACGACCTGCTCCCACGGGTCCTGCTGGAGCTGACGGAGGGAGAGCGAGATCCGGCTCTGGTCGGCATCCAGCTTGATGACCTTGACCGACACCTCATCCCCCACCTGGAGGACGTCGGAAACCTTGGACACGCGGTCCCAGGAGAGCTCCGAGATGTGGATCAGGCCGTCGGCGCCGCCGATGTCGACAAAGGCTCCGTAGGTGGTCAGCCCGGACACGGTGCCCTTCACGGTGTCGCCGACACCGAGCCGGCCGAACAGGTCGTCGCGCCGGCGGGCGCGATCCTCGTCCTCGGCGGCCTTCTGGCTGACGATGAGGCGGTTGCGCTTGCGGTTGACCTCGAGGATCTTCACCGGGATCTTCTGGCCGACCAGCTGCTCGAGGTTTCCCGAGTAGGCCCTGGCCACCTGGGAGGAAGGCAGGAAGCCGCGCAGCCCGAGCACGTTCACGATCAGGCCGCCCTTGTTCTGCTCGCGGACCTCGGCCTCCATCACCTCGCCCGCCGTCTGCTTGTCGGCGGCGGTCAGCCAGGTGGTCTCCGCCCGAGCGCGGCGCAGGCTGAGAACGACGTTGCCCTCCTCGTTCTCCGACTGGAGGACGTAGACCTTGATCTGGTCGCCGGGCTCGAGGTCGATCGAGTCGGCCTCACCGCGGAAGCCGAGCTCCTTGTTGGAAATGACCCCCTCCGCCTTGGCACCGACGTCGACCAGGACCTCGTCCGGGTCGACCCGGACAACGACTCCGTCGACGATGTCGCCGTGGTTGAGAGTCCGGAATGCCTCCTCCTCGAACTGGAGGTAGTCATCCATCGTCAGCATGGGAGAGGACTCGTGCTCCTCACCCACGGCCGAGGTCTCCTTCTCCTCGGTCAAAAGCGCGCCTGTCTCTTTCGTCAAGAGATAACCCCCTAAAAAAGTATTGGTGTGGTCTTGGTCGTCAGAAAGTTGCCGCCGCCAAAACGAAACCCCATTCTACCGCGACGGGGAGGCTCAGAGCCGGTCGCCGAGGAGCAGGTTGTCGATCAGCCGGGTGGTGCCGACGGTGGCCGCGAGAACGGCGAGCCGTCCCGGGGTCCGGAAGTCGTCCGGGTCGACGAGCTCGGCGTAGTCGGTCCGGACCAGCGGCTCGCCGGCCAGCTCGCGCTGGATCAGCTGCCGGAGCACCGGCGGGTCGTGCTCTCCGCCGAGGTAGGCGTCGTCGGCGAGGCGGAGCGACCGCGAGAGGACGAGCGCCGCACGACGGGACTCGGGGTCGAGATAGGCGTTGCGTGAGCTCAGCGCCAGGCCGTCGGGTTCGCGGACGATCGGGCAGATCCGAACGCCGATCCCGGTGCCGAGGTCGGCTGCCAGCCGGGAGATCAGGGCGGCCTGCTGGGCGTCCTTCTGGCCGAAGTAGGCACGATCCGGACGGGCTGCCCAGAACAGCTTTGTGACGGCGGTCGCCACGCCCTCGAAGTGACCCGGGCGATGAGCCCCTTCGAGCACCTCGCCGAGCCCCGCGACGCGGACCCGTGTCGTCGCGCCGGGTGGATACATCTCCGCGACGGTGGGCGCGAACACGGTGTCGACGCCGAGGCCGTCGAGGGCCTGCAGGTCCTGCTCGAGGTTGCGCGGGTACCGCTCGAAATCCTCCGCCGGACCGAACTGCAGAGGGTTGACGAAGATGCTCACGACGGTCCTGTCGTTCTCGCCGAGAGATGCCGAGACAAGGCTCAGGTGACCGGCGTGGAGAGCCCCCATCGTCGGCACCAGCCCGACTGACTGGCCCGCCCGCCGCCAACCGGCCACCATGTCCCGGAGCAGGGTGGCCGTGGCCACCACGAGCGGTCGGGCACTAACCGCCGCCGTACCTGATCTCCTCCGCGACGACCGAAAGCCCGCCGGAATAGCTGTGCTCGGCATCCGGGAAGGTCCCCGCCTCGACCTCCGCCGCGTAGCGCCGCGCCGCTTCGACGATCAGCGGCCCCAGCTGTGCGAACTCTTTGACGAAGCGCGGCTTGCGACCCGTGCTCAGCCCGAGCATGTCGTGGACGACGAGCACCTGGCCATCGCATTCGACGCCGGCGCCGATCCCGATGGTAGGGATCGCCAGGGCACGGGTGACCTTCGCCGCCAGGCCGGATGGGATGCCCTCGAGCACGATCGCGAAGGCGCCCGCCGCCTCGAGCTCCTGGGCCTCGGCAAGGATCCGGGCGGCCACGACGGGGTCCTTGCCCTGGACTTTGAAGCCGCCCATCCGGTGGACGCTCTGGGGTGTGAGGCCGACGTGCCCCATCACCGGGATGCCCGCCTCGGTCAGCCGGCGCGTCGCCTCGACCGCCATCGGGCCGCCTCCCTCCAGCTTGACGGCGTGCATGCCCGCCTCCTTGAGCAGGCGGCCGGCGTTACGAAGGGCGTCCTCCGCCGAGGTCTGATAGGAAAGGAAGGGGAGGTCGCCGACCAGCAGTGCGTTGGTCGCGCCGCGGGAGACGGCGCGGGAAAGGATGACGAGCTCGTCCATCGTCACCGGCAGGGTCGTCGGGTGTCCGAGCATCACCATGCCGGCGGAGTCGCCGACCAGGAGGACGGGAATGGCGGCGGCGTCGAGCAGCTGCGCGGTCGTGTAGTCGTAGGCGGTCAGCATCGCAAACCGTTTCCCCTCAGCCTTGAACCGCTGAAGGTCCAGCACCGTCGTCATTCGGTTTCACCTCCGGGTCGCTGCCGGCTAGCCGGTCAGCGCCTCTCTGATCTGTTCCCCGCTGGCCTGATCGAGACCCGTCGCGAGCGCCAGCTCAAGGGTTGCTATACCGAGAATACGGTAAACCCTGGTCGGTTCTTCCAAACCGCGGCGCTCGAGCTCTGTGAGATGACGCCGGACGGTGGCTGCATCGCCCCGCCGGATGGGGCCGATGAGCGCCCCGCCGAGCCCTTCCCTCCGGAGGTTGTCGACCACTCCGGACAGCAGCGGGATGAGCGCGCCAAGTGCTTCGTCCTCGGTCCAGCCCAGCGACTCGAGCACCGCGGCGGCGGTCCCGGCGAGGCCGATGACCAGGTTGGAGCTGAGGACGGCGGCCACATGGTAGAGCGCGCGCTGCTCGTCGGGCACTCGGCGGGGATGGCCGCCGATCTCACGGGCGAGCTGAAACAGCCGCTGGGTGAGCTCCTCGTCGGTTGCGTCGACGCCCACCAGACAGCCTGCGAAGGCCTCTGGCCCGCGAACCACGGGGAAGGATTGGAAGGGATGGAAGGAGCCTGTCTGGTGGCCGGCGGCGCGGGCCGCCGCAAGGGCTGCGAGCTCGAGAGCGCCGCTCACGTGGACCATGGCCGTCGCGGAAGGCAGCCGAGCGCTGAGTGCCGCGGCCACCTCCGGCAGGGCCGGGTCGGAAACCGCGAGGAAGGCCACCTCGGCGTCGGGGAGGGTCGCCGGAGACTCGCGGCCGGCGACGAGCTCACAGCGCTGGCCGGCAGCGCGGAACGCCCCGGCCAGCGAGCGCCCGAGGCGTCCGCGGCCGACGACCAGGAGGTCGATTGGCGCCCTGGCTAGGACGCGGTCGAGCTCGACGCGGCGGCCGGTGGCTCCTGCGCGAGCAGGCGGTCGAACTCCGCGGCATCGATCGTCTCGACCGTCTTCAGCTGCTCGGAGATCAACTCCAGGTGCCCTCGGCGCTCGGTGAGGATCCGCTTGGCGGTCTCGTAGCCATCGCTGACCAGCCCGCGGACCTCCTCGTCGATGAGCGCCGCGATCTCCTCCGAGTAGTTGCGCTGCTCGCCGATGTCGCGACCGAGAAAGACCATCTCCTCCTTGACGCCCATGGCGACGGTGCCGAGCTTGTCGCTCATGCCCCACTGGGTGACCATTTTGCGCGCCATGTTGGTGACCCGCTGGATGTCATCCGAGGCCCCCGATGTGATGTCGCCGAAGATGATCGACTCGGCGGCACGGCCGCCCATCGTCCCTGCGATCTGGTCGATCAGCTGCGACTTCGAGATCAGGTAGCGGTCCTCCTCGGGGAGGCTCATCGTCCAGCCGAGCGCCATGCCGCGGGAGACGATCGAGATCTTGTGCACCGGGTCGCAGTTGGGGAGCGACTTCATGACCAGGGCGTGGCCGACCTCGTGGTAGGCGATGATCGACTTCTCGTGCTCCGAGATGCGGCGGCTCTTCTTCTCGGGGCCGGCAATGACGCGCGCGATCGCCTCTTCCAGCTCGTCCATCCCGATGACCTTCTTGTTGGCGCGGGCCGCCAGGATCGCGGCCTCGTTGATCAGGTTGGACAGGTCGGCGCCGCTGAAACCGGGTGTCTGGCGGGCCAGCACGTCGAGGTCGACGGTGGTGTCGAGCGGCTTGTTTCGGGCGTGGACGTCGAGGATCGCGCGCCGTCCCTTGATGTCCGGCCGGTCGAGCGTGACGTGCCGGTCGAAGCGGCCCGGGCGGAGCAGCGCCGGGTCGAGGACGTCGGGGCGGTTGGTCGCCGCGATGACGATGACGTGGGTGTTGGTGTCGAAGCCGTCCATCTCGACCAACAGCTGGTTGAGGGTCTGCTCGCGCTCGTCGTGGCCGCCGCCGAGACCGGCGCCGCGCTGGCGCCCGACCGCGTCGATCTCGTCGACGAAGACGATGCAGGGCGAGTTCTTCTTGGCCTGGTCGAAGAGGTCGCGGACCCGGCTGGCGCCGACGCCGACGAACATCTCCACGAACTCTGAGCCGGAGATCGAGAAGAAGGGGACACCGGCTTCGCCGGCGACCGCCTTGGAGAGGAGCGTCTTGCCGGTTCCGGGAGGGCCCACCAGGAGCACGCCCTTGGGGATACGCGCTCCCAGCGCGACGAACTTTTCTGGGTACTTGAGGAACTCGACGATCTCGGTGAGCTCCTGCTTCGCCTCCTCCACGCCGGCGACATCGGAGAAGGTGACCGCCGGCTTGTCCCCCGCGATCATCCGGGCGCGGCTGCGCCCGAAGGACATCGCCTGGTTGTTGCCGCTCTGGGTCTGGCGAAGGATGTAGTACATGAAGCCGCCGATCAGCAGCAGCAGGATCAGGTTCGGAACCAGCACCTGCAGCCAGTAGGCGCTCGAGTTCGCGCTCTCGATTGTGACGTCGACGCCGTCGTTCTTGGCAAGTTCGGCGGCGGTCACCTCGAAGGTGTCGGGCAGGTGGACGTTGTGCTTGACGCCCTGCTGGTCGACGGCGACTCCGTCGGTGCCCTTGACGTCGAGTGACTTGACCTGGTGCTCGGAGGCTTTGTTGAGGAGCATCGAGTAGCTCCAGTCGCCTGACTTGTTCTGCGATTCGATCCCCTGCCAGGTGATCCAGAAGATCACTCCGAGGACGAGCACGAGGGCGAAGTAGAAGAGGCTGGAGCGGGGGACGCGAATCACTTAGGAAAAGACTCCTTGCGTTGGTGAATCCGATTCTAGCAGGGGCTCTGAAGCCTCCACCAGTTCAGCGTGGACACATGAAACGCCGGCCGTCGAAGCCCAACGCGAGTCCAGCGCCACGCCCGGCACCCAGGCCAGCTCGCCGTCCGCGAAGACGAGCGGGAGGGTATCGCGGAGATGTCGCGGAACCTTGGCGTCGACCAGGATGTCCTGCAGCTTGCGGGTCCGACCGCCGGGCAGCGGACGCATCCGCAGGCCGGGCCGGCGGGTCCCCAGCTGAAGGGTGGCGCCCGGTCGAAAATGGGCCGCTGTCCCGCTCGCGCAGCCCTCGCAGGTCCTTGTTCGAAGGGTCAACGACGGGGCTGCCGGCTGGATTGCGGGGCTCACTTCGAGTACTTCATACCCACGCCGGGCACGAATCCCACCCGGAAGGTCGATCGCGTCGCCGCTGCGGCCGGCGACAACCAGCCGGCTGAGGGCGGCGAGGTGCCGGCGATCGAGGCCGGGCCGGTTCTCGGTCACCGCTCCGTATAGGCTGCGGAAGGCTTCGGCCCGCGTGGCCGGGCCGGCCTCTCGAAGCGCTCGCAGGGACACCGGTCGACCACCGGGCCCTGCCAGCCGGGCGGCGCCCGCCTCCAGCTCGGCCTGCATGCGCGCTGCGCTGAGCGCCGCCTGGTGGATGCGGCGGGTGAGCCCCGGCCGGTCCGCCTC
>DATCPJ010000134.1:0-15086 GCA_036570145.1 Candidatus Dormiibacterota bacterium
GGCCCTCCTCGAGCAGATCGCCTTCGCCGTCTCGGATGCGGTCCAGCGAGAGGGCGCGCTGCAGCTCGCCGACGAGCTCGTCAAGCGCCGGGTGGAAGAGCTGAGCCTGCTCCTCGACGCAGCGCGCTCGCTCGCTGCCTCGCTGGAACCCGATGTCGTCCTGGCGACGGTGGTGCGGACGGTCGCCCGCGCCGTCCGGGCGGAGGGCGGTCGGGCGGCCCTGATCCGGATCGAGGAGGGCAGGCTGACATCGATCTCCGACGACGACGGGGAAGCGGTCCGGACGCGGGCGATCGACTTTCCGCTCGCCTTCGCGCCGGCCGAGATGCTCCGAGCGATCGAGTCGGGGCAGGCCGTCGGCTGCGCCCGCGAACAGCTCGAGCCGGAGCTCGCGGCCGTCTTCGGGCCTGCCGCGTCCAGCTTCGCATGGGCGCCTGTGAAGTTCGGCGGCCAGCTCTACGGTGTGGTCACGGCAACCTCCGACCGCCTTTTCGAGTGGCCCGCCCTGCGCATGCTGGAGGGAGTCGCCGACCTCGCCGGGCTCGCCATCGGCAACGCCGAGCGCCTTCGCATGGAGCTCACCCGGACGTCGGAGCTGCAGGCGCATGCCGACCGGATGGCTGAGCTGGAGAAGGTGAAGTCCGACTTCCTGAAGGTGGCTTCGCACGAGCTGCGCGGTCCTCTCGCCATCCTCAAGGGCTACGTCTCGATGCTCTCCGACGGCTCCCTGACGCTCGACAGCCCGGCCACCGCGAAGGTCTTCACGGTGATCAGCTCCAAGCTCCAGGAGGTCAGCGACCTCGTCGAGCAGATGCTGGAGCTGGCCCGGCTCGAGGACAGCCGCCTCCAGCTCCGTCTCGAACGACAGGAGTTGGCGGGGGTGCTCGAAGAGGCGGCCGAGCGGATACGGCCTCTAGCCGCCGCCACCCACCGCATCCTGCTCGACAGCGACCCGGAATCCGTCCCGGTGCTGGCCGACCACGACCGCCTGCTGACGATCGTCACCAACCTGCTCGACAACGCAGTCAAGTACTCGCCCGCCGGCGGCCGGGTCGATGTCACGCTCAGGGTCCGCGCCGGTACCGCGGTCATCAGCGTCCGCGACCACGGACTCGGCATCGCCGCCGCCGACCTGCCCAAGCTGTTCACCCGTTTCGGCCGCATAGTCACCGCCGCCAACAGCCACATACCGGGCACCGGCCTGGGCCTGTACTTCGCCCGTGAGATCGCCCAGATGCACGGCGGCGACATCACGGTGGAGTCGGAGGAAGGCGCCGGCAGCACCTTCACGCTGACCCTGCCGATGGTGATGGAGCGCCTCGGCGACACGGTCCGGAGCACGTCCGACCGCTAGGAAGCTTCGGCCCGGAATACCGGCGAGAGCTCAGCGTCGGTGTCCACGTCTCGCCTCGACACACGACGCCTGGAGGCGAGCCGTTGTCCTGGCGGAGAGTCCGGGAAGGGGCTGCACTTCATGCAATGGACCCAGGCGCGACTCCAGACCTGGGTTGCCCACCCCCAAGCCCGGCGAGTCCTCCCCTTCCCTGGACTACTCGCAGGGCGCCGGTTCGACATCAGAGCCTGGGAGCCGACGCTGGACGCCTGCTACGAGACCGCCGACGTGCGAACGATTCAGAGGTAATGCCGGCGGATGCTCGCGGCGTTGTTGAAGATGCGGACGCCGAAAGCGACGATGGCTGCGATCGAGAGGTCGACGCCGATCTTGTCGCCGACGAAGGTCAGCCCACCCGCGAGGGCCATGTTGGTGACGAGGCCGGTGAGGAACACACGCGGCTCGTAGGTCCCGGCGATGTAGGCCTTGAGTGCGCCGAAGATCGAGTCCAGCGCAGCGAGCAGGGCCACCGCGGTGTAGCGGGCGTAGCCGATCGGGATCGTCACCGGCGAGAGGAGCCCGAGCAGCAGGCCGATCGCGGCGCAGACCACCGCGACGACGATCACCCGCACGGCTTCACCTGGACCGATGGAGCGCCGCTCGGTGAGGGGCTGGGCGCCGTTCGGACCCCGGGCGAGGGCGCCGGTGAAGGCGGGGCGCCCTTGAACTTCACCGCCGGCTGCTGGACGTCCTCCAGGTTGACGTACTCGACCTTGGCCGGGTTGGCGACGTCAGGGTCGGAGGCCGTGATCGATTTCAGGGCCGAGAGCTTGGCGGAGAGGGACGCGAACTCCTCCGGCGTCAGGACCCGGCCGAAGTAGATCGTCACCCCCTTGCTGGTGGTCAGGCTGAGCGAGCCCACGCAGTCGAGCTGGAAGGCGCTGACGGGCTGGCCGTAGACCGCCGGGAAGGCGGCTTGGATCCGGACCAGGGCGGCCAGCAGCTGGGCGTCGAGGGGCCGCGAGCCGACCTTCGGGTCGCCGGAGGCACCACCCTGGACGACCGGCAGTGTCCCCGCGCCAGTCGCGAGGGCGAGAGTCGTTCCCTGGTCGTTCAGGTAGACGAGCTTGCCCTGCGGCCCGTTCCGGTAGACGGCCACCGGGGACCATTCCTCGATGGCGATCGCGACCCGGTCGGGCAGCAGCGGCTGCACCGAGGCCGTTCTGACCCATGGCAGCCGCTCCAAGTCGCGCCGGATGCTATCACCGTCGAGAACCAGCACCGACGCGTGCCCGTCCAGGCCGGCGGCGCGGACCACCTGCTGGCGCGTCAGGTGGGCGAGGCCGGTGACGGTGACCTGGTGGACGGTCGTCAGGTCGCCCCGAAGGACCCAGCCGATAGCGAATACCTCGACGCCGGCCAGGACCAGGGCGAACACGCGCCGCCAGAACGCGTCGATCGAGCGCCGCGGCCGCCGCTCGTGCGGGGACCGGGGCGGCCATGGCTCGGAGGGCGGCGCGCCGTGAGGGCCGGCGGAGAGCCGACGCCGCGAGGTCGTCTGGCTCAGGTCCTTCCCGGTGCTCTTGAAGGAGTGCCGCCGCCGGCCCTGCAAGCTAGCGTGCCGCCGCTGAACTTTGGTGGCGGGACACTAACCTCCGCTGCCGCCCATCACCCGGACCCGAGCGTGGCGGACCAACCGGTCGCAGAGCTCGTCGAACTCGATCCCGGCGGCGCGCGCCGCGTCGGGCAGCAGGGAGAGTGCGGTCAGGCCGGGCACCGTGTTGACCTCCAGCAGCCAGGGAACGCCCTGCTCGTCCACGATCAGGTCGACGCGGGCCATCCCCTCGCAGCGGAGCGTCCTGAAAGCAAGCTCGGCGGCCGCCGTCGCCGCGCGGCGCGCCGTCTCTGGGATCCGGGCCGGGATTATGTGGTGGCTCTTACCGGCGGTGTACTTCGCGTCGTAGTCGTATTCGGGGTTCTCGCTCACGATCTCCAGTGTCGGCAGCACCTGGACGTCCGGCGTCGCGAGGACGCCGACGGTGATCTCGACGCCGGTGACGAAGCGCTGGGCGAGGACCCGGTAGTCGTAGCGGCCGGCGAGGACGATCGCGTCAGCTACCTCCTCCTCGCTCTGGGCGAGCGTGAAGCCCACGCTGGAGCCCTGCCGGGTCGGCTTCACGACCAGCGGCAGCCCCAGGCCGTCGACCAATCGTGCCGGCAGGTCGGGCGGGATCCCCTCGCGCACGTCGTGCTCCTGGTACGCGGGAACCGCCAGCCCGGCCTGCTCGAGCACCCGGTTCGACATCGCCTTGTCGATGCAGAGCGCGCTGGAGAGGACGCCGCACCCCGTGTAGGGCAGCTCCAGCAGCTCGCACATGCCCTGCACGGTGCCGTCCTCGCCGAGGGGCCCGTGGAGGGCGACGAAGACGCAATCGAAGCCGCCGTCGGCAAGCTCCGGCCAGGTCCGGGAGCTGAAGTCGTACGCCGTCACCTGGTGCCCGCGCCGGACGAGCGCCGCCTCGACCTGCGCGCCGGAGTTGAGGGAAACCTCACGCTCCGAGGAGCTGCCGCCCTTGAGGACCGCCACCTTCATCGCCCGATCATCTCCACTTCCGGCTCCAACGTGACGGCGAACCGCTCGGCTACGGCAGCTTGCGCCCGCTCGATCAGCCGCCGGACGTCGGCGGCGGTGGCGCCGCCGGTGTTCTCGATGAAGTTCGAATGCTTGGGGCTGATCAGGGCGCCGCCCTCCCGGGCGCGCTTCAAACCGGCCGCCTCGACCAGCCGGCCCGCCGAGTCGCCGGGCGGGTTCTTGAACACGCTGCCGCAGTTCTTGGACTTGATCGGCTGGGTGCGCAGCCGCTCTTCGGTCCAGCTCGCCATCTGCTTCCGCGCGGCCGCGCCGTCGCCCGGCCGGAGCTGGAACCAGGCGCCGGTGATCAGGTTGCCCCGCAGGCCCCCCTCCCGGAAGGCGGAGCTGCGGTAGCCGAGGTCGAGCTCGTCTGGCTTCCAGGTCCTGCCATCCCCCTCGACCTCGACCAGGACTTCGCGGACCTCGGTTCCCCAGCAGCCGGCGTCCTGGTAGACGGCGCCGCCGACCGTCCCGGGGATCCCGATCGCGAACTCCATTCCCACCAGGTCGAGGTCGGCAGCGAGGCGGGCCAGGCGCATCATCTTCAGCCCGGCGCCGCCGAAAACCCGGTCGCCCTCCCGCCGGAAGCGGCGGTCGATGTCACGCAGCACCAGGCCCTCGACCCCGCCATCGCCCACCAGCAGGTTGGTGCCGGCACCGATGACGCGGACCGGGATGCCGCGCTCGCGGGCGCCTCGAAGCGCCGCCGCCGGGCCCGCCGTCTCGACGAAGAAGTCCGCCGGGCCACCGATGTTGAAGGAGGTGTGACGCGCCAGCGGGTGATGTTCCGCGACGCCCGGCAGCGAGCGCAGCCAGGCCAGGTTGGCGCTACTGCGCCAGCTCATGGGCAACCTTCCAGATGTCGCCGGCGCCCATGAAGAGGATCAGGTCGCCCGCTTGCGCGATGCTGTAAAGATCGTCCTTCACGGTGTCGAAGTGGGGCGCAAAGCGAGCTCTCGGCACCTTTTCGGCGAGGTCGACACCGGAAACCCCGTTGGGCTCCTCACCTGCCGAGTAGACCTCCGTGATGATCACCTCGTCGGCACCGTCGAAGGATGCCGCGAACTCTTCCAGGAGGCCCGCCAGCCGGCTGTAGCGGTGGGGCTGGAAGACCAGGATGACGCGCCGGGGCGCGAGCTCGCGGGCCGCCTGCAGCGTCGCGCGGACCTCGGTCGGGTGGTGGCCGTAGTCGTCGTAGAGCCGGGCTCCCTTCCAGCTGCCGAGGAATTCCATCCGGCGGTGCGCTCCGGAGAAGGTGGAGAGCGTCTTCTTGACGACGTTGAGGCTCACGCCCAGCTCGAGGGCCAGCGCGGCGGCCCCGGTGGCGTTAAGCAGGTTGTGCCGCCCGGGGATGGTCAGGGCGAGGCCCAGACGGGAGGGCGTGTAGTCGCCCTCCTCCCAGCCATAGGTGACGCGGCGGCCGGGGACCTCGAGCCGCATCGCCTCCGCGTCATCGGCGCAGACGACCGTGAGCTCGCCGACCTGGCTCACGAAGCGCTGGAACAGCGCCCGAACGGCGGCGAGGTCGGCGAAGTGGTCCAGGTGGTCGAACTCGACGTTGGTGACGATCGCGTACTTCGGGTGATGGAGGACGAGGGAGCCGTCGCTCTCGTCCGCCTCCGCCACCAGCCAGCTGCTGGCGCCGGCGCGGGTGTTGAGGCCGTCGCCCACCAGCACGCTGGGGTCGAAGCCGGCCGCCGTCAACACCTGGCCGAGCATGTGCGTCGTCGTCGTCTTGCCGTGGGTGCCGGAGACCGCGATCGAGTCCCCGGCGCCGATCAGCTCGGCCAGCATCTCGGCCCTGGTCAGGACCCGGACGCCGGCGGCGCGAGCGGCGGCCGGCTCGGGCGAGTC
Organism: Candidatus Dormiibacterota bacterium; assembly: GCA_036570145.1. Taxonomy (GTDB): domain Bacteria; phylum Chloroflexota; class Dormibacteria; order Dormibacterales; family Dormibacteraceae; genus UBA6019. The sequence continues at coordinate 5,820 of DATCPJ010000134.1, forward strand.
GCGGCCGATGGCGCTCGAGTGGACGAGCAGGTCGATGTCGCGGGCGTGGTCCGGGTCATGACCGAGGGCGACCGGGATCCCTTCCTCGGCCAGCAGCTCGGTGGTCGCCGAGGCGCGGGCGTCGCAGCCGCTGACCTGGTCGCCACGGGCGGCGAGCAGCATCGCCAGCGAGCTGACCCCGGCGCCCCCGATGCCCATCAGGTGGACCCTCATGCGGCGACCTGGCGGAGGACGGCGAGGATGTCCCGCGCCGCGCCGGGCCGGCCGAGCGCCCGCGAGGCGGCGGCCATCGACCGCAGCCGGTCCGCGTCGAGCCCGTCGATCGCCGCCAGCAGGCTGTCCGAGGCGAGGTCGTCGTCGTCGAGCTTCGCCGCCGCCCCCACCCGGACGAGGCGATCTGCGTTGCGCACCTGGTGCCCTCCGCCGAAGGTGCCGGGGACCACGATCGCGGGCAGGCCGACGGCGGTGACCTCGGCCAGGGTGCCGACACCGGCGCGGCAGATGACGAGGTCGGCTTCGGCCATCAGGGAGGCGACGTCCGGCACGAAAGCGAGCGGCCGGTAACCGGGGCGGGTGAAGTCCGCGGAGCGGACGCGACCCTGCTCGCCGGTCAGGTGGACGACCACCTCGAAGCGATCCAGGAGCGCGTCCACCGCCGACCAGATCGTCTCGTTGATCCGCCGAGCGCCCTGGCTGCCACCGATCACGAGCAGCCGGCGCGCCGGGACCTGGGGATTGCCCGGTGCGAAGCCCGGCCGGAGCGGATAGCCGGTCAGCACCGTTCGCGCCGTCGGGAAGCGCTCGACGTCGTCGGCGAAGCTGACGCAGGCGGCGGCCGCCCCGCTCCTGAAGAGCCGGTTCGCCAGCCCGCCGGACTCGAAGACGGCCAGCACGTAGGGAATGCCCCGACGCCGCGCGGCCCAGACCGAGGGGGCCATGGCGTAGCCGCCGACGCCGAGCACGACGTCCGGGCGGAACTCGCCGACGATCCGGCCACCCTCGCGGAGGGCTGCCGGTATGACCGCCGGCAGGGCGAGGTTGCGCAGCGGCGCGTCGCGGTCCAGGCCGCGGATGCCGACCGTCCGGAGCGGGAAGCCGGCCTCGGGGACAAGCCGCTCCTCGGGTCCGCCCGAACGACCGACCAGGAGCAGCTCGCCGCCGGGTTGCTCAGCGCGGAAAGCGAGGGCGACTGCCAGGGCCGGCATCACGTGGCCGCCGGTCCCGCCGCCCGAGATGAGAAGACGCATCTACCTCCCGTTGAGTGTCGTTATGTTGGCGCCGCGTCCCCTGGGAGGCGACATTGAGAAGCACGCCGATCGCCGCCAGCGTCATCGCCACCGAAGAGCCACCGTAGCTGATCAGGGGCAGCGGCACCCCGGTGATGGGAAGGGTGTCGGTGACGGTCGCCATGTTGACCAGCGCCTGGAAGGCGACCCAGGTCGTGATGGCGGTGGCGATCGCCAGCCCAAGCCGGTCGGGGGCGCGCAGGGCGGCCCGGTAGCCGCGGACTGCGAAAGCGGCGAAGCCGGCCAGGACGAGGGTCGTCCCGAGCAGCCCCGTTTCCTCACCGACGATCGCGAAGATGAAGTCGGTGTGGGCCTCGGGCAGCCAGAGGAACTTCTGGACCGAGTGGCCGATGCCGACGCCCCAGAGGCCACCGGAGCCGAGCGCGTAGAGCGCCTGGGTCGACTGGAAGCCGGCGTTGAGCTGGTCCTGGAAGGGGTTCACGAAGATCGCCAGCCGGGCGAAGCGATATGGCTCGAGGACGATCGTCAGCCAGCCGGCGAGGAAGAGGCCGAGCAGCAGGAGGGCGAGGTGGCGCTTGCGGCCGCCGCCGGCGATGAAGGCGGCGACCAGGATCGCGGCCACGACCAGCGCTGTGCCGAGGTCGCGCTCCAGGATGACAAGGCCGAGGGCGCCGCCGAGCAGGACGACGAAGGGCACGAAGCCGTCCCTCAGGTCGCGCAGCCGCTCCGCTCGCTTGACGACCCAGGCGGACATGAAGAGGCCGAAGGCGAGCTTCGCCATCTCCGTCGGCTGGACGACGAGCGACCCCAGGGCAAACCAGCGGCGGGCGCCGTTCACCTCCACGCCGGCCAGCGGCACCATGACCAGGAGCACCGTCACCGCCACCGTCCCGGGAAGGATCAGCGGCCGCAGGCGGTGATAGTCGATCCGCATCAGGACCAGCATCGCAACGCAGCCGAGGCCGACCGAGACGAGCTGGCGCTCGAAATAGTAGAGGGCGGTCAGGTGCTGGACGTAAGCGAGCGCCTGGCTCGCGCTGAGCACGAACACCAGGCCGGTGGCAACCAGCAGGACGGTGAGCAGGAGCAGCCAGCGATCGGCCTCGGGCCGGCGGTTTCGCTCCCGGGCGCGGAACCAGGGCGCCTCCTCGCGGACCTCTTCGGCCAGCACCGCCATCAGCAGGCTCTGGCCTTGTTCCAGGCGCGGACGCTGTCCTTGAAGCGGCGGCCCCGGTCCTCGAAGCTGGTGAACCAGTCGAAGCTCTTGTAGCCGGGGCTCAGGAGCACCACGCAGCCCTGCTCAGCCAGGCCCGCGGCGAGATCGACGGCGTGGTCGAGGTCGCGCGCGCGAACCACGTTCGGCATGCCCGCCAGCTCCTTCTCGAGCGCCTCGACGCTGTCCCCGATGAGCACCACGCCGCGGGCGCCACGGCGGATCCGGCCGACCCAGTGGGCGAGCTCGAAGCCGCCGCCGTAGCCACCCGCGATGAGCACCACCGGCTGCCCCGCGAAGGAGTCGATGCCCACCGCCGCCGCCGCCGGGTTCGTTGCCTTGGAGTCGTTGTACCAGCGCACCCCACCCCACTCGCCGACCAGCTCCAGCCGGTGCTCGACGCCCGGGAAGCCGGCGATCGCGGAGTGGACCTCGCTCGGCGGTATGCCGGCCAGCCGGCCGATCGCCGCGGCCGCCCGGGCGTTCATCAGGTTGTGCGCACCGGGAACCGGCATCGGCGGGTCGGGCTCCAGGTCGAACCAGGTCACTTCGGCGGCCGTCTGCGCGGCGAGGGCCCGGCAGGCGGGGTCCTGGCCGTTGAGGACGGCGTGGTCCTTGCGGTCGAGGTGGCGGATCAGCCTCGCCTTGGCGGCGACGTAGTTCTCGAAGGTGCCGTGGCGGTCGAGGTGATCGGGGGTGAGGTTCAGGATCACCCCCATCGCCGGCTTCGGCCGCTCGATCGACTCGAGCTGGAAGCTCGACAGCTCGAGCACCACCCAGTGGTCCGGCGTGATCTCGTGAAGCCGGTCGAGGACGGTGTCGCCGATGTTCCCCCCGACCAGCACCGGCCGCCTGCCGCGGGCCAGCACCGCCCCGGTCAACGCGGTGGTCGTCGTCTTGCCGTTGGTGCCCGTGATGCCCACGATCGGCGCCGGGCAGTAGCGGAAGAAGAGGTCCATCTCGCTGCCGACCTTGAGACCCTTGAGCCGCGCCGACCGGAGGAGCGGGGCGTCCCAGGGCACGCCGGGGCTGGCGTAGACCTCGTCGCAGCCGCGGAGGACGGACTCGTCGTAACCGCCGAGCACCGTCTCGACGCCGGCCGGCAGCTTGGCCAGGTGGTCGCCCAGCTTGGCGGCGGGCTTGCTGTCGGTCACCCGGACCGAGTCGCCGCGGTCGCGCAGGAAGCGCGCCAACGCCACCCCGCTCCGGCCGAGGCCGACCACGAGCGATGTCTTCACAGCCGGGCCGCGACGGCCGAGGCCAGCGCGGCGGCGAGGCCGACCGTCCAGAAAACCACGTCGATGCGGTTCTCGGACCACCCCTCGAGCTGGAACGTCAAGTGGATCGGGGTCATCTTGAAGATCCGGCGTCCGCCGGTGGCCTTGAAGTAGGCCACCTGCATCATGACAGAGAGAGTCTCGATCACAAACACGAGCCCGACGAGGGGGAGGAGCAGCACGAGGCCCTGCTGGATCGCCATCCCGGCGAGGGCGTAGCCGAGCCCCAGCGAGCCCGCATCGCCCATGAAGACGCGGGCCGGGTGGCGGTTGTAGAAGAGGAACGCGAGCAGCGCGCCGGCGATCGCCAGGCCGGTCGCCTTCTCGCCCGCCACTCCCCCCGGCAGAAGCAGCGCGACGGCCAGGAAGGCGATCACGCAGAGACCGCCGGCGAGGCCGTCGATACCATCGCTGAGATTGACGGCATTGGCGCAGCCGGCGATGGCGAGGACCGCGAGGGGCCAGTAGAACCAGCCCAGGTCGAAAGGGATGAGGAACTGGTGCGACTGGTGGGCGAGCGCGGCGACCGGCAGCGCCAGCGCCAGCTGAATCGGGAACTTGAGGCGGGCGGGGATCCCGAGCGACCCCACCCGCAGCTTGCGGAGGTCGTCGGCGAGGCCGAGGAGGCCGCCCAGCAACAGGCCCGCCAGCGCAGCGCCGGCCCCCGGGTGCCCCGCCGCCGCGGCGAGCAGCCCGGCCAGGATGGCGAGCGCCACGAAAAGGATGCCACCGCCGGTCGGGGTCCCGGCCTTCAGCTGGTGCTCCGCGGGAAGCTCGGTCTGGATCACCTGCCCCGCCTTGCGGCGGCGGAGGAGGGCGATGAAGGGCGGGTAGGCCACCATCCCGATGACAAAGCTGACTCCGAGCGTCAGCAGGTCGAGCAGCGCGCTCAAGGCCGGAGCAGCTCCTCGACGACGTCCTCCAGCGCGACCCCGTGAGAGGCCTTGACGAGGACGACGTCGCCCTGGACGGCACGCGATCGCACCCAGCGCACCGCGGCCGGCTTGTCGGCGACCAGCTCGCCACCGGCCGCCTCGGCGAGCAGGCGACCGTTGCCGACGTCGACGACGCAGAGCTCGTCGAACACCTCACGCGCGCGTTCCCCGACCCGCTGATGCGCCTCGCGCGCCAGCGGGCCGAGCTCGCGCATCTCCCCCAACACCGCCAGCAGCCGGCCCCGGTGGGGCCGCTCGGAAACCGCGTCGAAGGCCGCCAGCATCGACTCGGGGCTGGCGTTGTAAGCGTCGTCCACGACCGAAAAGCCGGCAGGCGCCGGCAGCGATTGCAGCCGGCGGTCGAGCTCCACCTCGGCCAGCGCTGGAGCCGCGGTCGCGATCGGGACGCCCAGGTGATCGGCCGCGGCGAGCGCCGCGAGCGCGTTGCGCGCCTGGTGACGGCCGGGGATCCGGAGCCGGACCGGAACGCCCCGGACGGTGAAGGCTCCGGCGGCGTAGCCCTCGCCGTGGAGATCGCCGCCCTCCAACCCGAAGGTGACGATCGGCGCCCGGCTCCAGCCCCGGATCAGCGGCGTCGTCGGGTCGTCGTGGTTGAGGATGGCCAGGCCGTCGGCGGGCAGCGCACCGACGAGCTCCGCCTTGGCCCGCGCGATCCCCTCGACCGAGTCGAAGAACTCGATGTGGACCGTCCCGACGCCGGTCACGATCCCGATCTCGGGTGAGGCGAGCTCGGCCAGCCGGGCGATCTCGCCCGGGGCCTGCATCCCCATCTCGAGCACGAGGACCTCGTGCACGCCAGGCTCGAGGCGCAGGATCGTTAGCGGCACGCCGGTCTCGGTGTTCAGGTTGCCCTCCGTCTTGAGGACTTTGAAGCGGGTGGCGAGGATCGCCGCCAGCATCTCCTTGGTCGAGGTCTTGCCGTTGGAGCCGGTGATGCCGACGACGATCGGTGCCGCCTCTTCCAACCGGGTTCGGGCGAGCCTGTAAAGGGCCGCCCAGGTGTCGGGCACGACGACCACCTCGGCGGCGACCGCTCCTTCCGGCGGGCGTTCGACCACGATCCCGGCCGCGCCCCGGGCCAGCGCGTCGGCGACGAAGCCATGACCGTCTTTCTCGGCTCCCTTCAGCGCGAAGAAGAGGCCGCCGGGCTGGACCTCGCGACTGTCGGTGTGGACGGACGTGAAGGAGCCCTTCGCGCCGAGGAGCTTGACCACTGCCATGTGACTAAAGGATCGAGGTTTCGGCGGGTCGGGTTACGGGGCTATGTGCCAGTCGAGGACGATGTCCTGGGCGATCTGCTTCCAGATCGGAGCGGCGACGATGTAGCCATCGTTGGCGATCCAGGTCGCGTTGTGCGGCTTGCGGATCACGACCAGCATCGTGAAGCGGGGGTTGCTGGCCGGCAGGTAGCCGACGTAGCTGGACCAGACGTCCTGGGTGTACTGCCCGCCTACCGGGATCTGAGAGGTGCCGGTCTTGCCGGCCTCGTCCTTTTCAAAGCCGGCGATGCGGGCCATCGATCCGGAGCCGTTCTGGACCACCGCCTTCATCATCTCGTTCATCTGCGCGGCGGTCGCCGGCGAGATCACCTGCCGCGGCGGCGCCTGGGACAGCTCGGTCGGCTTCCCGCCCACCCGCGCCACGACGTGGGGCTGGACGTACCTGCCGCCGTTCGGGACCACGTTCAGCGCGGCGATCATCTGGACCATGTTCACATTGATGCCCTGCCCGAAGGAGGTGGTGGCCATCTCGGAGGGCCGGTAGTCGGCCTCCGCCCTGATCGGCACCGATGACTCGGCCGCCACGTCGATGCCGGACGCGCGCGAGAAGCCGAAGTTGACCAGGTTCTGGTAGTAGGGGTCGTTGCCCTCCAGCTGGAGCGCCGTGACCGCCCCGACGTTGAGCGACGATTCGAGGACCTTGGTGTAGGTGACCGTGCCGCGGTTCTGGCGGTCCCAGTCGTAGAGCGTCACGCCGCCGACGCTGATCCGGCCGGGGTCGTTGAGCGTCATCGTCGGCGTGATCGCATGGTTGTCGATCGCACCCGACAGGGTGACCACCTTCATCGTCGAGCCGGGCTCGTAGAGATGTGAGGCGATCGGGTCGATGAAGCGGTCGACCGGGGTCTGGCCGAAGTTGTTCGCGTTGTAGGTCGGATAGTCGGCCCAGGCGACGATGGCGCCCGTCTTCGGGTCCATCACCAGCACGCTGCCGCTCTCCGCCTTGTTCCTGGCGACGCCGGCGGCCAGCGCCTGCTCGGCCGAGTGCTGGATGTCGGCGTCGATCGTCAGCTGGAGGTCGGCTCCGTTGACGGGGTCCTTCTTGGTCGAGCCGCCGACGACGATCTCGCGGCCGGTCAGATCCTGGTAGGTCGACATCGAGCCGTTCCGGCCGGCCAGCTCCGCCTGGTAGTACGCCTCGACCCCGTACTGTCCCTTGCCCGCCTCGTTGACGAAGCCGAGCAGGTTGGAGGCGAGGGTGCTGTCGGCGGCGCTTCCAGCGAGGTAGGACCGCCGGGTCTCCGGCTCCAGGCCGACACCGGCCAGGTGGAGGGCGAGCAGCCTGTCAGCCACCAGCTTGGGTTGCTGGCGGGCGATGTAGGCGAACGTGGAGTTGCTCGCCAGGATCGCCACGATGGGCGCGATCGGTCGGCCGGTCGCTGTGCTCAGCGCCGCGGCGACGTGCTCGCGGTCCGCGGCCCGGACCTGGTCGGGGGCGACCACGATCGAGTAGACGGTCTCGTTGATGGCGAGCGGCTGGCCGTTGCGGTCGTAGATCAGACCCCGCGCCGCGGGCAGCTCGACGACCTTGCTGTACTGGGTCAGCGCGTCGGCGGAGAGCCGGGTGTGCTGGAGCACCTGCCAGTAGACGAGCCGGCCCCAGATGACACCCGCCAGGAGGAGCGACGCCGCGAGCAGCCAGAGCACACGCGTCCGGTAGCTCGGCTCACGCGGGGTGAAGGCGCGGTTCGATCGGGGGCGAGCGGCGTGACGCGCGCTCAGAGCCAAGCTTTATCTGCCCGCGGCGAGGGCGTCCTGCCCGCCGGTCACACTCTTCCCGATCGAGGCGAGGGCGCGCTCCCAGAGCGGGCTCTGGTCAGGCGCCCGGGGCGGCGTGCCGTCGAGCACGACGCCGGAGTCCTGGTACTTGACGTAGCGATAGGGCTGCGGACGGGTGAGGTTCGCCTGTGTCGCGGCGGCCTCGATTTGCGCGGGTGACGTCCGGCTGGCCTCCTGGTACTTGAGGTTCTGCTGCTCCGCCAGCAGTGCCTGCTGCTGGTCCTGGAGGCGGCCGATCTCGTAGGAGGACTGGGTCGTGCCGGCCGCCTGGATCAGGTAGAGGAGCGCGATCGCGAGCACCGCGGCGACCAGCAGGTAGAGGCGGCCGAAGGCGCTGAAGCGCATCCGCTCGGGAAGGTCGAGCCGGAGCGGCTGCGCGAGGCTGAGCCGTGCCCGCCGCCGCCGCCTTCCGCCCTGATCGCGGAGGACCGCGCGCGCCGGGAGGCGCAGCGCTTCGATCCCGGCCGGCGACGGCCCACCGGAGCCACGCTGGCGGGACGGCTTGAGACCGATATTCGGGTTACTGACGATTGAAATGGAAAGGACCTCTTTGCTTGCGATGACGTGGGCTGCGACGTTTGCTTCAGATCCGCTCGGCGACCCGGAGGCGGGCCGAGCGCGAGCGCGGGTTGACGGCTATCTCGTCGGCGGAGGGCCGGACCGGCTTTCGGGTCACGGCCCTTAAAAGGGCCCGGTGAGCGCAGGTACAGACTGGCTGCTGGGGGGAGCAGATACAGTCCTTCGACTCGGCTGCAATGGTTGCTTTGACCAATCGATCTTCGAGGGAATGGAATGAGATCGCCGCCATGCGCCCACCGGGTTTGAGGATCTTGATTGCGCCCTTCAGGCCCTGCTCGAGACTGCCCAGCTCATCGTTGACCTCCATGCGGATCGCCTGGAAGGTTCGCGTCGCCGGGTGGATGTCCCTGGGCCAGGCGCCTCGCGGAATCGCGGCTTCCACCGCCCGGGCCAGGTCGCTGGTCGTGGCCAGCGGCCGGCGGCGGACGATGAACTCGGCGATCCGCCGAGCCCAGCGCTCCTCGCCGAGGTCGGCGATCACGCGGGCGAGGTCGCCCTGGTCCATCCGGTTCACCAGCTCGGCGGCGGACACCGGTTGCGACGGGTCCATCCGCATGTCCAGCGGTGCCTCGGCGCGGAAGCTGAATCCGCGCTCTGGCGTGTCCAGCTGGTAGCTGGAGAGCCCGAGGTCGAAGAGCACGCCGTCCACCTCGCCGAACCCCGCCTGGCGGGCGAGGGAGTCGATGTCGGCAAAGTTCGCCTGCACCAGGATCGGCGCCGGATCGAATCCGGCCAGCGCTTCCCTGACCCGTGCGATGGCATCGGGATCACGATCGATCCCGATCAGCCGGCCGCCGGGCTGGATGCGCTCGAGCAGTGCGCGGGCGTGCCCTCCGCCTCCCAGGGTCGCGTCGATGAAGACCGACCCCGGACGGGGCTGAAGGAGCTCTATTGACTCTTTTGAAAGTACGGGTCGGTGACCGTTCAGCGGTTCTG
>DATCPJ010000135.1:0-3639 GCA_036570145.1 Candidatus Dormiibacterota bacterium
CCGCCATCCCCGCCACGACGTGACCGTCCCCGCCTCCCTGGAGCGCCGGATGGCGGGCGAGGTGCTCCAGGAGGAGCTCCGCAAATACTCCCGCGGGATCAGCGAGGCCGCCCTCCTGAAGGCGACCCTGGCGCCCGCCGCCGACCTCTCGGTGGTAACCGCCCGCCGGGCCGGCGGCTGGCTCTTCAGCCCCGAGGCGTGGTCCGCGCTTGCCCAGCGCGCCGAGGGCCTGCTCGGGGAATACCACCGCACCCACCCGCTGCGTTCCGGTATGCCGCGGGAGGAGCTGAAGAGCCGGCTTGGTCTGGCCCCCGCCGTTCTCGGCGCCGTGCTGGGGGAGCTGGCGCGCGACGGCGTCCTGGCGGAGCGCGGCGGGGAGGTCGGCCTGCCAACCCACCAGGTCGTGCTCGACCCGGCCGAAGGCGGACCGGCCCGCCGGTTGGTTGAGCTGCTCGGCCGCAGCCCCTTCGCGCCACCCTCCCTGCGGGAGGCGACGCGGGAGGCCGGGGCCGGGCCCGAGGTGCTCCGAGCGCTCGCCCTGAGCGGCGCGATCGTGCGCCTATCCGACGAGGTCGCCTTCACCCGAGAGGCTTATGCGGCGGCGCTGGAGCTGGTCCGCCAGATCGTCACGGCGGAGGGCGGCATCACCGTCGCGCGCCTGCGGGATGCCATGGCGGCGAGCCGGCGGCCGGTCCTCGCCTTCCTGGAGCACCTCGACGCGGAGCGGGTGACGCGCCGCGAGGGCGACGTTCGAACGCTTCGCTAAGAGGCAGGACGCTATGTCAATTCTTCGGCGAGGAGGTCCATCAGAAGGCCGTCGTGCCAGGTACCGTCGATGCCGCGCTCGTAGCCACGCATGATGCCGAACCGGCCGGAAGCCGACCTTGCTGTAGGAGCGGATGGCGGCGGCGTTGTCAGCGGCGGGGTCGATCACCAGGCGGCGGTGGCCGCGGTCGACGATCAGGTGCCGCGCGAGAGTGCGGACAGCGTCGGTGCCCAACCCGCGGCCGTGCACCGACGGGTCGACATAGATGTCGATGCTGGCGTGCCGATAATCGGGCTCCTCCTGGGCGCTCCACTGGATCGCGCCGACGACGCGATCATGGTGCTCGATCACGAAGGTGTGAGTGTCGGGGTCGGCGAGGTCGGAAGCCACTTCCGCGGCCAGGTCGTCGCTGCCGCGCCAGCGCTCGCGCACCTGCGGCGTGGCGCGGATATCGGCCAGCGCCGGGATGTCGGCAGCCTCGGCCGGCCGCAAGGTAGTCGATTCACCGATGAGTCGCGTCTTCACCCTCGACCTGAATCTAACCCAGTCCGAATCGCCGCTCAGCTGACCCGCGACACTAGGCTAGGCGGGTGATCGCGGGAATCGACCTCGGTGGCAGCCAGGTCCGGGTCGCCGTCGCCACGCCGGACGGCGCCATCGTCGGCATCGCCAAGGCGGCGACGCCCGAGCTGGGCGGACCCTTGGGGATGGTCGCCTGGAGCCGGGAGAACGCGGAGCGGCTCGCCGAAGGAGCCCGGATCGAGGTCGTTGGGATCGGCGTGCCGGGGCCGAGCGACCCCCTGACGGGCGTCCTCGTCAACCCGCCAAACCTTCCCGGCTGGCCGGCGGGACTGCCGCTCGGGGAGATGCTCAGGAAGGTGTTCGGAGTCCCCGTCCACCTCGAGAACGACGCCAACGTGGCCGCCGTCGCGGAGCACAAGCGGGGTGCGGGCCAGGGCGTGCGGAACCTCGCCTACGTGACCTGGAGCACGGGGATCGGGTCCGGTCTCGTCCTCGACGGGCATCTCTACAGCGGAACCCACGGGTCGGCCGGCGAGCTGGGTCACATGGTCCTCGACCCGAATGGCCCGCCCTGCTTCTGCGGCATGCGCGGGTGCGTCGAGGCCTACGCCAGCGGGCATTCCATCGCGACGCGGGCCGGCCGGCCCGCCGCCGAGGTGTTCCGGGCTGCCGCCGCCGGCGACCCGGAGGCGGCGGGGATCGTCGAGCAGGCGGCGCGGATGGTCGGCCTTGGCCTCCTCAACCTCACCAACCTGGTCGACCCGGAGGTCATCGTCATGGGAGGGGGCATCACCCAGTCCTGGAACCTTGTCGAGGGCTGGCTGGGAGAGGCGATCCTGGCGTCGCCTTTCGTCACGCCGAACCGCCGGCCTCGGATCGTCCGCGCCGGGCTGGGCGCCGAGGTTGGGCTGGTGGGAGCGGTCGAATGGGCGATCGAGAACAGCTAGATCCAGCCTTTCCTCTCCTCGCCAAGGCGGCCGCTGAGCTGGGCGTTCGCGCCTGGGCCGTGGGCGGCTACGTGCGCGACCGGCTCCTCGGCCGCCAGCACCGGGAGATCGACGTCGTCGTCGAGGACGGCCGTGGACCGGAGCTGGCCGCCCACTTCGGCAGGCTCACCGGGAGCGCGCCGCCGGTCGTCTTCGAGCGCTTCGGCACTGCCCAGGTGATGTGGGGCGACCGTCCGATCGAGTTCGCCTCGGCGCGGGCGGAGAGCTACCGCGACGACTCGCGCAAGCCCGATGTGCAGCCTGCCGGCATCGACGAGGACCTCCGCCGCCGCGACTTCACCGTCAACGCGCTGCTGATGGATTTCAGCGGCAGGGTGGAGGACCGACTCGGAACCGGGCTGCCCGACCTCCAGGCGGGCCTCCTGCGGACGCCTCTCGACCCGGTCGCGACCTTCAGCGACGACCCGCTCCGGATGCTCCGCGCGGTGCGCTTCGCCGCCCAGCTGGGTTTCAAGCTCGACCAGTCGCTGCCGCCCGCCATGCGTACGTTGGCCGGCCGGCTCCGGCCGCCGGTCGTCTCCGTCGAGCGGATCGCCGACGAGCTCCGCAAGATGCTCGTCAGCGAACGTCCCAGGAAGGCCCTCGAGCTGCTCGACGCGGGAGGCCTGCTGCCCGGCATCCTGCCCGAGCTCACGGCCTGCAAGGGCGTCGAGCAGGGCGGCTACCACACCCACGACGTCTATGGGCACACGCTGCGCACCGTCGCCCTCACACCACCCGACCTGGTCGTCAGGCTCGCGGCGCTCTTCCACGACACCGGCAAGCCGGCGACCGCGGCTCCCGACGGCAGCTTCCTCGGCCACGAGAAGGTCGGGGCCGAGCTGGCCTCGGCGGCCCTGGCCCGGCTCCGCTTCTCCAACAATGTCATCGAGCGGGTCGCCCACCTGGTCCGGCTGCACCTGCGACCCGTCTACTACGAGCCGGAGTGGACCGACGGCGCCGTGCGCCGGCTGGCCCGTGAGGCCGGCCAAGACCTCCGCGCCCTGCTCCAGCTCGCTCGGGCGGACATCGCCGCCTCCGCTTACGACAAGCCGGAGAAGCTCGCCGAGCTGGAGCGCCGGCTCGCGGCGGTCCTCGAGGAGTCGCCCAGCCGGTTCAGCTCGCCGGTCAGCGGCGAGGACATCATGCAAGCTCGCGGCCTCAAGCCAGGTCCCGACGTGGGCAAGCTCAAGGCCCGGCTGGACGAGCTCGTCCTGGAGGGCGAGATCGAGCCAAGTCGAGAGGCGGTCCTCCGCTACCTGGAGGGACATCCCGATCTCTAGCGCACCTTCCGCCGTCGAGCGGTTGGCCGCCTGGGCCGCGGCCTTCCAGCCCTCGGCCGCCGACCTCGCCCTCGCCCGCCGC
>DATCPJ010000136.1:0-11098 GCA_036570145.1 Candidatus Dormiibacterota bacterium
GGGCCTGCCGGTGGCCGAGACGGTTCCCGCCGAGCCGAACGGCGTGCAGCCCAACGGTGCTCAGCCGCACGACCTCGACGGTGGCGAGCTCGAGCAGCTGGTCGTCAAGGCGGAGCCGCAGGCGACGGTCCAGAACGGCGAGAAACCGAAGCGCCGGCGGGCTCCCCGGGCGGCGGTCGCCCCGCCGCGGTCGGGACAGGCGCTGGACCTGGGAGCGGACGCCGACCCGCTGGCAGGCCGTGACAACGGCCCCGACGCCGACCACCAGGCCGTCCGCCTTGGCGTGCTCGAAGAGCGGTCCGAAGAGCTCCGGCGCGCCGCCGATGACGGTCTTCGAGTCGCCCACGATGACGAGCAGCTTCTTGGCGCGCGAGATGGCGACGTTGACGCGGTTGGGGTCGTTGAGGAAGCCGATCGCGGCCCGATCGTTGGAGCGGACGAGGGAGAGGATCACGGCATCCGACTCGCGGCCCTCGAAGGCGTCGACCGACTCGATGTCGTCGGGCGGGACGATCCCCTTCAGCGCGCTGGTCAGGCGGTTGACCTGCGAGTTGTACATCGCGATGACGGCCAGCTTCGCCTTCCGGACCCGCTTCCGCACGATCGTCGTGATGTCCTTGCAGAGCGCGACCTCGAACTCGTTGGCAACCGAGCGCTGGGCGTCCCGGTACTCCTCCTGGGCGCCGGTGTCGACCCAGACCAGCTCGCGGTCGAAGGGCCAGGGCAGCGGCATCCGGGGATGGGGCGCTTCGTGGACCAGCTTGCCGTCGTAGAAGAGGTCGGAGACGACCTTGCCGATCGGTTCCCGCATCCGGTACTGGCGGGGCAGCATGATCTTGGACTGGGCGGGGACCTTCTCCCACATCCAGCCGTAGAAGCTCTCGTCGCGGACGATCTCGTCGAGTGGGCTCTTGATCTCGAAGCTGAGGGCGGCCTCCTCCATCACCGGGGGAAGCTGCTTCAGGTCACCGATCATCACCCACCGTTTGGCGAGTGGCATCAGCGCCAGCGCCTCGTTCGCTCGGACCTTGTTGGCCTCGTCGAGGATCAGCCAGTCGAAGACCATGAAGCGGAGCCGGGAGTCGATCGCGAGCCGGTTGCAGGTGCCCGCGACGAGGTTGAACTGCTCCAGGTTCTCTCCTTCGAAAAGGGTCTGCCGGAGGCGGCGGGGAACCTTTCCCGGCTCGGCGATCCGCGCCTGCCGGACATGGGAGAAGCCGAGCAGCCGCTCCTGGCCGGTGTCGACGGCGTCGTTGGAATGCGAGCTGAGGAGGATCGAACCGCCCTGGTGGCGGCCCAGGATGCGCCGGATCGACTCCACGATGGCGGTCGTCTTGCCGGTGCCCGGCGGGCCCTGGATGAGGTACATCTGGCCGGGCCGCATGCCCATCACACGGGCGACCGCCTCCGACTGCTCGTCGTTGGGTTGGGGGAGATGATGGGCGGGCTTGCCCTCCAGCGGAAGGTAGGGCGGGCTTCCCAGCCAGCCGGGATCGGCCAGCTCGGCAGCCATCGCGCCGGTTCGGGGCGAGCCGATCTGGAGCTGCCGGATCACCGATCGCTGGGCCTCGAACATCTCGACGCTCGCGGTCGGCAGCACGACGCCCTCGTCGGGGAGTGGGTCGTAGCGGCGGAAGGAGACCCAGAGGTCGAAGCCGGCGATCTTGTCCAGCGACATACCCCGGTACTCGGGGAAGCCGGCGGAGCGGACGGTCAGGGAGTCGATGCCCCGGTAGACGCGGGCGTCCTGGTCGCCGACCAGGTGGAGGATGGCGCGGACGAACTCGCCGCCCCGCATGTCCTCGCCGCAATTGGGGCAGTGCATCCCGTTGGACGTCGGCACCGTCTCCTCACAGCGCGGGCACTCCACCCATTGCTCGGTCGCCTCGTAGCGCCGGATCGCCGCTTCAGCGAGGTCTTCGCGGAAGTCGCGGAGGTGCTCGACGAAGCGCATCGTGGAGTCGAGGATCGGCTCCGCCTTGGCTTTCTCGCGGAGCTCGATGGCGGTGAACCCCTCGAGGTCGCCATCCCACTCCTCGACCAGTTGCAGCTCCTGGTACTTCAGGTGGACGCGCGACTTTTCGATCGGGTAGTCGGGCGATTCGAGCTCCTGGAAGTCGGTCATCTCGAAGGCAAGGCCCTTCGGCGTCCGTCCGAGCCGGCCGGTCAGCAGCGTGCTGTTGAAGAGGCCGATGCACTCGAGCGGCTTGTCCGGCTTGGTGACCGTGTAGCCGATCTCGATCATCTTCTTCTCCTCGAGGACGTCGAGGATGGCCCGAGGGCCGCCGGGGACGAGGGCGATCTTCGCCGCCGCCGGGCTGTTGGGGCGGATGCGGATGCCGAGCCGGCCGGTGGAGACCACTTCGCCGGGGATGTCCGGATCCCAGAGCGGGAGGACGTCCCCCGGGTTGGGCGTGCTCATACCGTGAGCACCAATGGTGTGATTAGGAGGAAAGAGGAGAGGATCAAGTTGAGTTCCGAAGGCCCGCATGCGAACGCGGTGCCTAGAGTGCGCGACTAACGTAGCAGATCCACACCATCCTGCCCACTAATTCCCCCGTCACTCGGGAAGCGGCTTGCCGCCGGTTTCCGGCAGAGCGAGGAGGACGAGGGCGCCGACGAACGCGGCGGCGGAGAGCAGGACGATCGACGAGCCGAGCCCGAAGCCCGGCTCCAGCCGCCCCACCAGCTGGAGGCCGACGATCCCCCCGAGCGCGGCCGCGACCGTCCCGACCGCCTGGGCGGTCGCCCGAGCCCGGGTCGGGAAGAGCTCTCCGAACCAGGCGCCGGTGATCGGGCTGCCGGCGCCATCGACAAACGTCCAGGTGGCGTTGCCCACCCAGTAGGCGGCCGGCCGGCCGGAATAGGTGATGGCAGCGAAGACCGCGGCAAGCGCCCAGAAGACGGTTCCCGGGATGCGCCGGCCGCGGCGGTCGGAGAGCCATCCGCCGAGGAGGTAGCCGGGCACGGC
This sequence comes from Candidatus Dormiibacterota bacterium, assembly GCA_036570145.1. Lineage (GTDB taxonomy): Bacteria > Chloroflexota > Dormibacteria > Dormibacterales > Dormibacteraceae > UBA6019. The sequence continues at coordinate 2,972 of DATCPJ010000136.1, forward strand.
CAGCGGTGCCGAGAGAAAGAGGACCGCGCTGATCAGGAACGGCGAGAAATGGAGCTCCCGGGAAGCGAACAGCGCGCCGAAGAAGCCGCCCGGCTGGAACGCGATGAAGCTGAGGAAGCCGCTCAGGGCGATGATGGCCAGCCGTCCCCGCCATTCGGGGCGCAGCAGCAGCCCGGCCGGGTTGTCGCCGCGGGCCGCCTCCGCCCAGACCCGGCTCTCGGGCAGCCAGCGCCAGAGGGCGGCGGCCAGCAGGATGCCCGAGCCGCCGAGCAGGTAGAGGTAGCGCCAATGCGGCGCGAGCAGCGGGTAGAGCACGGCGGTGACCCCTGCGCCGGCGCCGGCGCCGAAGGAGACGGCGGTCACCAGCAGGCTGCGGCGGCGCGCGGGCGACGCCTCGATCACGATCGTCAGCGCGAGGCCCAGCGCCGCGGAGGCGAAGCAGACCGCGAACAGCCGTGCGACCGCCAGCCAGAGCAGGGTCGGCGCGAGGCCGGACAGGAAGTCGCCGATGCCGAAGCCGGCGGTGACCAGGATCAGCGTCCAGCGGCGGCCGCGGCGATCGGCGAGGGCGCCCAACGGCAGCGCCAGGACGCTGCCCAGCGTGAGCACCGAGGCCGCCTGGGTCAGCTGCTCGGTCGGTGCGTGGAAGTCGGCGGCGATCGCCGGCAGCCCGAGATAGATGACCGTGCCGTCGAAGTCGACCAGCACGCCCACGAGCGCGGCCAGGACCAGCACGCGCCAGGGCCAGGCGCGCAGCTCACTCAAAGCAGGCGCAGCTTGCGCAGCAGGAAGGGTCCGGGTCCGAGGAAGCCGCAGGTGGCGCCGACGTGGGCGATCGAGACCCCGAGCAGCGAGTGAGGCCCCGGCAGGAGCCAGAAGGCCAGGCCGAACGGGATGCCGGCGAGCGCGGTCGCGGCCACGTCGAGCCATTGCCAGCCGCCCAGGCGGTGGTAGAGCACGTAGCTCGCGGTGCCGACCAGGAAGCCCGCCGGAGCCCCGAGGAGGGCGCCGACGCCGCCCTGCACGAGGCCGCGGAAGAAGCCCTCCTCGAGCGGCCCGTTGAGGAGGTAGTAGCCGCCCTGGAGAAGCGCATCCGGCACGTCGGGCACCTTGAGCGCGCCCCGGCGCCGGCTGAGCGGCAGCTGGAGGAGGGCGGCGAGCACGAACATGATCGGGAGGGCGGCCAGGCCGAAAGCGAGCTGGACCCCGAGCTCACCCAGGGTCAGGCCGAGCCACCCCGGGTGCCAGACGGCCGCCACCACGGCCACGGCGGCCGCTAACGGCAGCAGCCGGGTGGCCAGGTCCGGCAGCACCCAGCGGAGGGTGTCCTCGATGCGTCCCGGGATGACGTTGACAGCTGCCTGGGCCATGGCGACAGGAGCAGGTTCGCAGATTGTTTCTGCGAGCATTTCGGCAGGGTGAACGAGCGGTACTTCGAGCGCCGCCAGGTGCGTGAGGCGATCGGCTGGGCGGAGTCGGGCGGCGTCGCCGTCCATCGCAACTTCGACCACTACCACGGCACCCGATCGGCGCGCGGCTTCGTGATGACGAGACCCTTCCTCCACGTCATCGGGCTCCGCCCGGTGCTCGAGGCGTGGGCGACGGCGAACGGCGTGCCGGTCCAGGCGATCCAGCCCGAGAAGCGTCGCCGGGTGGCCCACATCGACGTTTTCGGCGACTATGCGCTCCAGCTCTTGGCGCGGGTCGAGCCCGTGGTTGCGGCGGCTGCGTCCTTCGAGGGTTTCACCAGGGTCGGGTCGAAGCTCTACGGGCGGCTGAGCGGGCGGATCCTGACCGACCCCGAGCTGCTCGAGCTGGCCTCCCGAGCGCCGGTCGGCCAGCCGCCGCCGAACCTGCTCTTCGGGGCCGTCCACTACCTGCTCCTGCGCGGCGTCAGCCATCCCCTGGCACGGTTCTACCCGAGCCTGAACGGCGGGCAGGACCTCGCCGAGGACCCCTTCCCCGCCTTTCGCGCATTCTGCCTTGCCAACGCGGGCGCGATCACCGACTTGATGGGCAGGCGGACGGTGCAGACCAACGAGGTCGCGCGCAGCTCCGCGCTGCAGCGCGGGTTCGCCGTGATCGCCGAGCGGACCGGTCTACCGCTCGCCCTGATCGAGGTTGGAGCCAGCGCCGGGCTGAACCTGATCGGGGATCGCTACCGCTACGCCTATCAGGGGGGTGGGCCTCGGGGAGGCGTCGCCGAGCACCGCCCGGAAAGGGGACGTCCCCTCTCCCCAAGCATGGAGCTCGGCGACCCGGCCTCGGAGGTCATCATCGATTGCCGGCTGCGGGGCGAGTTGAATCCCCCGCGGGGCGTCGCTCCGGTCGCCTGGCGGATCGGCATCGACCGCAACCCGATCGACATCGGCGACACCGACCAGGCGCTCTGGCTGCGGGCGCTGGTCTGGCCCGACCAGCCCTGGCGGGCCGAGCTGCTGCTGGCGGCGATCCGCTCCGCTCGGGAGGATCCGCCCCGCGTGCTGCGGGGCGACGCCGTCGAAATGCTGCCCGAGGTGCTCGCCAAGGCGCCGCCGAACACCGCCCTCTGCGTCTACTCGAGCTTCATGCTCTACCAGCTCGGACCAATCGAGGCGCAGCGGCTGGAAAGCCTCCTGGCGGATGCGGGCAGCCTGCGGCCGGTCCACCGGCTGGCGCTGGAATGGAACCCGACCGACCGCCCCTACCTCGACCTGCACGGCCCTGACGGCGAGCGGACCCGACTGGCGGCCGCCCATCACCACGGCGAGTGGCTGGAGTGGCTCGACGCTGATTCGGCCAGTGGGAATCTCCGCTAGTGTCTAGCCTCGTGCCAGCCGGAACCGTGCTTGCGACCGGGTCGGTCGCCTTCGACTACATCCTCACCTTCAACGGCCGCTTTCGCGACCACATCATGCCCGACCAGGTCCACATCCTGAACCTGAGCTTTCTGGTCGACCGCTTCGAACGTCGGCGGGGCGGCGTCGCCGCCAACTACGCCTACACGCTCGCCCTGCTCGGCCAGCCGAGCGCGATCCTCGCCACGGCGGGAGTCGACGCCGCCGAGTATCGCGGCTGGCTCGAGGAGCTCGGCGTCGAATGCAGCGGCCTGAAGCTGATGCAGGGTGAGACGACCGCGACCGGCTTCACCACCACCGACCTCGACGACAATCAGATCACCGGCTACTACGGCGGTGCGATGAACCGAGCCGGGGAGGTCGGGCTGGCCGACACCGCGGTGAAGCCGGCTGCGGTCATCGTCGGACCGAACGGCCCGGTCGGCATGAAGCGGCTGGTTCAGGAATGCCGGGAGAGGGGCGTGCCCTTCGTCTACGACCCCGCCCACCAGCTGCCCCACATGTCCAAGGAGGACCTCGAGGACGGCTGCCGGGGGGCGTGGATCCTGATCGGCAACGACTACGAGCTGGAGTTGATCCGGCAGCGAACCGGCCGCGAGATCGAGCAGCTCCTGGAGCTGGCCACGATGGTCGTCACCACCCTCGGCCGGCAGGGTTCACGGATCGCGACGGCGGCCGGCCAGGTCGAGATCCCGCCCGCACCCGCTCGCCGCGAGGTCGATCCGACCGGCGCCGGGGATGCCTATCGGTCGGGGCTGGTCGCCGCACTGCTCCGCGGCCTGCCGGTGACCGAGGCAGGGCGGATCGCCTCCCTGGCCTCGGCCTACGTCGTCGAGCAGGGCGGGACGATCGAGCACCGATACACGATGGCGGAGTTCGCCGACCGCTACCGCTCGGCCTTCGGAGCCGCCCTCCCGGAGGCCTTCGCGGCCAGCTGAGGCAGGAGGCCCTCGGCCTCCTTGACGACCCGCTCGAGGAGCGTCCGCGCGCTGGGGAGGTCGTGGATGAGCCCCACCACCTCGCCCGCCATCAGGTTCATCTCGGCCGGGTCGTCCCGCCGCCGCGCATCGCGCAGCTTCTCACCGAGCTCGAGGCCGAGCCGGCGCACCTCGTCCTCCCGGCCGAGCCAGCGATCGAGGAAGGCATTGCGGATCGCCCGGACGGCGATCGGATCGGGCCAGGCGGCCTCGGCGGCGTAATCGGGGATCGAGGTGCGTACGGTGTCGTGGCCGCCGGCGTCGAGGATCGCGCGCTTCCAGCCGTCGGGGATAGGAGCCTCCTTGGTCGCCAGGAAGCGGGTGCCCATCAGGACGCCCTCGGCACCCAGCGCGAGCGCCGCGGCCAGCCCGCGCCCGTCGCCGATGCCGCCTGCCGCGACGACCGGCACGTCGACCGCGTCGGCGACCTGGGGTACCAGGGTGAAGGTCGACTGGAGGCCGATGTGGCCGCCGCCCTCCTGGCCCTGGGCGATGATCACATCGACGCCCGCCAGGGCGGCCGCGACTGCTTCAGGCACGTTGCTGACCATGTGGACGTGGAGAGCGCCTGCCTCATGAGCGAGGTCGACAAAGGGCGCTGGATCGCCGAAGGCGGTCGAGAGCACGGTCGGCTGCTGCTCGAGGACGGCCTCGACCTTGCCGGCCTGGCTCCAGAGCAAGAGGTTGACGCCGAAAGGCATCGGCGTCAGCTCGCGGATCATCGCCACCTCGGCCTCGATGGCCTCGGGGCTGAGCATGGAGGCGGCGAGCATCCCCAGTCCGCCACCGTGGGACACCGCCGCAACCAGCCGGGCGTCGGTGCCGCCGCCCATCGGAGCCAGCAGCACGGGGTGGCGGATCCCGAGGAGGTCGGTGATGCGGGTTCGCAACCCCTAGGTCTCCAGCAGCGCCAGCGGCCTGACGGGTGAGCCCGTCGCGCCGACCAGCTTCAGCGGCGAGCAGACGAAGAGGAATTCATGCACTCCCGCGGCGGCGAGCTCCTCCAGGTCGAGCACCTCGATGATGTGGATGCCGTTCTCGACCAGGAGGATCACGTGCACGGGGAGCCTGCTGTGGCCCGCTCCGGGCGCCAGCCACTCGAAAGCGATCGTGTCCGACCCCGCGACATGGACCCGGCGATCGGCGAGCCAGCGGGCGGCGCTCTCGTCGGGCCCCGGCACGCCGGTCGGCCAGCCGACGTAGGCTGCCTCGTCCTGGTAGCGACCGATCGGCCAGCCGGTGCGGAAGAGCACCGCGTCGCCGGCGCCGATCTCCAGGCCCTGGTGCCGGCAGGTCTTCTCGACATCGTCCGCCGTGATCGGCCTGCCCGCTTCCAGCACCGCCATCCCCTCGGCCGCGGCGACGTCGAGCAGCACCCCCCGGGTGACGATCGGCGCGATCGCGTCCGCCCCGTGGACCTTGAAGCGGGCGCCGCGGGAGGCCTCGTAGGCGTCGTGCCCACCCTGCAGCCGACCCTCCTTCGAGAAGTGCGCCAAGGCGTCGATGTGGGTGCCCGTGTGGCCGCTGGTCGAGATCAGCTCGTTTGCGCTGGAGGAACCGTCGGGGCGCTGGACGTCGCCATGGCGGCGAAGCAGCGCCATCCGGAAGTTGGGGTGGCCGGGCGCAACCGGGGTGCCCGCGTCGAGCGGCCGGCCGAGGTCGTAGACCCGGTAGCTGCGGGCGATCACCCCGCCAGCGCCCGTTCGAGCTGGTCGACGTGCATCTCGAGGTGCCCGATCAGGGCTTCGCGGGCCATGTCATCGGCGCGCAACACCGACCGACCGCCATCGATGACGCATTCGCGCCGCATCGCCGCCGCGTCTGCCGAGCGAAGGTATTCGACAGTTCGCCGGTGGTCGGAGACGGCCATTTCGACCAGCGCCGCGGGGGATTCCCTGGCCAGCTGCTCACCCAGCACGTCGCGGAGGTTCACGTTGCCGAGCAGGTCGAGCTCGGTGATCTGGCCGCTGCCGATCTTGTAGGTGAGCATCCCATAGAACTTGCTGAGGACCGCGATGTGCGCCAGCACCTCGATCGCGTTCCAATCAGCGGAGTCCGATCTCTCCTCCGCACCGACCCGCTGGCCGAGCTCGGCAAGCCGTGCCGAGGCCCGCTCGAGCCGGACCGCGAGCACCTGGCGCTCGTGGTCGATCAGCTCGTCGCCATAGTGCTGCAGGTCGGCGGCCGTAAACGCAGGGCTGTCGAGCTTCATCGTCGCCTCCTCTGCTGAGCTCTGTCCATCGCTTCCCAGTGCGCCTCGGCCGCCCAGGCACGCGCGAAATCGGCCGTCGCCGCGGCGGCAAGCTCGGGTCGTGCGTAGGGCAGCGCCGCGTCGGCGGCACGCTTGATCCCGGCCAGCGCCGGCAGGGGGACCTCGGCAAGCTCGGCGGCAAGACCCTCGACGCGAGCCTCGAACGCCACTCGCGGCACCACTTCCTCGAAGAGGCCGATGGCCCCCGCCTCGGGCGCATCGATCGTCCGGCCGGTGGTCAGCAGGTGCAGCGCGCGGCCCCGCCCGATCGCCTGCACCAGCCGCTCGATGCCGCCCCAGGCGGGCATCAGGCCCAGCGTCGCCTGGGTGAAGCCGATCTTCACGTCATCGGCGGCGAGCCGGTAGTCGCAGGCGATGGCGACCTCGGCGCCGCCACCGATCGCGTGTCCGTTGACGATCGCGACGACCGGCATCGGCAGGGCGGGGATCCGGTCCAGCGTTGCCCGCATCCGGCCGGCCATCCCCAGCGCGAACTCCTCGTCGCGCACACTTTCAAGCTCCTTCAGATCACCGCCGGAGACGAACGCGCGATCGCCCGCCCCGCGGATGAAGACGGCGTGGACGTCCCAGCCGGCGACCGCGGCGAGGGCCGCGTCGAGCTCGGCCATCGCCTCCAGGTTGAGGGCGTTGCGTGCCTCCGGACGGTCGATCGTTATGGTCGCGACGGCAAGCCGGCGGACCATCTGCACGCCACCCACGGATGGCTACGATACCGTCGACCCGGGAATGGCGGATGAGCCACGTGGCGAGTGCCCGTTTCCGAAGCCCTTCGCGGAGGACTTCAGGGCCTGCCCCGTCTATGAATCGCGGCTCATCTTTCCGACCGACGTGTCCAATCGTCCCCTGAGCCCGACCTGGACCTGCACCCATCTCCAGGTGGCAAGCCGGACCCGGGGCGGCCGGTATGCGAGCTGCGGCCTCGGTGACAGCGCCGGCCGGGCGCGCTGGTTGGAGGACTGTGTCGAGCGGCCGCCTCCTGTTCCAGCCCGAGCCGGAGGCCAGCCTGAACCCGGCTTAGACGGAGGCGGGAAGGGCTCGCTATGGTGGGCGAAACATGTGCTACTCCGATGACGCCCGACCGCCTCTGCCTCCCCTGGTCGGAGGCGCCGCCTCCGATCACGGCGACTTCCACCTGACCGCGGCCGATGGGAACCGCTTCATGGCCTACCACGCTCGTGCCGCCTCGCCGACCGGCCCCGGGATGGTCGTCCTCCCCGACGTCCGCGGCCTCCATGCCTTCTACAAGGAGCTGGCCGTGCGCTTCGCGGAGGCGGGTGTCGACGCGGTGGCGATGGATTACTTCGGCCGCACCGCTGAAGCCGAGGACCGCGGCGAGGGCTTCGACTGGAAGTCGGAGGTCGCCAAGCTGACGCCCGAAGGGGTGGCCGCCGACGTCCGCGCCTGCGTCGACTACCTGGGCACCGCCGATGGTGGCCGGCCTCGGGCGACCTTCAGCGTCGGCTTCTGCATGGGCGGCGCCACCTCCTGGTCCCAGATCGCCAAGGGCCACGGGCTGGCCGGAGCGATCGGCTTCTACGGCGGCCGGCCGGAACAGATCCTGCCGCTCGTCCCCCAGATGAAGGGAGAGCTCCTCTTCCTGCTCGCTGGCGAGGACTTCACGCCCGCCGAACAGTTCGAGAAAGTGGCAGCCGAGGTCGGCGCGGGCGGCATCGCGGTCGAGTCGCACACCTACCCGGGAGCCCCGCACAGCTTCTTCGACCGCTCCTACGCCGAGCACAAAGACGCCTGTGACGACGCCTGGCACCGGATGCTCGACTTCATGAAACGGCTGACGCCGGCGGCGTGAAAAACGTTTCACCCTTCCCCGCTTCGCGGGGAGGTCAGGGTGGGGCCAACCAGAGGCCTGATTTCAAGCGAGGTTGTCAGCCGGGCGGGGTGCCCCCACCCTTCCTTCCCCACCGGTGGGGAGGGTAAAAAACGGCTACGCATAAACGACCTTCTCCGCTCCGACGAAGAGGGCGAGGTCGGCGACGGCCTTCCGGGCGGCCTCGTTGAAGCTCTCGCCAGGTTCGAGCACGAC
>DATCPJ010000137.1:0-23998 GCA_036570145.1 Candidatus Dormiibacterota bacterium
GGCGAGGCCGATCGCGATCTGGATCCGCTGCCGCATCCCGCCGCTGAACTGGTGGGGATAGCCGCGTAAGGCGGCTTCGGGATCGGGGATCCGGACCTCGGTCAGCAGGTCGATCGCGCGCGCGCGGGCCTCCTTGCCGCCCATCCCGAGCTGGTAGCGGAGATGCTCGGTCAGCTGGCGCTCGATCGTGAGCATCGGGTGGAGCGAGGACATCGGATCCTGGAAGACCATGGCCACCTCGCGGCCGCGCGTCCGGCGCCGTTGGGCTCCGCGCATCGTCAGGAGGTCGGTGCCGTCAAGAAGCGCCGAGCCATCGGTCCGCGCGCCGGCCGGCAGGAGTCCAAGCAGCGCCAGCGCGGTGATGGTCTTGCCGCTGCCGCTTTCGCCGGCCAGTCCGAACACCTGGCCGGAGGCGATGTCGAAACTGACTCCGTCGACGATCGACAGTGGACCGCGGGCGGTGTCCAGCCAGACGCGCAGGTCGCGGACGCTGAGCAGCGCCGTCATGCGCCGCGCGCCTTGATGATCGCCTTCGGGTCGAAGGCGTCGCGGAGGCTGTCGCCGAGGAAGTTGAAGGCGAGCACGATCGATACGATCGCCACGCCCGGAAAGACCCCGATCCACCACGCCTCGAAGTGCTGGGCGCCGGTGGAGACCATCGATCCCCATTCGGCGTCCGGCGGGCGAGCCCCCAGGCCGAGGAAGGACAGCGCGCTCAGGAGCAGGATGGCGTTGCCGATTTCGAGCGCGGCCAGGACGATCACCGGGCCGGCCACGTTGGGCAGAACATCGACGGTGAGCGCGCGGTGAGTGGGCGAACCGAGCAGGCGCCCGACCGCGACGTACTCCGACTCCATGGTCGTCCGCACCAACCCCCTGACCACGCGGGCGATCCCGGGCCAGGAAACCAGCACCACCGCCAGCACGGCGTGGAACAGGCCCGGGCCCAGCGCCGCGACGACCGCCATCGCCAGCAGGATGGTCGGCACCGCGAAGACGAAGTCCGCGCCTCGCATGACGACCTCGTCCACCCAGCCGCCGAGGTAGCCGGCGAGGCCCCCGAGGGTGCCGCCGATCGTGAAGGCCAGACTGACCAGAAGCATCGCCAGCGGGATCGAGATCCGAGCGCCCCACAGCACGCGTGAAAAGACGTCCCGGCCCAGCTCGTCGGTACCCAGGAGATGCGCCGCGGAGGGCGCCTGGTAGAGAGCGGGTCCCTGCGCCAGCGGGTCCTGCGGGGAGATCCACGGGGCTAACAGGGCGACAACCAGCCAGGAGGCGGCGAGGACCAGGCCGACCACCGTGAGTGGCTGCCGCCAGGCGCCGGGGATACGGCGCCAGGCCGTGCTCAGCCGGTTGTTGGAGTTGATGACGGCGGCGCTCACGCGAGCCGGATCCGGGGGTCGACCACCCCATAGAGGATGTCGACGACCATGTTCACCAGGATGTAGACGATCGCGACGAAGAGCATCACGCCCACGATCGCCGGGAGGTCGAGGGCGGTCGCGCTCCGGTAGGAGTACTGGCCGATGCCGGGCCAGGAGAAGATGTTCTCGACCAGGACGGTGCCGGTCATGACATTGCCGAAGGCCAGCCCAACCACGGTGAGGATGGGGGGCGAGGCGGCGCGCAGCACGTGCCGGAACACCACCGTCAGCTCCGGCAGGCCCTTGGCGCGGGCGGTCCGGACGTAGTCGTTCTCGAGCACTTCGAGCACGGCGGAACGCGTGAAGCGGGTGAAGAGCCCCATGTTGAAGGCGGCCAGGACGCACGCGGGCAGGATCAGGTGCTGAACGCTGTTCACGAAGACGTCGAACTGACCGGCCGCCAGCGAATCGATCGTGAACAGCCCGGTGAGGTGAGGCGGCGGCAGCACGGCGGCATCCAGGCGGCCGCTCCCGGGGACCCAGCTCAGCTGGTAGAAGAAGACGTAGAGAGCGACCAGGGCCAGCCAGAACTGGGGTGTCGACATCCCGCCGAGCGACACCACCCGGAGGACCTGGTCGGTCAGCCGGTTGCGGCGAAGCGCGGCGATGACGCCGAGCGTTATCCCGAGCAGGCAGGCCAGGACCATCGAGGTGATGGCAAGCTCGGCGGTCGCCGGGATGTACTCGGCCAGGTCGGTCCGGACGGCGCGCCGGCTCTGCTCGGACTCGCCCAGGTCGCCGTGGAGGAGGTTCCCCAGATACACGACGTACTGGACCGGAAGCGGCTTGTCGAGGCCAAAGTGCTCCCGGTAGAGGCGCACGGCGACCGGATCGGACGAGGCCCGGTCTCCGAGGTTGGCGACCGCCGGGTCATTCGGGACGATGTGGGTCAGGACGAACGCCATCACGCTCACCCCAAGGCAGAGGAACACCAGGGCCACCAGTCGCCGCCCGACGAAGAAGAGGAGGGGGTGCTGGGAGCGGCGCCTCGCGAGCGCCGCTCCCAGTGACTCAGTGGGTGCCGATCGCGGCGAGGTCGAGGTACCAGACCGGGCTGTAGATGACATTGGTGAGGTTGTTGGTGCCTACGACGGACTGCCCAGGCTGAATGAGGGGAAGCATGGGGCTCTCCTGGTTGAGCAGGGTCTGGAGTTGCTGGTAGAGCTTGCCACGGGTGGCATTGTCCGCTGCCGCGCCTGCCCTGGCGCCGAGATCCTCGATGGCCGGGGCCGCGCCGGTGAGCCAGCCGGCGCGCTTGCCCACGAGCTGGCCGGGCAGGAAGGCCTGGTAATCGTTGGGATCTGGGTAGTCGGGCGCCCAGCCGGCAAGGCCGAGCTGGTACTTGGCGCCTCGATAGTTGGGTGTGGCGATCGAGCTCGGCTGGCCGTTGAGGTTGGCCGTGATGCCCACATCCGCAAGGTTGGCCTTGATCTTGGCGGCGAGCGAGTCATTGAGGCCCGTGCTGCTGATCGTGTAGTCGAGCTGGATGGTGGGATTGGCGATGCCCGAAGCCTGCAGCTCGCTCTTGGCCTTGGCCACGTCCCGCTTGACCGCCTGGGCCTGGGTGAGGGCGCCGAGGAACTGGGTCGGTACGACGCCCGGAGCCTGGGCCGCGCCGGCGCCGGCCACGCTGACCAGGGATTGGTAGTCGATGCCGTAGCGGATGGCGTTTACGAAATGCACGTTGCCGCACGCCGGCACCGTCTTCTGGTTGCAGAACGCAAAGGTGATGTTCGGCGAGGTGAAGCTCGTCACCGTCAGCTTGCTGTTGCCCTTGAGGCTGGCGGCCTGGTCGCCCGACAGGCTCAGCTCGATCTGGTTGCTCGCCTTCTGGATCTCGATCAGCTGCGTGGCGGCGGCCACGTTGCGGAAGATCACGGTCCCGAAATTGGGCTTGTCCGGGCCCCAGTACTTGGCATTCGCCTTAAGCACCACCTGCGAGGTGTTGACCGACGCCATCGTGTAGGGCCCGCTGCCGACCGAGGTCGTGCCCAGGAAGTCATGCGCGGTGTCGGTCTTCGCCGCATCGGTCGCGGCGGATCCGCCGTGAGCGGTCAGCAGCTTGGAGTTGATGATGCCGAGGGCGGGATTGGTGACGATGAAGGGGATGGCGGGATTGGCAACCGAAGACACCAGGACGAAGGTGTAGTCATCGGTCGCCTTCATCGAGGTGATCCCGTCGAGGAGATAGACAGGGTTGTCGTGGAGGTTCAGCAGCCGGTTGTAGGTGAACTCGACGTCACGGGCGTTGAGAGCTGTCCCGTCGGCGAACTTCACGTCCTTGCGGATCTTGAAGGTGAACGTCTTGGCGTCCGCTGAGGCCGTGTATGACTCGGCCACCAGGGGGATCGGCGTTGCCGAATCGCCCAGCTTGAAGGTGAGCAGGCTGTCGTAGATCGCGTGGAAGAAGGGATCGGCGTCGAAGTCGACCCCGCCTCGGCTCGGATCGGTGTCCTTGCTGAAGTCCCAGGTGTAAGCGTCGTCGACGACCAGCGTCTTCGCGGCCGCGCTAGATGTTGAGCTCGGGGACGTGCTGTTTCCGCAGGCCGCTCCCAAGAGGAGCCCAACGCCACTCAGGATGGCTATCAATAACGTGGTGCGCCGCTGCATCTGTGAGTTGTGTCCTCCCCAAAACGCCTCCAGCGATAGATCTCGGCCAGCGAGAAATATCTAAGCGGGGGGAATATACATCTTTCGGCGAACCCTCAGACCGGCGCAGTAGCACGATCCTCGACGGCCGCCGTACGGCTCAGGCGCATGAATCTGGCAGTTCGGCTTCGGAGTTAAACTCCTCCCGGGGTTTGAAGAGATCTATATGACTGATAGGAATTTCTTTTGATGGCCGCTGCCAGCCCGGTGCGCGTTGAGGTGGCCTCAACCGCAGCGGCAGCCACCGTCTCCGCTGACGTCCTGGCCATCCCCGTCATGGCCGGTGGAGCCGCCGACCCCGTGCTGACAGGCCTCGACCCTGACGCTGCCGCATTCGCCGCCTCGCGCGAGCACGGCGGCCGCCTTCATGAGGTCATGCTGCTGCCCGGGGGGCCCGGCCTGGCCGTGCGCCGGGTGCTTCTCTACGGGCTGGGATCGGCGGCCGACCTCGATGGCTCCCGGCTGCGCTTCGCCCACCAGGAGATGGTGCGGGCGGTGCGGGGCTTCGGGCACGGACGGATCGCGGTGGTCCGGGCCGGCTCCCTTCGTGCGGAAGATCTAGGCGCTGTCATCGAGGGCTGCGTGGCGGGAGGTTGGGACCGCCGGTCCCGAAGCACGGGTAGCCACCCGGCCCAGCTCACCGAGCTCACCCTGGTCGGCTTCGGCGATGCTCCGGAGGCAGCGGTGGACCTTGCCAAGCGCCTTGGCGAGGCCACCGCCCGGGCGCGGGAGTGGCAGAACGCTCCCGGCAACGAGCTGGGACCGACAGGAATCGAGGAGATCGCGCGTGACCTCGCCAGTCGCTTCGGGCTGGAGAGCGAGGTTCTTGGGGCCGACGCGATGGCGGCCGCCGGGTACCGGCTACTGGCCGCGGTCGGGGCCGCCTCCGACGATGAGCCGCGACTGATCCGCCTGCAGCACCGAGGAGGCGGCACGGGGGGACCAAACCTGGCGCTGGTCGGCAAGGGGATCACCTTCGACAGCGGTGGGCTTTCTCTCAAGTCGGGCGACGCCATGGTCAAGATGCGGGGTGACATGGGCGGAGCGGCCGCCGTCCTGGCCGCGATCCAGGTCGTGGCCGAGAGCCGCCTGCCGATCGATGTGATGGCAGTCGTGGCAACGGCGGAGAACCTGCCCGGCCGCGGCGCCCAGCGACCCGGCGACGTCTGGAGGAGCGCCTCGGGCAAGACCGTCGAGGTGCTGAACACGGACGCCGAAGGGCGGCTCGTGCTCGCCGACGCGATCACCTTCGCGATCCGCTCGGGTGCGACCCACATCGTCGACCTCGCGACCCTGACGGGCGACGTGCGGGCCGCCCTCGGCCACGCAGCTTCAGCGGCGGTGGGCAACGACGATGGGCTCTGGGAGCTCGTCGCCGCGGCGGGTGCCGCTGCCGGCGACCGCGTCTGGCGGCTGCCGATCTACCCCGACTTCCGGGAGCTGATCCAGAGCCAGAGCGCCGACCTCAAGAATGCCTACTACGGCGAGGCAGGGGTCATAACGGCCGCGATGTTCATCGGCGAGTTCGTCGAGGGGCGGCCGTGGGTCCATCTAGACATCGCCGGCAGCCACTGGAACGAGAACCAGGCCCACGTTGACATCCCCCGCGGCCCGCTCGGGGCGGGAACGCGGCTCTGCTACCGCCTGGCCGAGCTGATGGCGGCACAACCTGGTGGAGGAGATCCCCATGCCGGCAGCTGATGGCCGTGTTCCCGTCCTCATCGCCTCCTGGCTCGATCCCGAGCACGCGGAGCGGATCGCGGCGGCCGAACCGGACCGGATCGAGCTGATCTACGAGCCCGAGCTTCTGCCCACGACGCGCTTCGAAGCCGACCACCATGGACCGTCGCGTCCGCTGTCCGACGAGCAGCGCCGGCGCTGGGGAGAGAGTCTTGGTCGAGCCGAGGTCGCCTTCGAGTTCGACTGGGAGCGCCCGGAGCAGCTGCTCAGCCGCGCGCCGCGGCTGCGCTGGGTGCAGGCCTCCAGCTCCGGCATCGGTCCACTGGTCGACAGCCTCGGCCTTTCCGGCTCATCGCTCCTGATCACCAATGCCGCCGGCATCCACGCCCAACCGCTGGCGGAGTTCGTGCTCCTCGCCGCCCTGCACTTCGCCAAGGAGATGCCGCGGCTCAACGGCTGGAAGGCGGAGCGCCACTGGGAGCGCTTCTGCGGCCGGGAGGTGCTCGGGTCGCGGATGACGCTGATCGGCCTCGGTAGGGTCGGCTCCCGGATCGCCGAGCTGAGCGCCGCCCTGGGCATCCAGGTGACGGGTCACCGGCGCACGCCGGGAGGCCAGTCTCCGCCTGGCGTAGTCAGGGTCGTCGACGCCGCCGGCCTCGACGCCGCCCTGCCGGAGACCGACCTCCTGGTGATCGCGGCGCCCGACACGCCGGAGACCTCGAACCTGGTCGATCGCCGACGGCTGGGTCTGCTGCCCGCCGGTGCGGTTGTCGTCAACGTCGGCCGTGGTTCGATCGTCGATGAGCCGGCATTGATCGAGCTGCTCCAGGCCGGACGGCTTCGAGGAGCCGCTCTCGATGTCTTCGAGAAGGAGCCGCTCCCGGTCGACAGCCCGCTCTGGGCGATGCCCAACGTGATCATCTCGCCCCATTCGGCGAGCACCGTGGTGCAGGAGAACGACCGCCTGGTCGACCTCTTCATCGAGAACCTTCACCGGTATCTCGACGGGCGCCCGCTGGTTAACGTCTTCGACCATGGAAGGAGGTACTGAAATGCTCGAGCAGTTGAAGCCCGCGTTGGGCGGTGCGGTCGCCGCGTCGGTGACGCCGCTCCGGGAGGCGGGCGGCGCGGTCGACCTGGAGGCGATCGGACCGCTGGTGGAACACCTGGCCGCGGCCGGGGTCGACGGCGTCCTGGCTCTCGGCACGACCGGTGAGGGCATCCTCCTCGACACGGCCGAGCGCCGTGCCGCCGCGGCTGCGTTTGTCCAGGCGGGGCGCGGGCGACTGACCATGATGGTCCACTGCGGTGCGCAGACGACGGCCGCCACGGCGGAGCTGGCAGCCCACGCAGCGGAGATCGGGGCGGCCGCGGTGGCGGTGATCGCGCCTCCCTATTACGCGCCCGACGACAGCGCCCTGGTCGACCACTTCACGGCGGCCGGTCAGGCCTGTGCGCCGTTGCCCTTCTTCGTCTACGAGTTCGCCGCCCGCAGCGGCTACGCCGTGAAGCCCACCGTCATCGAGGAGCTGAGGTCGCGGCTGCCGAACCTGGTTGGGCTGAAGGTGTCGGACAGCCCCTGGGAGCGGTTCGAGCCCTACCTGCTCGACGGGCTCAAGATCTTCGTCGGGCCCGAGGCTCTGATCCATCGGGGTTTGGCGGCGGGAGCGGTCGGCGCCGTGTCCGGGCTCGCCGCGGCTTTCCCCGAAGCCGTGACGGAGGTCGTTCGCCGTCCGACGGAAGAGGGCGCGCATCGCTTGGGAGAGATTCGCGCTGCGGTACAGCGCTTTCCCTTCCAGGCCGCCCTGAAGCACCTGCTGATGCGGCGCGGGGTTCCCATCGAAGAGCACTCCCGGATGCCCTTGCGAGGTTTGAGCCCGACCGAGAAGGCAGAGCTCGATCGCTTCGCGGAGGGGCTGCTCCCGGTCGTCGCCCGCTGACCGGCCCACCTTAGGCATTCCGGACGTGGTACCCCACCCCGAACTTGCCGGCGCCTCGATCGCGGATCTCAGCCGCCGCCTCGACAGCGGCGAGCTGAGCGTGCGGCGCCTCGCCGAGATGCACCTCGAACGGACGGCGGCCATCGACCAGGCCGGCCCCACCCTCCGCTCGGTGATCGAGCTCAACCCGGACTGGGAGGAGATCGCCCACCGGCTGGACGAGGAGCGTCGCCGGGGCGGGGTTCGCGGGCCACTGCATGGCCTTCCGGTGCTCGTCAAGGACAACGTCGACACTGGCGACCGGATGCTGACAACCGCCGGCTCGCTCGCGCTGCTGGGAGCGCCGGCGCCCACCGATGCACCGCTGGTCGCCCGCCTGCGGGCGGCCGGCATGCTGCTGCTCGGCAAGACCAACCTCAGCGAATGGGCCAACTTCCGGTCGACCCGATCCTCGGGTGGCTGGAGCGGGCGCGGCCGCCAGTGCCGGAACCCGCATGTGCTCGACCGAACTCCCTGCGGCTCCTCGAGCGGGTCGGCGGTGGCCGTGGCGGCCGGCCTTACCCCGGTCGCGGTGGGGACGGAGACCGACGGATCCATCATCTGCCCCTCGTCCGCCAACGGGGTGGTCGGCATCAAGCCGGGGGTCGGCGTGGTCAGTCAGAAGGGGATCATCCCCATCTCGCGGAGCCAGGACACGGCCGGTGTGCATGCCCGCCACGTGCGTGACGCCGCGCTGCTGCTCGGCGCCCTTGCCGACGATCCGACCGACTTCACCACCCACCTCGATCCGGGCGCACTGCGGGGCCGCCGGCTGGGCGTTCTGCGCGAGCCCTACACCGGCTACAGCGAGCACACCGACAGGGTCCACGAGACCGCCCTCCTGGGCCTGCGCGACCTGGGTGCGGAGCTCATCGAGGTGGAGATCACCACGACTGAGGCCATGCGGGCTGACGACCGACTGGTCGAAAAGACGGTGCTCCAGTACGAGTTCAAGGAGGGGATCAACTCCTACCTCTCGGCCAGGCCCGGAATCGGGCCCCGCTCACTCGCCGACCTGATTCGGTTCAACGAGGAGCACGCGGCAACGGAGATGCCCTACTTCCGCCAGGAGATCTTTACAGAGTGCCAGGCGAGGTCGGGTCTCGATTCGGCGGAGTACCTGTCGGCGCTGGCGACCTCTCGCCGGCTGTCGCGACAAGAAGGTATCGACGCCACCCTCCGCAGGCACCGGCTTGACGCGCTGGTGGCACCCTCCCGGCCGCCGGCCTGGGTGATCGATCAGATCAACGGCGACCGCGTCCTCGGGGGCTCCACCCAGCCGGCGGCGATGGCCGGCTACCCGATCGTCACCGTGCCGGCCGGGATGGCGTTCGGCGCCCTTCCGCTCGGCCTCGCTCTTTTCGGCAAACCCGGCTCGGAGGCGATGCTCCTCGGAATGGCGTTTGCTTTCGAGCAGCTGACCAATGCCCGCCAGGCGCCGGCCTTTCTGCCCAGCCTGGAGCTCGCCTGACTCGAGCCCGATCTAGGTCGCCGGGACGGGCTGCTCGACCTGGGCCGGCACCACGGCGCCGCTGGCGCGTACGTTGCCGGCGTTGATGGTCGGCGTCGCACTGGCCATCGCCGTCCTCGGCAGCGCCTCAGCGACCACGGGCCTGGCCTCATTCGACGCCTGGTTCGAGGTCTCGGCGGCGATCGCTGTCATGGCGGCGGTGGTGTCCATCGCCCTCGGACGACCTGACCCCGACAGGCAGATAGGGGAGCGGCTTTGGGGCTTCTTTCACCGTTGCGCCTCATCGTCAAGTCGGAATTGACGCGGGGCGGTGGTCTGCCGTAGCCTTGGGCCGATGAGGCAGGTTTTGACTCTGGCTTCGACCCCGGGGGTCATGCACTAGGACTTCTCAACCGGCCAGGAGGCCGACCCGAAATGAGAGCTCCGCCGCGTGGCCCCGCCCGCGGTTTTTTTTGTGCCCGCCGCCCGGTGCTGCCGGGCTTCCGCCAAGGAGCCAAGCAATTGCCCTCGCGAACCTTCAACTGGGACTTCTGGAAGTTCTTCACCGGCCAGACGATCAGCAACTTCGGCAGCTCGATAACCGCCTTCGCGCTGCCCCTTCTGGTCTTCAAGCTGACCGGGTCGGCCATCAACCTGGCGCTCGCCAGCGCCGCGACGTTCCTGCCCTACCTGCTCTTCGGCCTCGTGATCGGAGCCTGGACGGACAGGGTCGACCGCAAGCGGCTGATGATCGTGTGCGACCTCGGCCGGGCGCTCGTCATCGCCAGCATCCCCGCCGCCTACCTCACCGGCCACCTCAGCGTCTGGTGGATCTACGCCGCGGCCTTCGTCGAGTCGACGCTCTCGATCGCGTTCAATGCGGGCCAGTTCGCGGCCGTCCCTTCGCTGGTGGAGAGCGACGACCTGGTGACCGCCAACGGCCGGCTCCAGGCCGCGTTCGAGGCGGCCGGGATCACCGGTCCATTCCTCGCCGGGGTCGCCCTCCTGCTGCTGCCGCTGCCGACGCTGTTCACCGCCGACGCCGGCAGCTTCGTCGTCTCGGCGGTCTCGCTCGCCCTGGTCCGCCGCAGCTTCAACGCCGCCGGCAAGCCGGTCTCCCAGCACATCCTGCGCGATATCCGTGACGGCTTGCGCTATGTCCTCGGACACCCGGTGCTCCGGATGATCTCGGCCATGATGGCCCTCTTCAACTTCTTCAACAGCACCACCTACGCCCAGGTGGTGCTCTTCTCCAAGCATCGGCTGGCCGCCAGCGATGCGCAGATCGGCTGGCTCTTCGCGGCCGCCTCAGTGGCGACCATCATCCTCTCGCTCAACGCCGGACGGCTCCGGCGCCGGTTCAGCTTCAGCCAGGTGATCCTCGGCGTGCTGGCCGCGACAGGACTGCTGCTGATCGTCTTCTCGCAGCAGCGCAGCTACTGGCCGGGGCTCGTCGTCTGGTCGCTCTGGGCCGGCGTCGGTTCGATTTTCGACATCAACACCATGAGCCTCCGCCAGGCGATCGTCCCAAACGAGATGTTGGGCCGGGTCATGACCATCGCGGGCGTGCTGGCCTGGTCGGCGATACCACTCGGCACGCTCGCCGGCGGCGTGGCCATTCAGTGGACCGGCCACGTCGAGTGGGTGTACCTCGCAATCGGCGTGATTACCTTTGTCATCCCGATCGGCTTCGCATTCACACCGCTCGGCCGGGCGGAGAAGTACGTCGACGCCGCCGCGCGAAGTCGCGCCTCACGAGCTGCTCGAGCGGACGCCGATGCGACGGCCGGGCCAGAAATGAGCTGAGCCTCGGCGTGATGGGCCGGGTGCGCGCTGCTCCCGGCCCATCCTGGGTGGGGTTCGGGCTACTCCTCCGAGCGTCGCCCGGCTTGTCGCGACCGGCTCGCATGAGCTCCACGAGCTCGAGATCCCTCACGGACCATGCGCGAGCTTTCGAGCTCCGGGCGGTCAGCGTTTCGCCATCTACCAGCTGACCCGGCCTGAGGCCGCCGACCATTTCATGGGTCGGTTCGACGATTAGGCGAAACTCCTGCGGCCAGCCGACGATCAGGCGATTCGCCGGCGGAGGGACGCACCAACAGCCCAAGGCCAAGCGTTTCGCCGGCCGATCGCAGCGTGGGAGGCCGTCAGACGTCGCTTTCGGCGCCTGAGCGTCGCCCTGCTCCCCTTCCCTGAGTTTCTTCCCGACCTGGCAGCCCGACGCTTGACCTGGCTAGTTAGGCCAAGATCGTCCTCCCGGGAGCCCGATGTCGAATTCAGTGCCCGGTCTGGGGCAGGAATCTCATCTTGGGCGGGAGGGAAGCCGGCCGCACCTGACGCTCAGATGCAATCTCCACCGGCGCGTTCCGATCGATAGGTCGGAAGAGGAGCGCCCGGGAGCCGAACGTAGCCACCGGAAGCAAGGCTCGGCTGCCAGTCGGAGGAACCGGTTTCGTCGACGACGAAGCGCGCGCAGGCGTTGCTCAGAGCGCCGGCCATCTCGCCCGGCGCCGAAGGCACCCGCCAGAACGCGGAGTTGGTGGCGACGTAGCGGCTCCCCGGCAGCATCCCGGTTTTGATGTAGAGCCAGGGCCGGTCCCCGAGCACGATCAGCTGTGCGTCCGCGGAGCCGGGCTGGCTCCTCAGGAAGGCAGCTTCGGAACGGTCGACCGCGGGTGAGCCAGGAAAGCGATCCGCGTAGGCGGTGGCGGTCTCGCGACCCAGCACCAGCTCCAGCCAGTTCGAGTAGTAGGTGGGAAGGCCCTGGTAGGAGAAGTTGTGCAGGTACGGCCGCGGCGCAGTCGAGCCATTCAGGAACGCGGTCTCCTGGGCTGGAAGGATCAGAACCGCCTCCGCGCCGACGATCACGGCGAGGGCCGCGGGCACGACCACCAGCCAGCTGCGGCGAACTCGCCCGACCGCCAGCGCGACCGCGAAGGAGAGGGGTGGGATGGCTTCGTGGGAGTAGTGCGTCAATTCGCGGGGAGTGAGGCTGGCTGCGGCGAGGGCTGCGGGAAGCCAGACCGCGGCCAGGCGGCTGGCCGGCGTGGTCGCCCGGTGCAGGCTGATCAGCGCCACCGCCGTGAGAGCACCGAGCCTCAGCAGTAAAGGAAACAGGGTGCCACCGTTCGACCAGAGCAGGTAGGCGTGGTCGGCGGGCAGAACCTGGGCCAGGTAGGGTGCCAGGGATCCCTGGCCGGCGAGAAGGGCGAGCACCACCGTGCCCGTCAGCCCGAGGCCGCAGGCGACGAGGCAGAGCCTGCGTAGTCGTTCGGGGGCTGCGAGCAAGGGGACGGCAAGGGCGCACCCCTCGAGAGCAAACGACGGCCGGGTGGCGATGGCGATGCCGAACAACGCACCGCTGACCAGGAGCAGGGCGCCGCGCCGTGAGAAGGCGAGGAGGAGAGCGCCGAGGAAGAAGGGAAGCGCCGCGAGCTCGACATTGAGGAGGTCGCCGTCGAGAACCGGAAGGGACAGTCCAAGCCCCGCCAGCGCCCCCGCCAGCGCTGCCGTCGAAGGTCGAAGGGACCGACGGGACACCTCGAACGTGAGCACCGCAGCCGAGGTGGCCGCGACCATCGCCAGCAGCTGAACGACCGAGTGGTGCTCGAGCGAACCGAGCGCCTGCGCCAGGCGGAAGAGCCAGTAGATCACCGGTGGCGCATTGTCATAGACGCCGGAGTAAAGCGCCCGGCCGCGCCCAGCCGCCCAGGCCACGGTCGTGAAGATGCCCTCGTCCGAGTACCACCGGGGCTCGAAAAGGCTCGGCACGCGGACCAGGATCACGAGCAGAACAAGTCCGAGACGGATGCGGGTGAGCGCCGGCCGGCCCCGGCTTGGTTGGGCGGTCACCAAAGGCCCGGTACCGCTCGCCGGCCTGCTCTCCACCTTGTGGTTCAGAAGCGTCGACCCATCAGGGGGCGGGGGTGAGGCCGGTGTAATCGTTGGTGATCAGATAGCGGTCGCCGACCCTCGTCAGCTCCCAGATCTGCGTGTAGGGCGAGTCCTTCTGGGACAGCTGGTGACCTGCGCCGTCGTAGGTGGTCACCCGGGCGGTCCCGATGAGGGCCGTGCCGACCAGCCTGGGTGCCTGGGTCTTGAACTTTGGCAGCAGGAGGACCAGCTCAGCCCGGTTGAACGTGTAGGCCGTGCTCACCACCTGGCCGGCGGAGCGGTCCGACGTGAACGCCGCGGTGAATGGGGCAAGCCCATCCCCGCTGGCTGCGGTGGCGGCCAGGTCCGTGCTCTGCAAGCGGCGTGCCTCGGCTTCGATGTTGAGGTCCCCGGCCAGGTTGTATGCCATTGCCGATGCCACGGTTGGTGTGAGGCCGGGGTCGTAGCTGGCCACGTTCGATGGGATGACGATGGCGGTCAACTTGGGGATCCCCCAGACGTAATCCGACGCGGCGGCCGCGACGGGAGCGCGGCTGGTCTGACTGCGGGCCGGCAGGGAGTCGAGCGCCGCCTTGCTCAGGGTCGTGGCAAAGCCCGGTCCGCTGCCCACCTGCGCGCGTGTGGGAGGAAGGGCCGACTCGGCGGGCAGCCAGCCCACCAACTGTGGGTTGCGCGCCGGGAGGGCGGTCGAGAGCGGGAGCGACAGCAGGCAGACCGTGCCGGCAACCGCGGCGCCGGGGATCCGCCAGCCCCAATGCAGTCCGGTCAGGCCGGCCAGTGGAAACCGAAGCGCGCAGGCGATGACCAGGCTTGCCAGGATCGCGGTCTTGGTCCAGAACTCGGTGCCGGTGGGGCCGAGCAGGAGGGCCGAGAAGAAGGCGACCGCCAACCCGAAGAGGATCCGACCGGTCGCGGAGGAGGGGATCGTCCGGGGGTCGGAGAGCATGAAGAGGGCGAACACGAGCACCTCCGGGGAGATGACCAAGATCTCCCAGAGCTGTCTCCCGCAGACCGGGGCGAAGGCCCAGCTGGCGGTCATGCAGTGGTCGGGAACCAGGCCCAGTGACAGGACCAGGAAGGCCGCGAAGCCGCCCAGGAACGCCAGCTCCAGGCCCAGGAGCTTCAGCCGAGCGCCGATCAGCAGGCCGCCGATGACGATCACGGCGTAGGTCAGGATCAGCGCCGGCGACAGCGGGATCCACCAGAGGTCCTGGGGCTCGGTCAGCTGGGGACCAAGCACCACGAAACAGACGACCAGGCCCAGGTTGGAGGGGTTGAAGATGTGCTGGCCGCGCCAGCGGACCAGGTACTTGGAGGCCATCGAGATGACGACCGCCAGCACGAAGATGCCGGCTCCCCGCAGGCTCCACCACTGACCGTGGACGGTGCCCGGCACCCGGAGGATGAAGGCCACGCTGTTGCCGGTCAGCAGTCCGCTCGCCGGCCACATCACAACGTGGTCCTTGAAGAAGGCGACCAGGAACTCGATCAGGGCCGCGCTGACAAGGCAGACCAGGATCTGTGCGATCGAGACCCGGAAGCCGAGCACGGTCTGGCCCAGGATCTGGAGGGTGAAGATGACCGCCGCCACGTGGAGCCGGGGATCCGAGATGCTGGGCAGGAGCAGGGGGTAGGTCCGGCCCCCCAGCTGAAGCGAGCGCGGCCCGGCCGGGCCGTCGCTTGCCCAGGGAGCCAGGGCTGCCCAGGGGGCGACCGGCCAGGACTCCCGGATTGACTTCACCGCCGTTCCAACGGTTTCTGCCGCCACATGGCTACGCGCTGCGAGAGCCTCCGGAATATGAGTAACTGATGCCCAGCTCGATCGTTTCTGAGAGTAGGACACCTTGGGGGGCTCGAGAATTGCCGGCTTCTCCCGCTGACGGCAGGCCCCATCGATCGGGGGCTGGACTGCTGACGCGCCGGCTGCTGGTCGGTGTCGCGGTTGCGATCCTGGCCTCCGCCTGTGAGCTGCCCCTGGGCTTGGGGCTGCCAACGACTCGGGAGTTGGAGAACGGTGCCATCGCAGCGCTCACCTCGGCCAGGAGCCTGGAGGTCGCCGGCTCGTACCAGGAGTTGAGCGGCCGCTGGGACCTCGATGTCCAGATCGCTCGGCCAGCGATTCACGTCGTGGCGTCGAAGGACGGCGTGCCCCTGGAGGCGATCCTGATCGGCAAGGACGGCTATTTCCGGGGCCAGGAGCTTCTGGCCGAGCAGCTGAACGGAGACGCGGCGTCCCGGAGCCTGGCGACCGCGGCCGGAAATGGCTGGTGGAAGGGCTTGCTGCCGTCGCCGCCGGATCTGGCCGACTTCACGGATGCCGCCAAGGTCAGGGCCACCTTCATCAACGCGGGCCTGGATGCGCGGCGGGATCAGGTCGTGGACCACGGGGTGCAGACGGTCCTGCTCTCCGGGCCCCGAGCCGACGTGTACATACGGGAGGCCGCGCCGCACGAGCTGCTTCGGCTGCGCATGCACGCGGGGACGACAGTGGCCGGGATCTCGCGGGCGGACCTCCTGTACAGCCACTACGGCACGGACTTCAAGATCGCGCCCCCGAGCGAGGTGATCAATTTTGCCGACCTCTCGACGTTGGCGCCGATCTACACCGTGCTGGCGGTGGACGCGTCCGGCTGCGGCTCCACCTGCCTCGTGCAGGCGGCGTTGAAGAACCTGGGCGGCAGGATCGGTGCGAAGGCCCCCTCGACGATAACCTTCGAGATGACCGACCTGGTTTCCGGAGCCGTGATCGGCAGCTGCAAGGGCACCGTCGCTCCGGACGTCGACTACAACGCGACCACGACGGTCTCCTGCACCATCGTCCCGGCCACTGGCGTGGACTTCGGCGCGGCCAAGGTGACAGCCACCCCGAACAACCCGGGCCACGCTTGAACGCAGCTTTCTGAGTGCGGGTGCTGGTTGCCTCCACCGGTGGAGCGGGGCATTTCAACCCGGTCGTCCCGTTCGTCGAGGCGCTCGTGCGGCGCGGAGACCAGGTGCTCATCGTCGTCCCGCCCGAGCTCAGAGCCACGGTCGAGGCGATGGGCCGGCCCTTCCGGGTTGGCGCTGCGCCACCGCGCCAAGAGTGGGATGCGATCTGGGACCGCGTCCCGACAGTTTCCCCGCAGGAGATGGCGGTCCTCGTAAACCGCGAGCTATTCGGGCGACTCTGCACCGCCGCCATGCTGCCGGCGATCGAGAAGGCGTTTGCCGATTGGCGCCCCGACCTCCTCCTGCGCGAGCCGTGCGAGTACGCCTCGGCCATCGTCGCCGACCGCCGCGGTATCCCTCACGCCCAGGTGGCCGTCTCCCAGGCGGAGATCGAGTCGGATTCGCTGGACCTGGTCGCGCCGGTTCTCGAGCCGTACCGCGGTGGGATCGTGGAAAGGATCAGCGCAGCACCGTACCTCACGCGGTTTCCCGCCGCGCTGGACCCCTCTCCGTTCGCTGACACACGCCGCTTCGCCGAGGCGCAAGCCGATCGGCGCCGGCCGCTGCCGGAGTGGTGGGAGGGGAGCGACGCGCCCTTGGTCTATGTGACGTTCGGCAGCGTCGCGGGTGGGCTGCCCGTGGGCGCCGCGGCGTTCCGCGCGGCTCTCGCCGCGGTGGATGGACTCCGCGCGCGAGTGCTGCTCACGGTCGGCCGCGCCACCGATGTGGCGTCGCTGGGCCGGGTGCCGGCAAATGTCCACATCGAGGCGTGGGTGTCTCAGGACGACGTGCTGGCGACCGCTGCCCTGGTCGTCTGCCACGGTGGATCGGGAACGACGTTCGGCGCGCTGGCGGCCGGGGTGCCGCTCGTCATGGTCCCGCTGTTCGCCGACCAGCCCGCCAATGCGCGCGCTGTCGCGCGGGCGGGAGCCGGCCTGGTCGTCATGCCCGGCGCCGGCGGGCAGGACAAGATGGGCGCCCTGGAGCCCGAGGACGTGCCACGGATACGGGCCGCGATCGAGTCGGTGCTGGGCAATGAGTCGATTCGGGCGGCAGCGAGCCACATCGCCGCCGAGATGCGCGCGTTCCCGACCATCGACACCCTCCTCGCCACGCTAGCGGCCGATCTCCGCGACGGCGAATAGAGAAGGGTGGGCGCCTCGCTGGCGCCCGCCCTTCGAAACGTACTTGAACCGAACCGCTAACCCGCGACGGCCGCCGGGTGGGTCTCCTCGTACTCCTCTTCGCTTTCCGGGACCGGCGAAGGCTCGCCGACCCCGCGGGAGGCGCGCGTGAGCGGGACCTCCTTCATGAAGACCGTCGCGACCAGCGCCAGGGCGATGGCGGCGAGGCCGATGAGGAACATCTCATGGAGCGTGAGGGCCAACCCCTCGCGGACGGCTCCGATCACCTTGTCGAAGAGGGCCACGCCCGCCGCGCCCCCCTGGTGGAGCGCGGTCGCCCGCAGTGCCGAAAGCTTGGCCGGGTCGAAGATCTGGCGCGGGTTGCCCCCGATCGCGAAGCTTCCGATGAGGGCGGCCGGCAGGTGCAGTGCGCTGACCCGGTCGCTTATGTTGATCGGCAGGCGGTTGGCAAGGATGGAGCCCAGGATCGCGGTGGCGATCGTCCCGCCGAGGTTTCTGAAGAACTGCATGTTGCTGGTGACGACGCCCAGGTACTTGTGCGAGACGGCGCTCTGCACCGCGTTGATGTAGAGCGGGAAGGTGATCCCGAGGCCGGCGCCGACGATGAACAGCGACGCCACCACCTGCGGCTCGGTGCTGGACTTGTTGACCAGCGAGAGCATGTAGATCCCGACCATCATCACGGCCGTGCCGAAGGTGCCGAGGTAGCGGTAGTACTTGATCCGGGTCATGATCTGCCCGGTGGCGATGCTGGAGCCGATGAGGCCGATCATCATCGGCGTGATCAGGGTGCCCGAGTTGGTGGCGCTGATTCCCAGGACGCCCTGGAAGATGAGGGGCACGAAGATGATCGTGCCGAACATCCCGAAGGCGGTGACGAAGCTGACGATCACGGACACCGTGAACACCCGGTTGCGGAACAGCTCCATGGGGACGATCGGGTGCTCGACCCGCGTCTCGACCACGACGAAGGTGACGAGGAACGCGAAGCCGACGACCACCAGGCCGATGAACTGCCAGGAGGCCAAGCCGCCCGCCCAGCTGCTGGTGTTGGAGAGGCCGATGAGGATCGGCACGATCCCGGCCGCCAGGCTCCCGGCGCCCCAGAAGTCGATGTCGCGGAGCTTCGCCTCGGTGCGCACGAAGGGCAGGAAGGCGGCGATCAGGGCGATCGCGACCACGCCGACGGGCACGTTGACGTAGAAGACCCAGCGCCAGCCCCAGTTGTCGGTGAGGAAGCCGCCAAGCGTCGGTCCGATGATCGACGCGAGACCAAAGACGCCGCCGAAGAGACCCTGCATCTTCGCGCGCTGCGCGGGAGGGAAGACGTCGGCCAGCACGGTGAACACGGACGCGAAGAGCACGCCCCCGGCCACGCCCTGGAGAGAGCGGAAGATCACCAGTTGGGTCATGTCCTGCGAGAGCCCGCAGAGCCAGGACGCGATGAGGAAGCCGATCATGCCGCCGAGCAGGAAGGGCTTGCGGCCGAAGAGGTCGCCGAGCTTGCCAGAGATCGGGGTCATCACCGTCGAGGTGACGAGGTAGCCGGTCGTCACCCAGGCGTACCGGTCGAGGCCGTTGAGGTCGGCGATGATGCGAGGCAGTGCCGTTCCGACGATTGTCTGATCGAGGGCGGCAAGCAGCAGCGCGCTCATGATCCCGGCCGTGACCAGGATCTTCCTGTTGCGCGAGAGCTCGTGGACGCCGGTTTCCGTGTCGATCATCTCTTCTCCATCTCCATTGCCGGCGCCGCCTTCTGGGCGAAATTCCGCACGAGTTTCAAGCAGAGGTGCCGCAGCATTCGCAGCTCCTCTTCGCTGAACCCAGCCATCAATCTCACGCGCGCGAGGCCCTTGTCGTTCCTGACCGCCTCGAGCCGGCGATTGCCCTCCTCGGTGAGCCGGACGAGGGTGGCCCGGCGGTCGGTGGGGTCGGGGTAGCGCTCGACCAGGCCGTCCTGTTCGAGATGGTCGACAAGCCCCGTGATGTTGCGAGGGCTTACGTCCATCGAAGTGGCGAGGTCGCTCTGGGACGGGCATTCCGTGCCGTACAGCTGCCAGAGAAGCGCCAGCCTTCCTTCGCTGAGACCGTGGCTTTCGAGCCAGCGGTTCACGCTCGTTCGGAACCCATGGGAGGCGGCCCGCAGCGCGGCCAGGGCCTCCTGACCGACAATGTCGTCGCCGGCGCGGGTGACCTCCAAGTGCCCGCGGACGTGACGGTCGTAGAGGAGCCCGTCATAATCGGTCGCCAGGTTCTCGAGCGTCCGGGCGTATTGTTTTTCAATCCAGCCACTCGGGGCTGACTCGGTCGGGTGGGTTGGTGGGGTGGTCGTCATTTGCTGAAGTACTGCAATATTACCGACTTCAGCTTTATTCCAAACTCTTGGATCGCCGCCGCCCGGCCGCCGAAGCGGACACGAATTCAGGTGCGGTTGATGACCTCGCTGAACGGGATTGGTTCCGCCGCCGGTTCGGCGGTCGGCGACGGCTGGAGATCGGGCGCCACCCTAACGGCCAGCGCGCTTCCGAGCCGGCCTTTCAGTCGTGAATTTCCGCCGCAAGCAGGAGCCGGTCGAGGTCGGCGATCGTCACGCCGTTGGGATGGCGCTCGATCACCCCGGCCGCGCGAAGGTCGCGGATCGCCCGCGCCACGACCTCGCGCACCGAGCCGATGGCGTCGGCCAGCTCCTGGTGGGTCGTCCGCAGCGGGGTTCCCGGCGCCGGGCTTCCAAGGGCGAGGGCTCTCTCCAGGAGATCCCGGGCAACCCGGGTGCGAACTCGGGCGAAGGTGCACATGGCGACCATCTGGTGAGCGTGGCTGAGGCGCTCCTCGATTCCCCGAGCAAGGGCCCAGGAAAGCTCGGGATCGGTGCCGGCCAAACGTTCAAGCCGCAGAGGATCGAGATGGAGCAGGCTTGACTGCTCGACCGCCTGCACGGCGTCGCCGAGATTGCGCGCAGAACCTGCGCCGGGGCTGACCAGGTCGCTGGCGCCTGAGTAATGGAGGGTGATCTGCCGTCCGTCGGGAGCGGATAAATAGGTTCGCACCAGGCCGGAGACGACCACCGCCGACAGCCTGCTGTCCGGTTTGCCAGAGGTGGAGCTCCCAGGTGGGTATTCGATGAGGTGGGCGCCTTCCAGGAGGGAATTCCGAAGTGTTTCGGACAGGCCTCCAAGGAAGCCCTGGCGGCTGATTGCGCCAATTGCGTCGGAGACCTTGCCGCTCGCTGCGGCGGGCCGATCGTCGCGCTCGGAGCTCAAATGCGGTGGTCGGGCGCGAGGGGCACCGGCTGAAGTTAATCGGCAACGCCCCGGTTGCCGCAGTGACCAACGTCACGGGTGTGACCTAAATCACAAACGCCCGCACGACGGCGACCAGTCGTTCCGGGTCCGTGACGCGGACCAGGCCGGGCGCGGTTTCGACGATCTCGAGGGTGCGGAGCCGCCTCAGCGCCCGGCTGACCACTTCGCGCGAAGAGCCGATCGAATCGGCGAGGTCGGCATGGGTCGCGCGGACCTCGAGCCGGCCCACGACGAGCTGGGACCGACAGGCGCGTTCGAGCAGGTCGTACGCAGTCCTCTCGGCGATATTGCCGAGCGAGCGCACCGCGATCAGCCGGAAGGCATTTCGGACAACGATCGCCAGGTGTTTCGCAACGGCGCCGGCGACCTCGATGTGGTTCGCCGTAAGGCGGCGGACCGTTTCCAGTTCGAGAGTCGTCAGCGTGGAATCGACCACCACCTGGCAGATGGTCCTGGGCGAATGCGCGACGATCGTCGTTCCACCGATCAGCTCGCCCGATTGAAGGTAGGCGACCGTCGCCTGCCGTCCATCCGGAACGCTCCAGAAGACCCGGACGAAACCACGGTCGAGCAGGAAGGCACGCTCAGCGCCGTCCGAGCCGAACACGACCGTGCCGGCGGGATACTCAGCCTTCGTCGATCCCTCCAGCAGCCGGAGCCGATGGATCTCGCTCAAGAGCGATAGGAAGTCGACGGACTCGCCAAAGGGGCCCGGCGTCGTCACGACGCGATTATGTGCCCCGCATAGGCCGGTGCCGACGAGCCCGTAAAGTGCGCCTCGCTGTCGACTGGTGCTGTTCGTCAGCGGAAGCTGAAGCTCCCGCGCCGTTTCAGTCGCTTCGGCGGGTGAGCCGTCTCCCGTTTGGTCGGCCGGCGCTGCGGCTCACGAATGAAGGGGGGTGGCCGCGGCGGCCACCCCCTTCAGGGTCGATTCGCCTCAGTTTTTTACGGGGTCGGGTCGGGAATCGCGACCCCGAAGATGTCCGAGTTTCCGAAGCTCGGGGGGCAATCCTGCTGTGGCGCCGGCCTGGTGCCCGAGGTTCCGGTCTCGAGCGACATTCGCCAGGTGTCCATGGCCGGACAGTCGGCGCCCGCGCGGGCGTCGTTCCATACCGCCGCCCCGTACTGCCGGGTGGCGGCTGCGTAGACATAGTCGCCGAGGAACTCCGCAACCAGGTTGTTCTGGCTTGAGCTCCGCGGATCGCCCTCCACCCCCCGGTGGAGCGTTGCGAAGGACCCGGTGGGCCCGGAGCCGGCCGAGTCAGCGTGTTTGAACACACCCACCAGTACGCGTGGTTCGGTGGTGTTGCGTCGGTAGGGTGTCGTGAACGCGTTGTAAACGACGTAGACGTCAGTCCCGTTGGGCGATATCGCCGGCGCGGTGTAGTAGCCGCGATCGCCCGCTGTTTCGATCACCCGAGGCTTGGTCCAATCCGCGCCCCGGTTGGTTGACTCGGTGAAATATACGTGCGGCGCTGTGATCTCACCGCTCACGTAGGTCATCACCATCCGGTCGGTTGCGTCAAGACCCAGCGGAGCTCCGTTGGCGATGTCGACGCTGGGGGCCGGCGCCAGGTCGCTCCTGGCCCCGGCGACTCCGTCGATCACGGGACGGCCGAGGAGGGGATCGAAGACACCGGGCTGGGTGACGGGCCCGGCAACGGCGCGGGCCGCCGACCAGCTCGCCCCCCCGTCCGCCGACGCGGAGAGCAGCTCGAACGCGTTATGGCCGGCCGAGGACACGGTGCCGACGCCGAAGACGTAGGCGGTGCCCTTGCTGTCGGTCCGGATCGTGCAGCCATCGGTCGGGTTGCGCTGCGAATTGTTGGCGGCGGCCGTGATCTGGTGCACGGTCCAGGTGTCGCCCCCGTCGCTGGAGACGCCGACCATCAGTGGCGCGGGCGCGGCATTCCCGAGCTCCTGGCCGCGGAAGGAAGCCCAGCAGACGTAGGCGTTGCCGAAAAACGGGCTCGAAGCCGCGTTGTCGGCCCATATCTGCTCCTTGTCGGAGAAGGTGGTTGAGGACTGCTTGGAGATGACCACGGGCGTCATCCAGGCCGTCTTGTCGCTGCGCGCGGCCGCGGCCACGTCATCGGTCCGGGAGACGGCGATCGCCTCGAAGCCCTTGAAGGCCGATTCCGAACGGGTGGCACCGAAGTTGGCCGTCAGGTTGGCGTAGTAGAGACGAGACCCGTTGCCCCAGCTGAAGCCATTCGCCCCGGGGACCGGACCGAACGCGACTGCCGGATCGCCGTCGCTGACCAGCCCGTTCTCGTAGTACCAGGGCAGGGTCCCGATGGGGCCGACCGCGGGAGCGCAGGCGGGGTCGCTGCTGCCCACCACGCCCAGGCAGGCCCGAGCCGACCAGCCCCTGTAGTTCGGCTGCGTCCAGGTCTGGCCGGAATCGAACGAGAAGTACACGCCGGACACGCCGACCCCGCCGGTGAACGGGCAGGTGGTGTCGTCGCCGGCGTTGCAGGCCTCCATGTCGATGTTGTCGTTGGCTCCCGAGACGAGGATGTTCGGGTGGGCAGCGTCGATGGCGAGGGCCGGCTCGTTCTGCTTGTTCTGCGAGAACGGAGCCACCGGGCTGCCCGCGCTGACCCAGGCATCGGCTGCCGCGGCGGCCGGGAAGGCCATCGCCAGGGCCAGCACGGCGGCGATCGGAATCGACAACAGTTTGCGCATGTATCCCCCTTCTGAAACTTGAGACGGAAGGATTGCCGAACCCATACCCCTAGGCTAGCTCTTCGGTCGCGCCCACGTTCGGCCCCATCGTTCCCCCTCGAAGCGTGCCGACCGTCCACCGTCGATCCTTGTCCGAGTCGTTTACCTCACAACGGTCCGGCACATAACAGGGTGAGTGCCGGGGAGGCATTTTGCGCACACGACTGCGCAAAAGATTTGCCATCAATATTGCGCCCTTTTGGAGCACACTCAATGTGGGCGGCGGCTCAGACGAAGGGATTGGTGCATGGCAGGGGGTGAGGTACGGGTTCGTCGGGAGTCGCCGCCCGAGCTTCAGCCGCCGAGGTCCCGGCTACTTGACGTTCGCGTCGACCACGTCCTCCCAGTACATGAACCGATCCTTCACCCGTTCCATCTCATTCATGACCAGGTAGATGTCTTCCTCACATTCGTACGGCCAGGTTGACCGGGCGGCGAGGACGGTCCGGATCCGCCACAGTGAGTAGCTCTGGGCGCCCAGCAACTGGGCATAGATGTTCAACCAATTCAGGGATATCTCAAGCGAGCTGGCCGCCACCACCGCCTCAAAATACGCCGAAGCCCGAACAAGTGTCGTAAAGATCGAGGACACGAGTAGCGGATCGGGTCAGCAGTGGCGGAACCCATCAGCTCCGCTGCCGAGCGACGCTCAGGGCCCGATTTCGGCCTCCAGCAGGAGCCGGTCGGGGTCGATGATGGTCACGCCGTCTCGGTGGCTTTCGATCACTCCCTCGCGGCGAAGCTCCCGGATTGCGCGCGAACAATACATGCGCCGCGCCCTCGAACTCGCCGAACGCGGGCGGTACTCGGTGAGTCC
>DATCPJ010000138.1:0-2194 GCA_036570145.1 Candidatus Dormiibacterota bacterium
CTCCCGCCTGGCCGGTCGAGCACGGCGGCCGCGCGGCCGGGCCGTTCGAGAACCACCTGATCGCCCAGGAGCTTGCCCGCGCCGGCGCTCCCGGCTCCGTTGCCGTCATCGGGACAGGTTGGGCGGGGCCGGCGATCATCGCCCACGGCACCGCCGCACAGAAGGAGCGCTTCCTTCCCCGGATCCTGAACGGCGAGGAGATCTGGTGCCAACTGTTCAGCGAGCCGAACGCCGGCAGCGACCTCGCCGCGCTCAGCACGCGGGCGGCCGAGGAAGGTGGCGCCTGGAAGATCCACGGCCAGAAAACTTGGACGAGCTACGCCCGCGAGTCCGACTACGGGATTCTGCTCGCCCGGACGGATCCGGCTTCGCAGAAGCAGCACGGGATCACCTGCTTCGCCTTCCCGATGCACCAGCCGGAGGGGCTGCTGGAGATCCGGCCGATCCGCCAGATGGATGGCCGGGCGACGTTCAACGAGGTGTTCTTCAACGGCGCCGAGGTGCCCGCCGACCACGTCATCGGCGAAGTGGGAGGCGGCTGGTCGGTCGCGATAACGACGCTGATGAACGAGCGGACCAACCTCTCGACCGGCCTCGGCACGCTCTGGGGCGACGGTCCGACCTTTGCGGACCTCCTCGAGCTCGCCCGCCGGTCAGAGCTCACCGCTACCCAGCGGCAGCGAGTGGCCGACCTCCACATCACGTCGGAGGCGATCAAGCTGACCGCTTACCGGATGCTCTCGACCAACGGCACGGCGGCATCGGTGACCAAGCTCGCCGCCGACCGCTGGGGCCAGCAGGTGAACGAGCTGGCGGTCGAGCTGCTCGGCATGGAGGGGGCGCTTGCCGATGACGACGGTTTTCAGCGGGCCTTCCTCTTCGCCCAGGCCCTGACCATCGGCGGCGGGACGACCGAGGTGCAGAAGAACATCCTCGCCCAGCGCGTGCTGGGCCTCCCCCGGCCGGGCTGAGGCCGCCGTTGCTCCAGCCAGGCCCCCCACCGCGCTACTCGGACGACGGCCGCTGGTGGTGGGACGGCCAGCGCTGGATCCCGACGGCTCCGACCGGGCAGCTCGCAGCCGGGTCAGGCACCTACGTCCAGCACGCCGGGTTCTGGCTCCGCTTCCTTGCCTACTGGATCGACTGGGCCATCCTCCTGGCCGGCGACGTGGTGGTCTTTGTCGTGTTCGGCCTCATCGGTGGCGTCCTCGATGGGACGCTGGGCTCCAGCAGCACCGGCTCCACCTCGGTCGGCGTCGCAGGGTCGGTCGGCAGCCTCCTGGCCTGGACCACGGTCCTGACCGGCAACTGGCTCTACTTCAGCCTCCAGGAAAGCTCGGCGCAGCAGGCGACGCTTGGCAAGCGGGCCATCGGCATCAAGGTCACCGACCTCGAGGGGCGCCGGCTGAGCTTCGGTCGGGCAACATCCCGCTATTTCTCGAAGATCCTCTCCGGCCTCATCTGTGACATCGGCTACGTCATGGCCGGGCTCACCGAGCGGAAGCAGGCGCTCCACGACATGATCGCGAGCACGCTGGTGATTCGGGCGCATCCCCCCAACGCGCAGCAGCTTCAGCTCGGCGGTTCGGGCTCTGGGGCGACCGCCGTGGTCGTGAGCGTGGTAGCGGCAGTCGGCATCCTGGTCTTCACTTCGATCGTCGTGATCGTGATCCTGCTGACGATGGGTGGGCAGATCAAGAACGTCTTCTCGAACGTGGTCGTCGCGCTCAATAGCTGACGCGGTCGCTAGGCGTTTCCCGCCAGCTCCTCGGCGAGGCGCAGGGCGGCGAGCAGGTTGGCCGGCCTCGCGCGGCCGGTTCCGGCGATGTCGAAGGCGGTCCCGTGGTCGACCGAGGTTCGGACTATGGGCAGCCCGATGGTCACGTTCACCCCGCTGTCGAGGCCGAGCATCTTGATCGGGATGTGGCCCTGGTCGTGGTAGGCGGCGACGACCGCGTCGAACTCGCCTTCCGATCCGCGCAGGAAGATCGTGTCCGGCGACCACGGTCCGGTCGCCTCGATCCCGGCCGCGCGCGCCTGCTCGACGGCGGGCAGAAGGCGATCGCGGTCCTCGCTGCCGAGGAGGCCGTTCTCGCCCGCGTGGGGGTTGATGCCGGCGATCGCGATCCGCGGCGCGGAGATGCCGGCGTGCTCCCGAAGGAACCCGGCGGCGAGCTCGATGCAGGCCAGGCAG
>DATCPJ010000139.1:0-2622 GCA_036570145.1 Candidatus Dormiibacterota bacterium
TCAAACCCATGCCGCAGCCTCGCACAGGAGGATCGCTTCTGGAATGGCGAAGTCTGTTCCGATGATGAAGTACGCCGGAAGCGCGATCTGCTAATGGACGTGTTAGCCGTGTCGGCTCCGCGATTGCCATGGCTGGGCCAGGTTGACATCTCGCTGGCGCGACCTGCTCCTCAACGCCCGTCCGCAAGGTGGGGGCGCCGATCTATCGCGTTGTTGAGAACTACCCCTTATCAAGAGCAGGCCTCCACAAGGCCGGTGGGAGTGATCCCCACAGCCAGCCAACCACAATCATGCGCGCGAGACACGGCCTCCGACCCAAGGCGCCGGGCATCCGCCTTGGCGCCGCAACCATAACCCTGTGCTAGGGTAACGGTCATGTCGACCAAAACCGGAGGGGGGACGGCAAAGGCCTTCGACCCCGGTCGCTACCCGGCCTTCGCGGTGACCGTCGACGTGGTCGTGCTGACGGTCGGCGGCGGCGCATTGCAGGCGCTGCTTGTCCGCCGCGGCGTTCCTCCTTTCGCGGGCATGTGGGCCATCCCCGGAGGGTTCAAGCGGCCGGAGGAGACGCTGGACGAGGCCGCCTGGCGCGAGCTCAGCCAGGAGACGGGCGTCGACAGCGCCCGCCTGCTGACCCAGTTCGGCGCCTACGGCGACCCCGGGCGCGACCCGCGGATGAACGTGGTGACCGTCGCCTACCTCGCGGTGCTCCGCCAGGTCACCGGCATCGCCGCCGGCAGCGACGCGGCGGCCGCGGCACTGCTTGCGGTCTCCGACATCCTCGGCGGCAAGGTCGAACTCGCCTTCGACCACACCCGGATCGTCCGCGACGCGGTCGACCGGGTCCGGGCCGACCTCGACCTGACAGGAGGCGCGACGGCGTTCGTCGGCCCGACCTTCACGCTGGCCGAGCTGCGGGCGGTCTACGAGGCGGTCTGGGGCGTCCGCCTCGACGGGGCCAACTTCCGCCGCAAGGTGTTCGGCGACGAGGGCTGGGTCATCCCCACCGGTCGCCACGCGCGACCGGGCGCGAACGGAGGCAAGCCGGCCGAGCTCTATCGACCGGGCCCGCGCTGGAGGCAGGGCGGCCCGATCCGCCGCTCGCCGCGAAAGGAAGGAGGGAAAAGGGGCAGATGAAAGCCATCGTCTACGACCGATACGGGCCGCCCGAGGTGCTCCGGCTGGAGGAGGTGGCGCGGCCGACACCAGAGCCAGGCGAGGTGCTGGTAAAAGTCCACGCCACCACCGTCAACCGGTCCGACGTCCACACTCGGGAGGCGAACCGCAGGAGCGGGCTGACGATGACGGTCCTGAGCCGCGCCATCTCGGGCCTGCGCCGGCCGCGGCGGCGCATCCTCGGCAGCGAGTTCGCCGGCGTCGTCGAAGCCGTCGGTTCGGGCGTGACTGAATTCGCCGTCGGGGACCGTGTGTTCGGGACGACCGGCTTGCGCTTCGGAGCCCACGCCGAGTACCTGACCATCTCAGCGGCCGGGCGCATAACGACGATCCCGGAGGGTCTCGCCTTCGAGGAGGCAGCTGCCATCTGCGACGGAGCTTTCAACGCCCTGCTCTGCCTCAAGCAGGCGGACCTCCGACCCGGCCGGACGATCCTGATCTTCGGCGCCTCGGGGTCGATCGGAACGGCCGGCCTGCAGCTGGCCAAGCACTTCGGCGCGGATATCACGGCCGTAACCAGCACCAAGAACGTCGAGCTGGTCACCTCGCTCGGCCCGAACCGGGTGATCGACTATTCGAAGGAGGATTTCACCCGCAACGGCAGGAGGTACGACGCGATCTTCGACGCGGTTGGCAAGCTGTCCTTCCGGCGCTGCCGCGACTCGTTGGAGGAAGGCGGCGTCTTCTTGCCGACCGACGGGCTGGAGAACCTCTTCCTCGCGATCCTGCACTCGCGGAGGCGCGGCAAGCGAGTGGCCTTCCAGATGCCGCCGCGGATACCGAGAGAGGACCTGCTCTTCGTCAAGAGGCTGGTCGAGTCAGGCGAGTTCAGGCCGGTGATCGACCGTCGCTACCCGCTGGAAGAGGTGGTCGAGGCCTCCCGCTACGTCGAGACGGAGCGGAAGAAGGGGAACGTCATCCTCACGGTCCTTCCCACGGCAAGCGCCTGAACCTCGGCCGGGCTTCGGAGCGGAGCCGGCTCCCCCAGCCTCCTTGGTTGGCCGACGGCCCGGGCCGTTACGCCTCGGACCTGAGCCTGGCGGAGATGACGACTACTCTCGACCAGCAGTAGGAACTCGGCCCATGATCGTGACTGGACCTTACTGGCCCCGCATGCTGCGGACCCATGTAGGCGGCTGCCGTCGTCTGGGACGGGACTTTTGAGACGCTTAGACGGTGACCAGCATGCCGGAAAATGAATACATCTGGACCCTCGCGCGTCTATCTACCATGAAACTCTCAGCCGGCCTGGCTCTGACCGGCGCCGCCGCGGCGGCGGTTGCTGCATTTGCGTTCGTGGGCACGCAGCACATGACCATCCTCTCTTCATCTCCGCTCGCGAGTGTGACGTCGCCTACACCCAGTTCGAGCGCGAAGTCGAAGGTGCATAGCCCCGAGGCCGTCGAGAGCCCGGAGCCCGCCGACAGCCCGGACCCCAGCGAGAGT
>DATCPJ010000140.1:0-10146 GCA_036570145.1 Candidatus Dormiibacterota bacterium
GGCCGAAAGGGGAGACGTCCCCCCTCCGATTAGATCGTGACCGCGTCCCGGCCGCCTCGCCGCCGCCTCCCTTCCGCCCCTGTTAGCTCGCTGTTAGACTCGCCTGCGAATGGCCCGGATCATCTCCATCTCGAATCAGAAGGGCGGTGTGGGCAAGACCACCACAGCGGTCAACCTCGGAGCGGCCCTCGCGGAGGTGGGGCAGCGGGTCCTTCTCATCGACCTCGACGCCCAGGCCCACCTGACCATGAACATGGGCGTCAAGACCCCCGATGAGATCCACCTGACGATCTACAACCTGCTGGTCGATCCCGACACCTCGGTCAACGACGTGATCCAGGTCTCGGAGTCGATCGGGGTCCATTTCATCCCCGCCAACATCGAGCTCGCCGGGGCTGAGGGCCAGCTCTTCACCGAGATCGGCCGGGAAGGGATCCTGAAGGAGAAGCTGCTGCCTGCCAAGCGCCGCTACGACTTCATGATCATCGACTGCCCGCCCTCCCTGTCCCTGCTGACCCTGAACGCCTTCGTTGCCTCCGACGAGGTGATCATCCCGCTCCAGTGCGAGTACTTCGGCATGAAGGGGATGCAGCAGCTGCTCAACACCATCAACCGGGTGCGGGCGAAGCTCAACCCGCAGCTGAAGGTCGACGGGATCCTGCCGACCATCTTCAAGGGCCGCACGCTGCACTCCCAGGAGGTGCTCGCGCTGGTCCGCGAGCACTTCGGCGACACCGTCTACCCCTTCGCGATCAAGGACTCGATCCGGTTCGCGGAGTCACCCCTCGCCGGCGCGTCGATCCTCCAGTACGCTTCGGCGTCGGACGGTGCCAATGCCTACCGCGCGCTCGCCAAGTCGGTCATCGGGAACGGGAAGTAGAGAAAGAAACGATGTCCAAGTTCAAGCGCGTCTCACTGGTCGGATCGGAGGAGCTCTTCCGTCCAACGCGGCCGGAGGTGGTCGATGAGACCGACGACGCGATCACCGAGCTCGTCGACCGCAAGCCGCCGACCGAGAAGCTCCTCCGCACGATCCACTTCACGCCGGACGAGATCGAGCTGCTGCTGGAGTCGGTTCAGACCGCCAAGTACCCCGACAAGGCGCGCAAGCCGTCGCTCGACAAGTTCGAGCGCTTCGACGCGATCCGGGACAAGCTGCAGGGGTCCGATTAGGCCCCACCGGACCTATCAGCTCGCCTGGGTCGGGCCGGTTCCCTCCGTTGCGTCTGGCGATGTCAGGCGCAGCGTGTCCTGCGCCCCCGAGCCGAGGTCCGCTGCCCAGGCCTGACCCGTCAGCTCGGCGGTCACCTCGAGCCGCCAGCCGTTGCCCTCCGGCTGGACGACGCCGGGCAGCTGGGCGTCGGCGGTGCCGAGCGAGCGGATGGCCGGCGCCGTGATGGCTGCGGTGCTGGTCACCGACTCGGCGCGCCGGGCCCAGCGGAGGTGGAAGAGCAGCTGTGCACCCGGAGCGAGGTTCCAGGGCACGTACCCCAGGTTGGTGATGTGGATGGTCAGGCTGCCGGGCGCGATCCCGGCGATGCTGATGGCGGCGGCATACGGTTCGCCGCGGCTGGGACCGATGAAGTTGGCGGCCCTCGCCACCTTGGCGCCCCAGCCGCCGTCTGCTGCGTAGACGCTGCCGACGGCCGCGATCGTTCCGCCCCGATAGTGGCTGCCGGTCGGCCGGGCGTACTCCTCGCCGATATAGGCGGCGGCCGTCCGGATGCTCTCCTCCGAGCTGGCGTAGGACGCCCAACCGCCGGGGCCGTTGCCGGCGAAGCTGAACAGGTTGTGCTGGGTCTGGGCGAGGTAAGAAGCGCCCGAGTTGTTCTCGGTCCAGGTGATCCCGACCAGGAAGCGGGCGTTGACACCGGTCTCGGCCTCCGCCCTGATGAACTCGGCGCCCATCCCCGCAAGCGGCGTCCGGGCCAGGAAGGCGTCGATGTCCGCCGCCGTCTCGAGGCTCGGCTGGAGCACGCTGGTGCTGGTGTCGAGGGGCTGGTAGGCGGGGATCGGCGCGGTGGCGGGAGGCGGCGGCGTATCCACCACGTCAAGCGATGACTCGGCGTGAACCGGCGTCGCGAGGCTCAATGCGGCGGCCACGGCCACCACGGCGCGGCGGAAAAATCCCATTCCCAGCCCGTCTTCCGGACGGGCCCCGCTAGGAAACCACAGATCGGCGCCGGGATCAAATCGGCTTTACAGCGGCGCTGTCAGCCCTCAGCGGGTTCCCTCGATCCGGCCGAGAAGGTCGAGCCGGTCATCGAGCCGGGCCCACTTCTCGCACCGCCGGACGTGGCTCAGGAGGTCTTCGAGCTGCGACTGGAGATCGGTGTCGTCCTCGACCGGGAGCCAGACGACGGCACGCCGAACGACGAAGGGAGGCTTCGATCCGGGGCCGGTCGGTCGCGTGAACAACATCGCCGGGGACCACTCTCAGGCATGCCGAGTAACAGAAGCAGTAACCGATTAAAAGTAAGTCAGCCTCGCCAGCGGCGACGGAAGTACGCGTAGGTCCAGTAGCCGGTCACCAGCAGCAGGAAGATCCCGAAAATGACCGCGGCAGCCTGCATGCCGGTAATGATTCCTTAACTCGCCGGCACGCGGAGCGTTGAGCCGAGGAGGACACCGTCGGCCCAGTAGCTGCCTGTCGGTCCCGAGGGAAGCAGGTCGTAAGTGGCGCCGTCGGTGAGATGGACGGTATGGGCAGCCACCACCGTCGCACCGTCGAGGCGGTCACCCGCCCGCAGTGCGCCGAGGACGCGGCCGTCGGCGGTCGGGTGCCCGGCCGATGCCGTGACGATGCGGCCGTCGGCGAGCTCGATGCGGATGGCGTCGTGACCGAGCGGAAAGGCGACGCTGCCGAGCTCGGTGACCCTGGCCTCCCGCCGGCTGCCGTCCGATCCTGCCGTCCAGACCGCCTCGCCGAGCTTCAGGTCGGTCACCCGGACCGGGCCGGCCGGGGTGTCGATGAGCGTCGTGGCGGCGAGGCAGATCGGACAGTTGGGCCGGCCGGGCCGGCTGGAGGCGACGGTGACGGCGCCCTTGCCGTCGACCGTGCCGGTCACGGTCGCCGTCTCGGTGCGGACCGTGAAGTCGAAGCCGCCGCTGCCGTTCGGGGTCAGCTGGGTTGCCTGGAGACGGCGCCACTCCTGCCAGACGGCGACCTGGAACGCCTGGCTGGTCTCGTCGCCGGCGGGGTGGGCGTGGGCGAGGATCGCTCGATACGTCGCGGTGTCGGCCTTGATGGCCGGGAACTCGGCCGCCGCCTGCTGCTCGTCGTAACCTTGGAAAACGACCGGCGGCCCGCAGACGTAGGGGATTCCCACCTTTTCGATCACCCGATACTTCAGCTCCGGCAGCGGCAGCGGGCTGCTCGAGCCGGGAGCCGGCAGCGTCGAGCCGCAGGCAATTGCGAAAATTGCCAGCAGCAGCAGAAGCAGCGGGCGTTGGGGAGCGCTCATTGAAGTCCTGAGAGGTAATCGACGTCGAGGTGTCCAGGTAACGATTTGGCCAAGCTCAGCATCGTCAAGGCCCGGTTGGAGAAGGAGGTCAACGGCTACGTCCTCCTCTCCGGCGACGATGCCGCCATCATCGACGCCGGCGAGCCGGCCGAGAAGCTGGCCGGCCAGCTTGGCGGGTCGACGCTCAAATGGATCCTGGCGACCCACGGCCATCCCGGGCATCTTGCCGGCAAGGATGCCCTGAAGGATGCGTCGGGCGCTCAGACCGCGATGCACGTGGCGGACGCCAAGCTCTTTCTCCGTTCCGCCGACCGCTACCTGCTGGACGGGGATGAGCTCGACTTCGGCGAGATGAAGATCCGCGTGATCCACACGCCCGGCCACACCCCGGGCAGCCTCTGCTTCCTGGTCGCCAACCACCTCTTCACCGGCGACACCCTGCTGGCCGGAGGGATCGGGAGGGAGCTTTCCGGCTCCGACCTGCGCCTGCAGATGATCAGCATCGGCACCAAGCTCCTCCGGCTGCCGCTCAGGACCGCCGTCTACCCGGGCCACGGGTCGGCGACCAGCCTGGAGGCGGAGCTCCGGACCAACCCCTATTTGCGAAGGGCGTAGGCCGGGCGGAGGCTTTGCCGAGAACGGCCGGCAGGGGGAAAGCCTTCCCCCTCAATTCAAGGGCCTGACAAACTCTCCGCCGCCCGGGTGCGGCGGTTCGCCGCGGACGTAGACCGCCTTGATCGCGAAGGACATCTCGAGACCGTCGAGCGAGCCCAGCCGCTGCTTGGAAGCCATCTCCTCGGAGCGGACGGCGG
Source organism: Candidatus Dormiibacterota bacterium (assembly GCA_036570145.1). Classification (GTDB taxonomy): domain Bacteria; phylum Chloroflexota; class Dormibacteria; order Dormibacterales; family Dormibacteraceae; genus UBA6019. Next base: position 4,277 of record DATCPJ010000140.1, read on the forward strand.
TCCTGCCCTGCGGGTCGACGAGGACGAGGTCCGCGTCGCTCCCCGGCTGGATCACCCCCTTTCGCGGGTAGAGACCGAAGATCAGCGCCGGCTTCACCGTCACCCAGTTCACGGCACGCCACGGGTCGCCGGCCTGGCGCGCGAATTCGAGGCAGCTGAGGAGCAGGGTCTGCACGCCGGGGCTGCCGGCGTGCGCCTCGGCGAGGGGGTGGCGGAGCTTTTCCTCGTCGGTGTGGGGAGCGTGGTCGGTGCCGACCGTGTCGATGTCCCCGCGGAAGAGCGCATCGCGGAGGGCCTCGCGATCGGCGATGGTCTTGATCAGCGGGTACATCTTCATCACCGGGCCGAGCCGCGTGTAATCGGCCTCGGTGAGCCACAGGTACTGGGGGCAGGTCTCCAGGCTGAGCCCGGCGCCACGCGCGCGCGCCGCCAGCGCGGCGTCCAGCCCGGCCCGGCTCGACAGGTGGACGATATGGACCCGGAGGTCGAGGGCCAGCGCCAGGGCCCCGAGGGCGGCGACGGCGACGGCCTCGCCGACCGCGGGCCGGGAGGCCAGGAGGTCGGCGTAGTCCTCCACCCGGGTCGTGCTGGCAAGCAGGATCGAGGGGTCCTCGGCGTGGGCGGCGACCGGGACGCGGGTGGCGGCCAGGCTGCTCGCCAGCCGGGCGATGGTCCCGTAGCTGGCCGGCGGCTCGAGGTCCGCATCTGCCGCGCCAGGGGTGTAGAGGACCTGGCCGGTGCTTCGCCGGACGGCGTAGCCGAGGTAGGCCTTGAACCCGATCGCCCCGGCCGCCGCCAGCCCGGCGACCTGCTCCTCGGTGCTCGATGACCGGAGCAGCGCCCAGAGCCCGTAGTCGACCATCGCTTTCGCGGCGATCGCATCCCGCTTGGCGCCGAACACCTCGGCGTCGGAAACGCCGGGAAGGGTGTTGGGCATGTCGAGGACCGTGGTGACCCCGCCGGCTGCCGCGGCGGCCGTGAGGCTGGCGAAGTCCTCCTTCTCCGGGAAGCCGGGGTCGCGGCCGTGGACGTGGGCATCGATCGCTCCCGGCAGCACCCAGAGCCCGCCGGCGTCGACGACCTCAGGCCCGGTGGGACGGCCCCAGGGCTCCAGCTTCTCGATCTTCCCGTCGCGGATGTGAACGTCCGCCTCGCGCGGCCCGTCGGGGGTGTGGACGGTCCCCCCCGCGATGATCAAGTGAAGGGCGGCGGGTCGGCGCCCTTCACTGCGGGATTACGTCGGCGCGCCTCAGCAGAGGGTGGAAAGGGATGCCCGCCCTGGCCAGGTTCTCGGCAGCGCCCTCCTCGCGGTCGAGCACGCCGACCAGGCCGAGGATCTCGCCGCCCGCTGCGCGCACCTTCTCGGCGGCGGCCAGCGCCGCCCCTCCCGTGGTGAGCACGTCCTCGACCAGGCAGACCTTCTCGCCGGGCAGCAAGCGACCCTCGATGCCGCGCGAGGTGCCGTAGTCCTTGGCCTCTTTGCGGACGATGCACATCGGGATGCCGGTTTCCATCGAGACCGCCCCGCCCAGCAGCACCGCCCCGAGCTCCGGGCAGGCAAGGCGCTGGGTCCCGGCGGGGACCAGCCGGGCGAGCTCGGCGCCGAGGCGGCGGAGGATCGTGGGCTCGCACTCGAACAGGTACTTGTCGAAGTAGTAGCGGGAGCGCTTCCCGGAGCGGAGGACGAAGTCGCCCTCCAGGAGCGCGACCGCCTTCATCTCGCGGGCGAGGTCCGCCAGCTCAGCCGCCGGCACCCAGCTCGTCCATCAGGTGGAGCACCATCTCGGTTCCCAGGTGGTACTGCTCGAGGTCCATCTTCTCGTTGGGCGAGTGGAGGGCGTCGTCGGGCAGGCCGAAGCCGGTCAGCATCAGCATCGGCCGGAGGGCCTCCTGGAAGTCGACGGTGACAGGCACCGAGCCGCCCTCCCGGACCAGCACCGGCTCGGCCCCGAAGGACTTGAGGAACGCCTTCCGCGCGGCCGCGATACCCGGATGGTCGACGCCCGCCAGCACGGGCGGAGCCTGGCCGAGGGTGACCAGGCTGAGCTTGACGCCCGGCGTCTCCAGCCCCTTGAGGTAGGTGGCCAGCGAGTCGTGGATCTTCTCGGGGTCCTGCTGCGGCACCAGCCGCATGCTTACCTTTGCCTTGGCGCGAGCGGGGATAACGGTTTTCGAACCCTCCCCGATGAAGCCGCCGACGATCCCGTGCACGTCCAGGGTCGGGCGCCCCCAGGTTCGTTCTGCCGGGGAGAACTCCTCCTCCCCCTCGAGCGCCCGCACCGCCATCAGACGCTTGAGGGTGGCCTCGTCCTTGACCCGGTCCCAGGATGCGACCTCCTCCTCCGACGCCGGGACCAGGTCGTCGTAGAAGCCGGGGATGGTGATCCGCCCGTCCCTGCCCTTCAGCGCCGAGATGGCGTGAGCGAGGGTGTTGAGCGGGTTCGGGGCAACGCCCCCGAAGATTCCCGAATGGAGGTCCGCCGCGGCGCCCTCGGCGATGATCTCGGTGTAGAGCAGCCCACGGAGGCCGGTCAGGAGGTTGGGCAACCCGGGTGCGGTGAACTCGCCGTCGGCGATCAGGACGTAGTCGCTCGGGATCCGGCCGGCGTTCTCGCGCAGGAAGCGGGGCAGCGAGGGCCCGCTGATCTCCTCCTCACCTTCGATCAGGAAGCGGAGGTTGATCGGTGGCCCGCCGGTCGCGAAGGCGTGCTCGGCCGCCTTGATCCCGGCGAGCAGCTGGCCCTTGTTGTCGCACGCTCCGCGGGCGTAGACCCGGCCGTCCCGGATGGTCGGCTCGAAGGGCGGCGTCACCCACTCCTCCAGGGGGTCAGGCGGCTGGACGTCGTAATGGCCGTAGATGGCGAGCGTCGGCTTGCCGGGCCGCCCGAGCCACTCGGCGCTGATCACCGGGTGGCGGCCGCCGGGCACGTCGGCGACCTCGACCGTCATGCCCATCCCGCGAAGTCGCTCGGCGGTCCACTCGCAAGCGCGCCGGGTGTCGGCGTCGTGGCTGGGAAGGGAGCTGACACTGGGGATGGCGAGGAACTCGAGCAGGTCGGCCTGGGCCTGCCCGCGACCCTCCTTCGCCCGGCTCAGCGCGTCGTCTGACATGCGCTCCAGCTTATCGGCCGGGCGCGGGGGGCGCGAAGCGGGTTACCTTACGTGTCCAGTGCTTGGCATCGAGATCGTGGTCGGCCTCCTCCTCCTCCTGATCGCTGCGCTCGGAGTCCGGCTCGCCTACTTCGACAACGTCCCCGAGCGGCCCCTCTGGCTCTACCACGGCCTGACCCGCCGCCGCCGTGGCGTCCTTGTCGACTACCCGCCCGGTGTCGCTCGCCTGTCCGGCATCGCGCTGCTGCTCTACTGCGTCGGCCTGGCGGCCATCACGGTGAACATCGGCTACGCCATCACCGGCTCGAACCCGCCGGCCTGGAGTGGCTTTGGCGGCTGGCCGCTCCTGCTCGGGATGCTGCTCAGCATCTACGTGATGCTCCGGCTGCGGCGCCCTTCCGCCTAGCGGGCCAGCTCGTCCATCAGGTGGAGCACCATCTCGGTGCCCCGGTGGAAGTTCTCGAGCGACAGCCTCTCGTTCGGCGAGTGCGCCCCGTCGTCCTCGGTGCTGAAGCCGCTGACGAAGATCTTGGCGTCGGGCAGGTTGGCGGCGAAGTCGGTCACCACGGGGATCGAGTAGCCCGCCCGGACGAGGAGGGGTGTCTGCCCGAAGGAGGCTTCGAAGGCGCGGGAGGCGGCCTCGATCAACCGGGGCCCGGAATCGAGGAGCACCGGCCACGACGGCTCGCCCAGGCTGCGGACCCGGGTCCGGGTGCCGGGGGTCGCGAGGGTTGCCACGAAATCGGTCAGGGCCGCCAGGATCGCGGCCGGGTCCTGGTCGGGAACCAGCCGCATGCTCACCTTGGCGGTCGCCCGGGCCGGGATGACGGTCTTGCTGCCCTCGTCGGTGAAGCCGCCCACGATGCCGTGGACGTCGAGCGTCGGTCGCGTGAAGTTGCGCTCGAAGATGCTGTAGCCGGCTTCCCCTTCGAGTGCCGGCGCGCCGGTGACGCGCCGGATCAGCTCCTCGGTATAGGGCAGCCGCTGCCACTCGGCGACCTCCTCCGGGCTCGGCTCGCGGACCGCGTCGTAGAAGCCGGGGATGGGGATGTGGCCTTCGCGGTCCTTCAGCCCGGCGAGGATGTGGGCGAGGGTGTTGAAGGGGTTTGGGACCAGGCCGCCGAAGGCGCCCGAATGGAGATCGATCGCGGCTCCGGTCACCTCGATCTCGGTGTAGAGGTTGCCGCGTAGGCCGGTGAGGAGCTGGAGCAGGGTTCCGTCGTGGATGAAGAGGTAGTCGCTCGCAAGCTCCGCCGCGTGCGTCTTGAGAAGGTGGGGCAGCACCTCACCGCCGCCCTCCTCCTCGCCCTCGATCAGGAAGCGGAGGTTGAGTGGCGGGCCGCCCGCGGCAAACGCGTACTCGGCCGCCTTCAGGGAGGAGAGGTGCTGGCCCTTGTTGTCGCAGGCGCCCCGGGCGAACATCGCGCCATCGCGGATCGCCGCCTCGAAGGGCGGCGAGATCCACTCGGCGAGGGGATCGGGCGGCTGGACGTCGTAATGCCCGTAGATTGTGAGCAGCGGCTTGCCGGGCGCTCCCAGCCAGTCGGCCCGCACCGTCGGGTGGCCGCCGGCGTGCTCGTAGAGCGAGGCGTCCATGCCCATCGCGCTGAACCGCCCGACCAGCCATTCCGCGTTGCGCCGGCAGTCGGCCGCATGGCGGCTCAGGGTGCCGACGCTCGGTATCGCCAGCTCTTCGGCGAAGTCGGCCTCTGCCTTCGCGCGGCCGGCGCGGGCGAGGGCGATCGCCCGCGAAGCGGGAGACGCTCCTCCCTCAGACATTAGCTAGCTCGTCAAAGTAGCGGAGCATGAACTCCACGCCGCGGTGGAAGTACTCGAGCGACATGTGCTCGTTGGGGCTGTGCGCGCCGGCGTTCGGTTGGTTGAACCCGGTGATCACCATCGGCGCGCCAAGGGCCCGCTGGAAGTCCACCGAGACGGGTATCGAACCTCCCGTCCGGGTGTAGGTGACAGGTGTCCCCCAGACGGCTTCGAACGCGGCCGCGGCGGCTCGCGCCCCGGGATGGTCGGTGCCGCAGAGGACCGGCGGAGCGGGCGCGCCGATCTCTCGTACCTTCACCCGGGTGCCAGGCGTCGCCAGCGACTCGCAGAAGGTCGCGAAGCTCGCGAAGACAAGGGCCGGCTCCTGGTCCGGCACCAGTCGCATCGAGATCTTGGCTGTCGCCTTAGCCGGGATGACGGTCTTGGTGCCCTCGTCGGTGAAGCCGCCCATCACGCCGTGGACGTCGAGCGTCGGACGGGCCCAGCGCCGTTCCAGCAGGGGGTACTCGAGCTCGCCCTCCAGCGCCGGCGCCCCGACCTGCTCGAGGACCGACTGCTCGCTGATGCCGAGGCGCTGCCATGATGCAAGCTCCTCTGGGCTCGGCTTGCGGACCGCGTCATAGAAGCCGGGCACGTTGACCCGGCCATCGCGTCCCTTGAGGCCGGCGATGATGTGGCCGAGGGTGTTGAAGGGGTTGGGCGCAACCCCGCCGTAGCCGCCCGAATGGAGGTCGACCGCCGGGCCTGTCACCTCGACCTCGGTGTAGACGATCCCGCGCAACCCGGTGATCAGGTCCGGCTGCCCCTCGGTTGCGAAGCTGCCGTCGTCGATCAGGACGAAATCGGTCTTCAGGCTCGCCGCTTCAAGCTCGAGAAAGGCCGGCAGTACCTTGCTGTTGCCCTCCTCCTCGCCCTCGATCAGGAAGCGAAGGTTGACGGCCGGCCCACCGGCGGCCATCGCATACTCGGCGGCCTTGAGG
>DATCPJ010000141.1:0-1828 GCA_036570145.1 Candidatus Dormiibacterota bacterium
GAGCCGATCCGCCTCCTCATCGTCCAGTCCTCAACTCGGGGCGAGCTGGACAACGTCGCCGGGGCCCTCTTCTCGATGGCGGCGGTCCTCATCGTCTGTTGGTTCCTCGGTCTCAGCTTCTCGCGCGGGCCGAGCCCGGCGGCGGCGCGGCTGATCCAACGCTCATCGATCCTCCGCTTCCTGGACGGCTACGCGCCGCGGCCGCCCGGCTTCCTCGCGGGAGTCCAGCAGGTGCTCTCGGGCGTCTCCTTCCCGGCGACCTTCTCGGGCCTGGAGCCGATCCTCGGAGCGCCTCCCCCGCTCCCGACCCAGGTCGACACGGCCGGCGTGGAGCGGGCCCGGCTGGCGACGGTCGAGATCCAGGGCGTCGGCGTCGGCTGCAACGGCATCATCACCGGCTCCGGCTTCCCGATCCGCGCGAACCAGGTCCTGACCAACGCGCACGTGGTTGCCGGGACCCGGAACACGATGGTGATAACCCCCGATGGCCGGCGCCGGCCGGCGACGGTCGTCCTCTTCGACCCCAGCATCGACGTCGCCGTCCTCAACGTGGCAGGGCTCAACCTGACGCCGCTCCCGCAGGCGAGCGCGAACCGCGGAACCCAGGGCGCCGCGATCGGCTACCCGGGCGGGCAGACCCTCACCGTTTCGCCGGCGGTCGTGGACGAGGTGATCAACGCCGAGGGACGCGACATCTACAACGAGAGCCTGGTCACCCGCCAGATCTACGTGATCGATTCGACCACCGCCACCGGGGGCCCGGGAGTTCAGCCCGGCAACTCGGGGGGCCCGCTGGTGGACCTCAACGGGAACGTGCTGGGCGTCGTCTTCGCGGCCTCCACCACCGATGCCACCCGCGCCTACGCGCTGACCGACCAGGAGGTGGGCCCGGATGAGAATGCAGCAGCCGGCCGCAACGGGCCCGTGGACGTCGGGAATCGCTGCGCCGTCTGAGCGGTTGACGGTTCCCAAGGAAATGGATGCAACGACACGCCGCCAACTGATCGACAAGTACCGCGCCGGCCCGGCCGTCCTCGAGGCCGCGCTTCGCGAAGTACCGGAAGCTGACCTCGACCACTCCGTCGAGGGCTGGACGCCTCGCCAGGTCGCCCACCACGTGGCCGACAGCGAGATGACCTCGGCGATCCGGCTCCGCCGCCTGGTCGCCGAGGACCGGCCCCACCTGTCGGGCTACGACGAGGAGCTGTTCGCTCGCCGCCTTCACTATTCGGAGCGGCCCCTCGAAGGCTCCCTTGAAGCCGTACGCGGCGCGCGTGCGAGCACCGTGGCGCTGCTCGAGGTCTTGACCGAGGAGGAGTGGTCCCGGGAGGGCACCCACAGCGAGAGCGGCTCCTACTCGGTCACCGACTGGCTGCGGATCTATGCGGCCCACTGCCACGACCACGCCGAGCAGATCCGCCGCGCCCGGCGGCCTTAGACCGAGGCTTTCCAGAGCCAGTCGAGCGATCCCCGCAGGTACGGCCTGGCCCGAACCAGGGCGGAGAACCGGATCTGCCCGTCCGCCGGTTCGGCCGCCCACCACCACCAGCGCCTGTTCTCCGGCGCCAGCCAGAACTTCCAGGCCCGCAGCGACCAGCGGTCCACGTTGCAGGTCTGGCTCGCCGAGTCGTCCACGCATTGCTCGACGAACCAGCCCGGCAGGGGCTGGCCAGTGAGCACGCCGGTCATGGCCTCGCGAGCCCGGTCGAGCGCATCGGGGCCGCCCGCAAAGGTCAGCTCGTCGAGCTCGAAGCCGGTCGGGACCGCTTCCTCCCCACCTTCGCCGCGAACGTGGCGCAGCTCCCGCTCGGCATCCACTCGAAGCTAA
>DATCPJ010000142.1:0-2798 GCA_036570145.1 Candidatus Dormiibacterota bacterium
ATGCACATCAGCATCGACACTCTGACCGAGGAGCAGGAGAAGTACATCAACTCCTGGGAAGAGGGGACCTAGTCCGGCAGGCTCTTCGCGATAAGCTGGCGGTCAGCAACCTGGCGCCTGGGACCGCGGCCGAACGGAGTCCTGGTCTTGCCGGCGCGGGGAGTTCGCAGGAGGTAAGGAACCCGCCATGTCCCTCTTTACATCGGAGTCAGTGACCGAGGGTCACCCCGACAAGCTCGCCGACCAGATCTCGGACGGCATCCTCGACGCCATTCTCGCCCGCGACCCGCTGGCCCGCGTGGCCTGCGAGACGGCCGTCACCACCGGCCTGGTGACCGTGATGGGCGAGATCACGACCGACACCTACGTCGACATCCCGCGGATCATCCGCCAGACCGTTCGGGAGGTCGGCTACACCAGGGCGAAGTACGGCTTCGACTCGGAGACCTGTGGCGTGATGGTGAGCATCGACGAGCAGTCGCCCGACATCGCCCAGGGCGTCGATGTCGGCGGCGCCGGCGACTCAGGAATGATGTTCGGCTTCGCCTGCGACGAGACGCCCGAGCTGATGCCACTGCCGATCAGCCTCGCCCACCGCATGGCCCGCCGGCTCGCCGAGGTGCGCCGCGATCACACGCTCTCCTACCTGCGGCCGGACGGCAAGGTCCAGGTCACGGTCGCCTACGAGGAAGGCGCCAAGCCCTCGGCCAAAACGGTGGTCATCTCGGCCCAACACCATGACGAGGTGAAGATCGAGGACCTCCGCGCGGACATCACCCGGGAGGTGATCCTTCCCGTCCTCGGCGCCGACGCGGCCTCCGAGGTGAAGTCGTACATCAACCCCACCGGCCGCTTCGTGACCGGCGGGCCGGTCGCCGATGTCGGCCTCACCGGCCGCAAGACTCAGGTCGATTCCTACGGCGGCTACTCGCGAACGGGTGGCGGCTGTTTCTCGGGGAAGGACCCGACCAAGGTCGACCGCGCCGGCGCCTACGGGGCCCGCCACGTCGCCAAGAACATCGTCGCCGCCGGCCTCGCGGCGAAGGTCGAGGTCCAGCTCGCCTACGCGATCGGCGTGGTCAAGCCGGTGGCCGTCAACGTCGACACCTTCGGAACCGGCAAGGCGCCCGACGAGGACATCCGGCGCGCCGTCGAGCGCCAGTTCGACCTCAGCCCGCTCGGGATCATCAAGGAGCTCAACCTGCGCCGGCCCCTGTTCCGGCCGACCGCCTGCTACGGCCACTTCGGGCGCACCGACATCGACGCACCCTGGGAGGACGTCGGCCGGGCGGCCGACCTCAAGGCCGAGCTGGGCGCGCGGCGCTAGGCTGGCCGAACTTTGCCAACCTTCGCGGTGATCCCGGCCGGGGGCGCCGGCACGCGACTCTGGCCGTGGTCGAACCAGCAGACGCCAAAGCACCTGCTCGACCTGACCGGCAACGGCCGGTCCTTGCTCCAGGAGACCTACGACCGGATCGCGCCGCTCGTCGACGGGGTCTTCGTGCTGACCGAGGAACGCCAGGTCCCGATGATCAAAGAGCAGCTGCCGGAGGCGCTCTTCATCGTCGAGCCCACCGCCCGAGGCACCGCCAACGCTCTCGGCCTGGCGGCATTCCAGATCGCCGACAGCGACCCCGACGCGATCATGGTCTCGGTCGCGGCCGACCACGTCATCCAGGGCGCGGACGCCTATCGAGACTCGATCGGCCTCGCGATCCGCACCGCCCAGACCGGGGACCGGCTTGTCACCATCGGCCTCCGGCCGACCTATGCGGCGACGGGCTTCGGTTACATCAGGGTCGCCGAGAAGGAGGGGGAGGCCTACCCGGTCGAGGAATTCGTGGAGAAGCCGACCCTGGTGCGCGCTGAGGAGTACCTGGCAAGTGGCCGCTACTACTGGAACCTCTCGATGTTCGCCTGGCGAGCGTCGGCCTTCCTCGACGAGCTGGAGCGGGTGGCGCCGCGGAATTACGAGGGCCTGCTTGGGGTGCGGGCGGGGACGGGGAGCTATGCCGATCTGCCCAACGAGGCGGTCGACTACGCGGTTCTCGAACGGACCGATCGCCTCTACCTGGTCCCCGGCACGTTCGACTGGCTCGACGTCGGCTCCTGGGCCGAGCTGCTCGAGATGCTGCCCGGCGACGAGAATGGCAACTCGATCGACGGCGAGTCGGCCGTCATCGACACCCACGGCTCGCTTCTCTCGGCTCCCGGCAAGCTGGTGGCCGCGATCGGGATCGAGGACCTGATCGTGATCGACACCGCCCAGGCGCTCCTGGTCCTGCCCCGCTCGCGGGCACAGGACGTCAAGAAGATCGTCGAGATGCTGCGCCGGACCGGCAAGACCGGCTACCTCTGATTTGAGGGGGGGACGTCCCCCCCTGTCGGCCGTGCTCAGCAAGCCTCCGCGCGGCCTACCCCCCCTGAAGTCACTTACCCTTGAAATCGGTGGGGAATACAAGCATCAAGTTCGGCACCGACGGCTGGCGGGGGATCATCGCCGACGACTTCACGTTTGCGAACCTGCGCCTGGTCGCCCAGGGCGTCGCCGACTACCTCAAGAGCAAGGGCCCCGAGCCGCTGGCCGTCATCGGCTACGACTGCCGCTTCGGCGCCGAGGCCTTCTCCGACGAGGTGGCGGGGATCTTCGCCGGCAACGGGATCCGGACCCTGATCTTCGACCGGCCCTCGCCGACCCAGGTCGCCTCCTGGACCGTCATCGACCGGAAGGCGGCGGGAGCGGTCGCCATCACGGCGAGCCACAACCCGTACATGTTCAACGGCGTCAAGTACAAGCC
>DATCPJ010000143.1:0-4986 GCA_036570145.1 Candidatus Dormiibacterota bacterium
GGGACCCCCGCCCGCCGGCGGGGCGGGCGAGCCCCCGGTGTCGCGGAAGGCCCAGAGCAGCACCAGGTGGTCGATCGGCCGGAAGGTGGCGGTGTAGACGGTCGGTGTCTCCTCGGCGCTGAGGGCGAGGGCCGTCACCGAGCCGATCGGCGAGGCCAGCGAGCGGAACGACTGGCCGGAATCGGCGGTGCTCCAAAGGCCGCCCGACTGGGTGCCGCCGCCATCGCTCGCGATGTAGAAGCGGTCGGCGTGGTTGGCGACGTAGGCCGCCGAGGAGAAGTCGATCGCCGGCAGGCCGGCGACCTGCACCCAGGTCGATCCGCCGTCGCCGGAGAGGAAGGCGCCGGCGTTTGTCCCCACCACGACGGGGCGGCTGGCGCCGTTCGGTGCCCCGGCGGCCGCGGCGCCCACCATCGTGCTCGAGCCGAGCGACTTGACGTTGTTCCAGCTGGTCCCGCCGTCCTGGCTGACGAAGAGCGGAAGGGTCTCGTCGCCCCTGCTCGCGTCGGCGCCGGCGAGGAACTTGGGCGGGTCGTTGACCGCTGCGACCGCGATCGCGCTCAGGCTGAGCGGCGCAAAGCTCAGGTAGGGAGCCCAGGTGGCGCCGTCGCGGCTGGAGAAGAGGCCGCCATCCGCGCCGACCAGGGTCAACGACCTGGCGAAGCCGAGGCTGCGCACGGTGCTGCTCGGTATGCTCGCCTGCTTCGCCCAGGTGGCGCCGCCGTCAGCACTCTTCCAGAGGCCCGCCCCGCGGGTCCCGGCATAGACGAGGCCCGCCTTGAAGGGGCTGTACTGGATCGTCAGGACGCCCCGGCCGAGGCCATGGCCGACCGCCGTCCAGGTGTTGCCGGCGTCGGTCGAGCGGTAGAGCGTCCCACTCCCAGTGCCGACCAGCACCAGCGTTGGATCGAGAGGGCTGACGGCGATCGCGAAGACCGGGTTGTCGAGCCGCTCGGGCAGCGTCCCCAGCTGGACCCAGCCGTTGTCGGGGCGGGCGGGCACTGCTGCCAGCGCCGAGACGGCGCTCAGCGAGAGCGCCCAGGCGCCGAGGAGAGACACCGTGAGAAGACGTTGAAGGGGACGCAAAGGGTGCCGGACGACATTCTAGCCCCGCTGGTGGCCCGTGGCTAGACTTCCTTGGTGCTCGGGAAGCTCGCGAGGGTCCTCGACCGGGCGTTCTTCCGACCTGATTCGCTGCACCCCGACCTGGTCACCATCCTGGCCCTCGCAGCACCTGTCATCGCCGGCCTGATCCTCTTCGGCCAGCCCGCCTTCGAGTTCCTCGGGATGGCCGCCGGCATCGGTGGCGCGATCCACCTCGGTGCTCGCCTCCTCCGGGTCAAGCTGGAGACGAGCCCGGTGCTCGTCGCGCTGGTCGGGGTGGCGCTCTGCGGCCCTCTGAGCCCGCCCGTGTGGCCCGCGCTGATCGCGCTCACGGCGGCTGTCCTCGAAGTGGCTCGGAGCCGCTACTGGCCAGGGGCCCGGATCCACACCGGCGTCGTCGCCTACGCCGTCATGTACCTGGCGGCGGGTGGCGCGATGGCCGCCTACCGGCGGCCCGGCAGCTCGCGGATGTTCCCGGAGCCGATCGCGCAGTGGTCCCAGTTCTACGGCGGCGCCACCCACTTCATCGAACCGATCACCCTCTATGTCGGCAACGTCGCCGGGCCCGTGTTCGCCACCTCGCTGCTGGCGGTCGTGATCGGGATGGCATGGCTCTGGTACGCCCGGCGGCTGAGCCTGCTGGCCGCGACATCCTTCCTCACCGCCGGGGTCGTGATGGCGGCGGCCCTCAGCTACGACCCCGTCTTCCAGCTCGACAGCGGGCCGGCCTGGTTCGTCGTCGGCTTCGCCCTCTGTGATCGCCGGGTGCTGCCCGAGCAGCCGCTGGCGCGTCCGGTGATGGCCGCCGCTGCCGGGATCGTCGGCGTCGGCCTCCGCGCCGCCCACTTCTACGTCGAGGCGCTCTTCCTCGCGGTTGCGGCGATCGAGATCATCTACCTCGTGATCGAGCTGGTCGCCTTCGCGACCTGGCGCCTGCTCCGCCTCAACCGGCGGCGTCCGCTCGCTGGAACGGAATCGGTCTCCGCGTGACCAGCTGGTCGCGGTGGGGACCGACGCCGATGAGGTCGACCGGCGATCCGCAGATCTCCCCGACCCTGTCGATGTAATCCCGGCACTCCCCGGGCAGGTCCTGCCACTCCTTGCAGCCGCTGATGTCGGCTCGCCAGCCGGGCATCTCCTCGTAGATCGGCTCGCAATGCTTGAGGTGGCTGATATTGGCCATCGGGTGGTCGTGGACCTCGCCCCGGAAGCGGTAGCCGGTGCAGAGCTTGAGCGTGTCCAGCTCGCTCAGGACGTCGATCTTCATGAGGGCGGCGCTGGTCGCGCCATTGAGGCGGGTGGAGTAGCGGGCGACCGGGCCGTCGAACCAACCGACGCGCCGCGCCCGCCCGGTCACCGTGCCATACTCCCGTCCCCGCTCCCGGATCCGCCCCCCGAGCTCGTTGTCGAGCTCGGTCGGAAAGGGTCCGTAGCCGACCCGGCTGGTGTAGGCCTTGACGACGACGATCGTCATGTCGACCCGGGTCGGCCCGATGCCGCTTCCGGTCAGGGCTCCGCCGGCCGTCGGGTTGGAGCTCGTGACGTAGGGATAGGTGCCGAAGTCGAGGTCGAGCATCGTCGCCTGGGCGCCCTCGAGGAGGACGTTGTCGCGCCTGTCGAGGGCGTCCTGGATGATCGGGAAGGTGTCCTTGATGTGGCTGTCGAGCCGGGAGGCGTAGCCGAGGTACTCGGCCAGCAGGGCGTCGGCGTCGAGCGGCTTCTCGCCGTACAGCTTCTGGAGGATCGGGTTCTTGACCTGGCCGACGACGAAGTCGAGCTTCTTGCGCAGGAAGACCTCCTTCTGGAGGTCGCCGATCCGAAAGCCGATGCGCCGGACCTTGTCGCTGTAGGCCGGGCCGATCCCCCGCCAGGTGGTGCCCAGCCGGTCGTCACCCCGGACGCCCTCCTCGAGCTGGTCGAAGAGCGGGTGATAGCTCATGACCATGTGGGCGCGCTCGCTGATGATCAGGTTCGCGGGCTCGATCCCCCGCTCCCGCAGCTGGTCGATCTCCTTCAGGAGGACGCGCGGATCGACCACGACGCCGTTGCCGATGATGCAGGTGCAGCTCGGGTAAAGGATGCCGCTGGGCAGCAGCTGGAACTTGAACTCGCCGTCCTCGGTGACGACGGTGTGGCCGGCGTTGTTGCCGCCCTGGCTGCGGATGGCGAGGTCGGCCCGCTCGGCGAGGAGATCGATGATCTTGCCCTTGCCCTCGTCCCCCCACTGCCCGCCGACGACGATGATGACCATTCCTTTCTGCGGCTCCCTAGTGTCCCGAAACCGGGGTTCGCTGCGAAATCGCCGCCAGGGGCGTCGAGATCAAGGAAGCGCCCGAGCAACGCAGCTTGGATTGGGGGCCCCGCCCGCAGGGTGGGGAATGCGGACGGGCCCGAGGGCCCGTGAGCGACTTGGTTAGGGGGCCCCGGCCGAAGGCTGGGGAATGCGTACGCAGAAGCTGACGCGGAGGTCGGCGTCCCTGGCGGATGAGCCCGAAGGGTCCGCCGGCCGTCGTTTGCGACGGCCCAGACATTTGCAGGGAACCTCGGTTTCGGGACACTAAGCGTCGGGGCCGCTCGGCCCGCCGCCGTCGTCGGGACCACGGCGCCGCATGTCGAGGTTCTCGAAGCGGGTCAGCTCGGGCCGGAAGCGGAGGTTGACGGTGCCGGTCGGACCGTTCCGGTTCTTGGCCACGATGACCTCGGCGATGCCCGTGGTGTCGGCCTTGTTGTAGTAGCCCTCGCGGTACAGGAAGATCACGACGTCCGCGTCCTGCTCGATCGATCCGCTCTCCCGAAGGTCGGAGAGCATCGGGCGCTTGTCGGTCCGCTGCTCGGGACCGCGGCTCAGCTGGGAAAGGGCCAGCACCGGCACCTTCAGCTCCCGCGCGAGCGCCTTCATGGAGCGGGAGATCTGGGAGACCTCCTGGACCCGGTTGTCGTCGGCCGACCCGCGCCGGCTGTGCATCAGCTGGAGGTAGTCGACGATCACCATCCCGACGTTCTCCTGGAGCTTGATCCGCCGGGCCTTGGTGAGCAGCATCAGCTCATCGAGCATCGGGGAGTCGTCGATGAAGATCGGGGCCTCGCCGAGTGGACCAAGCGCCTGGGCCAGCCGCTCGTGCTCGGCCTCGCCGAGGAGGCCCCGGTGGAGGCGCTGGGCGTCGACGCGGGCGAACTCGCAGAGGAGGCGCTCGGCCAGCTGGTCTTTCGACATCTCGAGCGAGAAGATGGCGACGCTGACCTTCTCCCGCGTAGCAGCCTCGAGGGCGATGTTCAACGCAAGCGACGTTTTTCCCATCGAAGGTCTCCCCGCGATGATGATCAGCTCGTTGTCCTTGAAGCCGTTCGTCTTGGCGTCGAGGTCGAAGAAGCCGGAGGCGACTCCGACGGTTCCGGACACGTTGTTCTGCAGCGCGTCGACCCGCTCCATCGTCGTGCGGAGGAGGCCGAAGAGCTTCTCGAAGTCGGTCTGCAGGCGATCCTCCGAGATGTCGAAGACGACCTTCTGGGCCCGGTTCAGGGCGTCCGGCGCGTCGATCGCCTCGTCGTAGCCGAGGCCGGCGATGTCGCCGCCGGCCGAGATCAGGGAGCGCTTGGTCGCCTTCTCCTTGACGATCCGGCCGTAGAACTCGATGTTGGCCGCGGTGGGCACCGCCTGCTCGAGCTGGGCCAGGTAGGAGCGGCCGCCGATCCTCTCCAGCACGCCCATCTTCTCCAGTTCGGCTCCCACGGTGACGATGTCGATCGGCTCGCCCATCGAGAGCAGCTCGAGGGCGGCCCGGTAGATGTCCTCGTGGTTCTTGCGGTAGAAGTCCTGTGGGCGGAGGAACTCGGAGACCTTGATGATCGCCAGCTCGTCGAGGAGCATGGCGCCGAGAACCG
>DATCPJ010000144.1:0-3702 GCA_036570145.1 Candidatus Dormiibacterota bacterium
GGCGGGGGGGGCGGCGCGGCGGTCGCCGGTGACGGTGGCCGCGAGCAGGCGGCGGCGGCGTCCCGCCCTCCGCTCGACGTAGACGACGCCGCCCTCCGCCCAGGCGCGGGTCGCCTCGCGGTCCGGCCGCTTGAGGACGGGGTCGGTGAGGCGGAGCTGGAAGAGCTCGTCGTAGAGCCGGACTGCCCAGGCGTTCTGCTTCTGGTCCGCACGGCTCAGGCGGGAGCGGCGGAAGGTCTCCTCGGCCTGCGGATCGGGGATCAGCTCGGGGTGGTCGCGAAACTCCTGGAAGCCGCCGAACTCACGCCTCCGGCCCTCGGTCACCTGCCGGCCCAGCTGCTCGTGGTGATCGGTGAAGTAGAAGAAGTTGCCCCGGCTTGCGAACTCCTGGCCTTGAAACAGCATCACGCGCTCCGGCGAGAGGAGGAGAAGGGCCGAGACCGCGCGGTACTGAGCCGGGCTGACCAGGCTCGCCAGATGGAGGGCGCGGGCGCGGTTGCCGACCTGGTCGTGGTTCTCGATGCAGAACACGAACGCCTGGGCGCCGAGGCCGGCGGTCAACGTGCCCGGACCGGCGTAGCCGCTGCGACCGCCCTGGTGGATCCAGCCGTCCTGGATCGCCGTCGCGATCTCCAGCGATCCGCCGTTGTAATCGCCGAAGTACCCGTCGTGCTCGCCGGTGAGCGTGACCCGGAGCGCGTGGTGGAAGTCATCGGCGAGGATCGCGTCGAGCTGGTGGCGGCGCACCAGGTCAGCCTCGTTGCGGTGGTCCTCGGCGACTACGTACGCCGCGGCGTACGCCCGACGGGCGGCGGCGGCGACCTCGGCGAGGATGTGCGTCCGGCTGCTGTCGAAGATGGCGTGGGTGGCGTCCAGCCGGAGGCCGTCGAAGCCGTACTGCTGGATCCACCAGCGCGCGGCGTCGGCGATCGTCCGCCGCACCTCCGGCCGGTGATAGTCGATCGCCCCGCCCCAGAGCGTCTGGTGGAGCCCGGTGAAGAAGCTCGGCGCGAAGCGGTAGATGTAGGCGCCGTCGGGGCCGAGGTGGTTGAAGACGACGTCGAGCAGCACGGCGAGCCCCTCCCGGTGGGCGGCGGAGATGAGGGCTCGGAGATCGTCGGGACTGCCGTAGGCGCGCGTCGGGGCGTGGAAGTAGGCGCCGTCGTAGCCCCAGTTCCAGCGCCCGGGGAACTCCGCCACCGGCATCAGCTGCACGGTGTCGATCCCCATCCGCTTCAGGCGTCGGAGGTCGGCCGCGGTGCCGAGGTAGGTGCCGGCCCGTGTGAAGGTCCCGACGTGGAGCTCGTAGGTCGCCTGGGCGACAGTGGAGGGAACCGCCCGGTGGGTGATCCGTCCGGCCGGCGCGACCAGCGCGCTGGGACCGTGGACGCCCTCCGGCTGCCACCGCGACCAGGGGTCGGGGAAGGGGCCCTCGCCGTCGAGGGCGATCCGGTAGCGGTCTCCCGGCGACAGGCCTCGGACGGTCGCGGTATGGGTGTCGTTCACGTTGCGGCGCAGCCGCACCACCCGACCGGGAAGGTGCAGCTCGGCCCGCTCGGTCGTCGGCGCCCAGATCCGGAACTGGACCGCGCCGGCGGACGTCCAGGAGGGGCCGAAGTGAGGTTGCCAGGGGAGCGGATTCACGCGCGCGATTCAGTCTGCAAGAATCGGACGGTGAGCGGCTTCGGACCCCTCGTCTCGGCGGACTGGCTGAGCGACCACCTGGCAGCCGAGGACCTGCGGGTGATCGACTTGCGCTGGTACACGGACGGTCGATCCGGACGCGACGCCTACCTGTCCGGCCACGTGCCCGGCGCTGTCTTCGTCGACCTCGATCGCGACATCACCGGCACGGAAGGTCCCGGCCGCCACCCGATCCCGAGCCGGGAACAGTTTCAGGAGGCGATGCGGGCGGCCGGTGTCGAGCCGGAGAGCGGGGTCGTCGTCTATGACGACCTGGGCGGATTCAGCGCAGCGCGTCTGTGGTGGCTCCTCCGCTACTTCGGTCACCCTTCGGTCGCGGTGCTCGACGGTGGCCTGGTGGCCTGGCGGGGTCCCCTCGAGCGGGAGCCGGCAAGCCCGGCCCGCGGTTCCTTCTGGGCCGCTGTTCCCGACCTGTCGATGGTCGTCGACCGCGACCACGTCCAGGCGGCGCGCCGGGCGGTCGTCTTCGATGCACGGGCGCCCGATCGATACCGCGGCGATGTCGAGCCGTTCGACCCCAAGGCCGGGCACATCCCCGGCGCCCGCAACGTTCCCTGGCGCTCCAACCTCGGCGCAGACTGGCGATTCCTGCCTCCCGCCGAGCTGCGTCGCTCCTACGCCGCGCCCAAGGGCAGGGAGGTGATCGCCTACTGCGGGTCGGGTGTGACAGCCAGCGTCGACCTGCTCGCCATGGAGCTGGCCGGCATCCGGGGAAGCAAGCTTTACGAGGGCTCCTGGAGCGACTGGTCGCGCCAGGACCTCCCGGTTGCGACCGGGGACGGCAGGCCGTAACCCGAGCTTCCGGTCCCGGCTTACCCTATGCGGAATGGGTGAGCTGCTAAACGGCAAGAAAATCCTCGTCACCGGCGTCCTGACGCGCCAATCGATCGCCTTCGCGATCGCCGACACCGCACAGAAGGAGGGCGCCGAGATCGTCCTCACCAGCTTCGGCAGGGTCCGCAACATCACCGAGATGTCGGCCAAGCGGCTCAATCCGGTGCCGCCCATCCTGGAGCTCGACGTCAACAAGCCGGAGGACATCGTCGCGGTGCGCGAAGACCTCGCCAAGCGCTGGGGGCGGCTCGACGGGATCGTCCACGCCATCGCCTTCGCGCCCGCCGACGCGCTCGGCGGCAACTTCCTCAACACCCCGTGGGAGAGCGCGGCGACCGCATTCCAGACCAGCGCCTTCTCGCTCAAGGAGGTGACGGTGGGGCTGCTCCCGTTGATGCGCGAGCACGGCGGGGCCGTGGTGACGCTGGACTTCGACAACAGCACCCAGGCGTGGCCGTCGTACGACTGGATGGGTGTTGCCAAGGCCGCCCTCGAGTCGATCGTCCGCTACCTTGCGCGCGACCTCGGCAAGTACCAGATCCGGGTCAACGCGCTCGGCGCCGGCCCGCTCTCGACAATCGCCGCCAAGGGCGTCCCCGGCTTCAAGCAGGTCGAGGACAGCTGGGACAAGAGGGCCCCGTTGGGCTGGAACAGCAAGTCGGCGTTCGCGGTGGCGGGCACCGCCTGCGCGATGCTCTCGGACTACATGTCGGCAACCACCGGCGAGCTGATCCACGTCGACGGCGGCTACCACGCCATAGGGGCGGAATCACCAACCGATTAGGCTGTTTCGCCCCCCGCTGAAACGAGGAGGAAGTGCAAAACCGCTTCCCCCTCCCCGCAAGCGGGGAGGGCAGGGTGGGGCCACCCGCAAGGCCCAATTGCAGCCCGCGAATGAACGGTTAGGGGTCTGGCCCTGCCCATAGTCGACGGCCTCTGTTTGGCCCCACCCTTCGCTCCCCATAAAAATGGGGAGGGTGTCCAGAACCGTTTCCCCCGCGTCGAAAGCCCGGAGGCCGTTCGCAACCAATGAGTCGGTTTTCCCCCTCCCCGCAAGCGGGGAGGGCAGGGTGGGGCGACCCGTAAGGCCTCATTGCCGCCCGCGAACGAACGGTTAAGGGTCTGGCTCTGCCCATAGTCGACGGCCTCTGTTTGGCCCCACCC
>DATCPJ010000145.1:0-5003 GCA_036570145.1 Candidatus Dormiibacterota bacterium
GAGGTCGAGTCGGCGCAGGGCCTGGAGCCGACGCCAGGCCAGACCCGCCTGCGTCTGCGACTTGTCCGCAAGTAGGCGCTCGGCCCTTGCCAGGTAGCGCTTGGCGACCAGGTTCTTGATCTCAACCTGGTAACCAGGACAGAGCTCGACCAGATCGGCGTGCAGGCGATTGGCGCAGCGGGTCCTCTCCCCCACCAGCTGATCCCGGTAGTCGACGAGCTCACGAAGCGATCGGCTCCATCCCGTGCTGGCTGGCTTCGGGAGGTGATCCTCTCGCAGTGCGACCCGGGCAATGGCGAGAGCGTCCCCTGGGTCCGATTTGCCTGGCGTCCGCAGCCGGCGTCGCTCCCGAGCCGTAAGGCCCGAGGGAACCTCGACCACCTTCTGCCGGTGGTCCAGGAGGTGGAGGGCGAGTGGTCGACCGAATCCGCCCGAGCCTTCGATCGCAAATTCGTGGTCGCCGGGCAGCTGCAGAGCCCACTCGAGCAGAGCGGCGTGGCCAACTGCCGAGTTCTGGAATTCCGCTGCAGCCTCCTGACGACCGACGTGGTCCACCGCGCAGGCAGCAAGCGTCTCCTTGTGACTATCAACTCCGATCACCATGGCCTTCTCCTTGGCACGCGAGAGGTGGGCCGGGCGATGCGCAACCAACGGTCGGGTTAGAAACCAGACTCCTATTCAGCGACAGCGCCCGGCGGGGTGGCCCGGGCTTCAGGCCCTCAACGGTGCGGCCACGGGCGCGGTTCCGGGCAGGGGGTTTTCCAGCCACCGGCCAGAGCCGGCCGAAGCGTAGCCCGGTACCGGACGAGCAGTTGTGCGCTCAGCAGCCGACAGCCAGCGGTAAGGCCACAGCAATCTGCCGGGCAGGTTTATCGAGAGCCAGGCTGGGCGCGCGACGTCGGACGCTTTCGGATAGGAGTCCAGCGGTCTTTCGATCTTTTCCAGCACCTTGACACCTCCTTGACTCTCTCCTGAGCCCCGCCGACCGGGGCCCAGAAAAGGCGAAAACCGGCCCGTTCCGGCCGGTTTCCGAACTCAAGCTACCTCTCGAGGTGCCTTTGAGAAAGCGCCTCCGCGGGTATTGGTGCCGAGAGAGGGATTCGAACCCTCACGAGGTTGCCCTCAACGGTTTTTGAGACCGCCGCGTCTGCCATTCCGCCACCTCGGCGCGAAGAAGTTAAAGGCTACCCCGAGGCCCGTTCATTGACATGCGCCCGCGCTGCGCGGAGAATCCCGTAGCCCAATGGCCCAACAACCCCCTGGACTGGGAGCTCCGCCGCCGGCCAAGCGCAAGCGCGGCTGCTTCGGAGGCTGCCTCGGCTGCCTGATCCCGATGGTCCTGATCGTCCTCATCGTCGGGGGCCTCTTCTATTTCCTGGTCGCCCAGGCCGCGGCCGCGGTGTCCGTTCCGGCGCAGCTCGTGGTCGTTAACCCGGCGACGACGCTGACCCCCCACGGGGGCAGCGCGCATGCCGGCGCTTCGGGGAACCTCGTGCACGGCGGCGACCAGGTTGAAACCAGCGCCAACGGCCGCTCCCTGATCCAGTTCCAGGACGGAAGCATCACACGCCTTGGACCCGCCACCAAGCTGACGCTCGACACCGCCGAATTCGACAAGCAGGGTCAGCTTCACAACGTGTCGATCACCCAGCAGGCGGGGCGCACCCTCAGCACCGTGCAGAAGCTGGTCGGCGTGGGCGCCAAGTTCAATGTCGCCGGCCACTCCGCCACGGCGAGCGTCCGCGGGACCAAGTTCGAGGTCATCCAGAACACCGACGGCAGCGTCCGGCTGAAGACGTTCGTGGGCACGGTCACCCTGGGCAATGTCCTCGTTCGGGCCGGCCAGCAAGCCGACGCCAGCCCGACCGGGGTGATCTCCAAGCCCGTGCCGATCACGCCCGATCCGGCCGATCCCTTCACCCTCTGGCTCGCGTCCGAAGAGGCTGCCAAGGCAGCCGGCCAGCCGGCGACCGCCGAGACCAGCTTCGACCAGGGGGCCATCGGGACCGGCCAGACGGCGGCCCAGCCCGACTACAACAGCGCGGGCGGCGAGGTCATCGGTGAGCTCGCATACCCCGGCAGCGCGATGTCCCTGATCATCACCGACCCGGCCGGGGTCGTCCACACCAGCAGCGCTTCAGTCTCCGGGCCGAGCGGCAAGGTGACACTGGTCGACATCCCCAACGCCCCGGGGGGCGCGTTCAAGATCCAGGTCAGGGGCGACAACGTGAACCCCGCCGAGCACTTCTCCGTGACGATGATCACCAGGTTCGTCTGTTCGGCCAAGCAGGTCGCTCAAGGCGGATTCGAACGCAACGTCCTGAGCGCCAATCAGATCGCGGCCTCCCTCACGCAATCGGGCGCTTCTGACGTCAAGATCAGGTTCAGCGGGTCATCCGCGGGCGGCGCCAACCTCGAAGGCTCCGGCGGCTTCAGCGGCATCTCGGTCGCCATCTCGACGCTTCTCTACGCCGCGGGCGGCGGCAACGTCGGCGTCGCAGTGACCGGGGCGCAGATCAACGGCATCGACGTGAAACAGCAGCTGACTGCGGCCATCGCCCAGGCGGGCGGGCACAACCTCGACTCGCTCACGATCGGCTACCAGGTCGACCGGGTCTACAGCTGCTCCTCTGGCAACGACACCTTCCTCGTGCTCGAAGGCCGTCCCTGATCCGACCGGGGCAGCGGGCTGGTGTCGGCGAGAGGAGTCGAACCTCCACGGGTTTCCCCAACAGCTCCTAAAGCTGCCGCGTCTACCGTTCCGCCACGCCGACGCCGGGTTCGAGCTTAGCCGCCAGCCGGGTTATCCCATCGGCGATCTTGGCCCACTCCCGGGGTGGCATCTCGTGGCCGACCGCCTCCATCACATAGAGCTCCGTTCCTTTGGGGGCGGCCGCCGCGATCTTCGCGGCGTTCGCGAACGGCACCAGCGGGTCGGCGTCGCCATGGATGACGAGCACCGGGACACGAACCCTGCCCAGGTCCTCGCGCCGGGAGCTCGAGGCGTTGATCGCCTGGAACTGGCGGACCGTCCCCTCCGGATAGAAGGAGCGGTCGACCGCCCGGGTCGCCCGCGCGCGGGACCGATCTTCTTCGAAGCTGGGGCCCCAGGTGACCCGCGTCGTGGCCACCGACTGCTCGATACGACCCTCGCGCGTAGCCGCGGGCTGTTGAACCAGAAGGGCGACCACCTCCGAGTCCGCAACAACCGAGTCGGCGCCGCCCAGGTTCGACATCACGACCGTCAGCGTCAGCGTCCGGGCCGGGTGCTCGATGGCGACGAGTTGGGCGATCATCCCGCCCATCGAGGCTCCCACGATGTGAGCGGCCGGGATGCCGAGCACCTCGAGGAGGCCGGCGGCGTCGGCGGCCATGTCACTCAGCGTGTATGGCGGCGAACCCTCCAGCCTGCTGGAGAGCCCCACGTCACGGTTGTCAAAACGGATCACGCGGAAGCCGCGGGCGACGATCTCCTCGCAGAGGCCGTCGCTCCAACCCAGCAGCTGCGAGCCGAGACCGCTGATCAGGAGGACCGCCGGCCTGTCGGGTTCCCCGAAGGTCTCGTATTCGAGCTCGAGGGAGTTGACGGCGGCTCTAGGCACTGGCGCGAGCACGTACGCGGTCGCGGACCGACGAGACGTAAGCGGAGGCCGAGACGGCCGCGGTCGTCCCGTCGCCGACCGCCGTGGCGATCTGCTTGGTCAGCTGGGCGCGAACGTCGCCGACCGCCCAGAGCCCGTCGACCGAGGTCTTCATGTCCGGCCCGGTGATGATGTAGCCCTCGGCATCGTGCTCGACGTGGACCTTGAGGATGTCGGAGTTGGGGTTGAAGCCGATGAAGATGAAGACCCCGCCGACCGGCAGCTCGAACTCCTCGCCGTGCATGTCGTACTTGACCGCGTTGACCTTCCCGTTGCCCTCGATCCCCTTCACGTGGGCGTCGAGGATGAAGTCGATCTTCTTGTTCGCGCGAGCCCGGTCCTGCAGGATCGGCTGGGCTCTGAACTGGTCGCGCCGGTGGATGATGTGGACCCGGCTCGCGTAGCGGGTGAGGAAGTCGCCCTCCTCGAGCGCGGCGTCGCCTCCGCCCACCACGGCGAGGACCTCGTTCTTGAAGAAGGCACCGTCGCAGACCGCGCAATAGGAGACACCACGACCGGCGAGCTCGATCTCGCCGGGCACCTCCAGCTTCTTGGGCAGCCCGCCGGCGGCCATGATCACGGCCGGCGCGCGAAGCTCGTTGCCGGAGTCGAGCTTGACGACCCGCTCCTCGCCGTCGACGTCGACCGAGGTGAC
The DNA here is from genome assembly GCA_036570145.1 of Candidatus Dormiibacterota bacterium. Lineage (GTDB taxonomy): Bacteria > Chloroflexota > Dormibacteria > Dormibacterales > Dormibacteraceae > UBA6019. The sequence continues at coordinate 4,297 of DATCPJ010000145.1, forward strand.
CGGGTCGTACTCGCGGGCATCGAGGCCGAACTTGCGGGCGTGATCGCCCATCTTGAGGGCCAGCTCGGGGCCGAGGATCGTCTCGATCCCGGGGTAGTCCTCGATCAACTCGGTGTTGTGCAGTTGCCCGCCCAGCGGGCCCCTGTCGACGAGCACGGTGCGCAGGTCCATCCGGGCGGCGTAGAGGCCGGCGGCGAGGCCGGCCGGGCCGCCACCGACGATGATCACATCGAAGAGCTCAGTCACGTTCCCTTTAAACCCGGACGAGGGCCCGACTTATTCAGCGCTGTTGGGGCTAGCCGTACTTGAACTGGACGCCGAAGCCGCCGCGCGGGCTCTCGCAGTCGATGTTGGTGAAGGGGCAGCCGATCGAGCAGGCCCCACACTCGATGCAGTTCTCATAGCTGACCAGGGTCTTGGCCGTGTCCTTGTCCCACAGGTAGACGCCCGCCGGGCAAAAGTGGTTGCAGTACTTGCCCTCGCACTTCTCGCCGCAGATCGTGTGGTCGAGGACGCGGATGTGCGGGTTGCCCTCGTCCTTCTTGTTGCGGACGGTGAACAGCTTGTCTTCGAGCTTCTCCATTCAGCTTCGAATTCTACCGATGCCGCCCTGCTCCTAGAATCAAGTCGTTATTCGCGGGAGCCCATAAAGGGCAAAGGGGGGCAGGCCCCCCTCTCCGACCCCCCCCCGCGGCGCGACGCTGGTC
>DATCPJ010000146.1:0-1908 GCA_036570145.1 Candidatus Dormiibacterota bacterium
AGGTCGGGCGAATAGCCCGCCATGTCGGCGAGGTGGCCCGGGTTCTCGATGCCGCGCAGCATCTGCGCGATCGGCCGCGCGTCGCGCAGCTCGAGGATGTTCTCGATGATCGCGCGGTACTCGCGCATCAGCTCCCGGGCCCGATCGCTCGGCGCGGTGGGATCGAAGACGGGACGGAACTCGGCGAACAGCGCGCCGCTCACGTCGGCCTCGACCTTGCCGATGACGGCGCGATGCCGGCCCTGGACGACGACGATCTCCTCGCCGCCGGGCAGGCTCCCGGTGTCCTCCAGCTTGGCCACGGTGCCGACGGCGGCGTAGCGGCCGCCGACCTTGGGGAGGAGGACGACCTGGCGCGTCTCGGCCAGGTTGGCGGCCGTGACCGCGGCCTTGGCCTCGGCCGAGTCGAGCTGGATGGTGACGTTCATGTGTGGCAGGACCACCCCCGCGGAGAGGGGGAGGACGGGCAGTTTCTCGGTTACTTCAGACATTTCTATTTCTTCTTCTCTGGCCTTCTGGGGTTCGTTTCGGTTGATTACCGTAGCGCCATTTTTCCCTGCCGCCGAACCCTGAAACCTTCTTGGCACGGGCGGTTATTTCGCTTGCCCCATCCTTACCCGTAGCGCATGACCTCCCGTGCCTACGTCCCCCTCGCGATCCTCTTCTCGCTGCTCTGGGCCTCGGCGTTCCTGGCGGTCAAGGTCGCCCTGGCGAGCAGTCCCCCACTCTTCCTGATGGGATCCCGCTTCATGGCCGCGGCCGCGATCCTGCTCGGCTACGCGGCGATCCGCGGCAGGCCGTTTCCGGCCGGCGCCGGCGCCTGGGGGCGGCTCGCCGTGCTCGGCCTCTTGAACTACGCGCTCTATCTGGGGATCGCCGCGGTGGCGCTCCGCCACCTCTCCGCCGGGATGGGGGCGGTGCTCGCCAGCACGATCCCGCTGCTCCTCGCGGCCGCGGGCTTCGCGCTCCTCGGCGAGCGGCTCAGCGGCCCCCGGCTGGCGGGGTTGGCGATCGCCTTCATCAGCGTGCTGGTCGTCATGTGGTCGCGGACGAGCAGCTCCGACCAGCCCGGCGCCATGCTGCTGATCCTGTTCGGCAACGTCTTCTACGCCGCCGGGACCATCCTCTTCAAGCGCTGGCGACCGGCGGAGGACCCGAGCGTGGTCAACGGCGTCCAGTTCCTCGCCGCGGGGATCGCCGTGCTGGCGCCGAGCCTGCTCCTGGAGCCGGTGGCGACGGTGAAGCCGGCTGCTTCGTTCCTCCTTTCGATGGCCTATCTGCTGTTCGCCGTCTCCCTCGGGGCGATGTCGATCTGGTTCAATCTGCTGCGGCAGGGGGAGGCGACCCGGGCCAGCTCCTACTTCTTCCTCAACCCGATCTTCGGGCTCTTCCTCGGGGCTCTCCTGCTCGCCGAGCCCGTCCACCGCCTCGACGTCGCCGGCACCGTGGGCGTCGCGCTCGGCATTTACCTTGTCCAGCGGCCCTGAGGTCGGCCCTAGAATGTGGGCCGTCCGCAGTTTGAGAACGCGGCTCACGACACAGGAACTGAACTGAGGAGGTAGCACCCATGGGCAAGAACAAGAAGGCGCCGTCCAAGAGCCTCAAGGAGAAGCGCGCGGAGAAGAAGGCGAAGGAAGCCGACAAGCCTTCGGCCAAGACGGTCTCCAAGACGGCCCGCGCCAGCGGCGCTAAGGGCTAGAGCAAGTCCGATTCACCGCCGGGCGCCGATCCGCCCGGCGGTTTTTTTCATGAGCACCCCTCCTCCGGACCTCACCCACAGCTACGCAGAGTGGTTCGACTGGGCAAGCACCCAGTTCGGCGACGACCACCGGGCACACATCGCGACCGAGGCCGCCGTCGCCGCCCTGCGTGCCGGAGCCGACCCCCCGTCCGCCGTGGCCGCCGGGC
>DATCPJ010000147.1:0-2192 GCA_036570145.1 Candidatus Dormiibacterota bacterium
GGCGCGTGCCGGCGGCGGCTCGGACGATCGCGGCGCCCCGACCTGCCTGCTCCGCTACGACCGAGCGCCAGCCGCTGCCACCGAGGTCGGTCGCCGGCAGCACCACCTCGGCCGCCGTGCGCTCGAAACCGGCCAGTCCGCCGCTGTGGGCGAGCGCGGGCGAGGTGATGATCAGGGCGGCCAGCCGGTCCTCCCAGGGCGGAAGCTGCTCGCCGAGGGCAGCCGCCAGCCGCGAGGGGCTGGGCCCGCCGTCGACCAGCACCCTCCCCGCCGGACCGGTGAGCAGGACTGCCTGCCCATCTCCCACGTCAAGGAGGACAGCTGCCGGCGGCTGCGCTCGCCAGGCCACCACCTCCCCGGCCGCGATCGCCAGCGGCACGCCGGCGGCGAGCAAGAGCGCGAGGATGCGCCGGGCGCCGTCGGTGCGGAGCGCGACGAGGAGCCCGCCCAGCGTCGAGTAGTAGGCGCCGCCGACCCAGGCGGGAAAGGTCGGGACCGGGATCGCGGCGAGGGGAACGGCGGCGAGCAGGACCGCGACCTGCTCGAGGTAGGCGAGCAGAGCGACGAGCGGGATCGCCAGGAGGCGCCCAGCCTCGGGCCACGCCGAGAGGGAGCCGACCAGCAGCCCCGCGCCGACCATTGCCGGGAGCAGGGGAAGCACCAGCGCGTTGGCGAGCGGGGCGACCGGGGAGAGCACGTGGAAGCCCGCTGCGGTCAGGGGCAGGGTTCCGACCTGGGCGGCGAGCGTGACCGCGAACGGCTCGCGGACGATCGCTGGCAGCCACTTCAGGCGGGCGGCGATCGACGGAGTCAGCAGAACGATTGCCGCGGTGCCCAGGAAGGAGAGCTGGAAACCGACGTCCCAGGCCAGCTCGGGGTGCCAGCCGAGCATTGCGGCGGCGACCGCGGCAAGCGAGGTCCAGACGTGGGCCGGCCGGCCGAGCCTGGTCGCGAGGAGGGCCAGGCCGCCCATCGCAGCCGCGCGCACGGCGGCAGGCGTGGCGCCGCCGGCGAGCGCGTAGAGGCCGACCATGACCAGCACCGGGAGGGTTGACCAGCGGCCCAGGAGAGGGGCCAGGGCCGCGCCGGCCAGGCGGGCGAAGACGGCGACCTTCAGGCCGCTGAGGACCAGGAGGTGGACGAGACCGGTCGCCTGGAGCGCCTGCTCGAGACGGAGCGGAACGCCTCCCCGGATGCCGAGGACGACGCCCAGCAGCACCGCTGCGTGGGGTTGGGGCAGGAGCGACTCGATCGCGCTTCGATAAGCCTGGCGCAGCTGGGACGGAAGGTGAGCCGGGGCCCACGGCGCCGGCCGGCTCGAGACGCGGGTGGCGGCGAGCTCCAGCAGCACCTGTCGCTGAGCCAGGTAGGCGCGCCGATCGAAGCCGGGGCGTTCGTCGGGAAGCCGGAGGCGTCCGGTGACTTCGAGCCGGTCGCCATAGCCGATCGAGGCCTGGCCGCGGGCCTTGACCAGGAGGTTCCCGGGCGGGGCCAGGACGCCGCCATCGGCGGTGAGCAGCGAGCCTGGCTCGAGGAGGACCTCGTAGCCGCCCGCAACCGCCTTGGGATCGTCGGCGGCGGCGCCCGCGACGGTCACCGTCCGGCCGGCCAGCGCGGCCGCTCGCAGGGCGAGGCTCGGATCGGCTGCGGGCAGCTCCGCGCGAGCGATCCCGGCGAGCGCCCCGGCGACCGCCAGGCCGATCGCGAGCGGCCGGACCAGGGCCGCGAGACCGGCCGTGACGACGGCGAGCAGAAGGGCGCTCACCCCGATCCACGGCCGGCCGGGGATCGCGAGCACGGTCAGCGCGAGCGCCGCCGAGAAGGCGCCGCAGACCGCCAGCAGCGGGGTCATCCGAGGGTCAGCGCCTTCTTCGCAAGGGTGTAGTCGCTCTTGCTCATGCCGAGGACCGAGGTGAGCTCGGCGAGGCTGGCGAGAGGTCCGAAGCGGTCGCGGTAGTCGATCACCGCCTGGGCGAGGTCGGGCGTGAAACCAGGAACTGCCGCCAGCTCCTCGGCGGTCGCCGAGTTGACCGCCACCTTGGCCGCCACCACTCCGCCGCCGGCGCCCTTGAGGAAGGGGACCTTCACCTGCTCGCCGTCCTTGAGCCGGCCGGCCAGGTCGGGCAGCCGCGCGCTGTCGGCTCCGGGCGCGAGGCCGCCCGCGGCGGCGATCGCGGCATACACCCGATCGC
>DATCPJ010000148.1:0-2321 GCA_036570145.1 Candidatus Dormiibacterota bacterium
CCCCCGCCCCGCCGGCGGGCGGGCGCACCGCCGGCCGCCTTCTTCATCCACGACCTCGCCTTTCGGCTGCGGCCCGACGAGGTGCCCTGGCAGCAGCGCGCGTACCTCGGCACCGTGCTTCCCCCCGCCCTGCGGAAGGCGGGCGCGGTCCTCGTGCCCTCCCTCTCGACAGGGTCGGACCTGCTCGCCTGCTATCCCTACCCCAACCTCGCCGACCGAGTTCACCCGGTTGCCGAGGGTCCGACCCCGCTGCCCGCCGCCGGCGCCCTGCCGGAAGGAGTCGAGCCCGGGTTCATCCTGGCCGTGGGGACCCTCGAGGCGCGCAAGAACTACCGCCGGCTGGTCGCCGCCCTTGCCTCGATCCCCGACGCGCCGCAGCTGGTGATCGCGGGCCGGCCCGGCTGGAACGGTGAGCGTGCGCCGGGGGGCAGCGGGGTCAGGGTCCTCGGCCACGTCGATGACGCCACCCTGGCGGGCCTCTATGAGAACGCCGTGCTGCTGGCCTTCCCGAGCCTCTACGAAGGCTTCGGCCTGCCGCTCCTGGACGCGATGGCGCGCGGCTTGCCGGCGCTGATCGGCGACCGCGGGGCCCTGCCCGAGCTTGCCGGGCGGGCGGCGTTGGCGGTGGATGCCGAGAGCTCCGAGGCCATCGCCGCCGGCCTTCGCAGGCTGCTCGGCGAAGCGGCCCTGCGCAAGAAGCTGGCCGCCGCCGGGAGAAGGCGCGCGAAAGACTACAGCTGGGACTCGGCGGCCGAGCTCGTATTGCGCCACCTTGCAGAGATTGCCCAGTAGCTAGGATCGGTCCTACGTGATCCCGGTCCTCGCCTACCTGTCTGCGCACGCTCGCGACCACGCGGAGCGCGCTCAGCCGCTGTTGCGGATGCTCGACCGCGCCGGCGGGTTTCAGGTCGACGTCGTCACCGACCCCTCCCGACTGGCCGACCTCGGCCGCCACCGGGTCGTCTTCGCGGCCACCGACGAGGGGCCCCTCGGCGCGGAGGAGGAACAGGCCCTGGTGGGCTGGGTGCGCGGTGGCGGCGGGCTCGTCGCCGCCCATGGCACGCTCGCGGCCTGGGGCGAAAACCGCCTGATCCGGGAGCTGGCCGGATTCGCCCCCGCCGAGCTGACGGGGCGGGCCGAGCTGGTGGTGCGGCCGGCCGGCCCACACCCGGTGACCGACCGCCTCGAGGAAGAGTTCTTCCTGGTGGACCAGCTCCACCTCGCCGGCGACGGGATGCCGCCCGACGCCACCCGCTTGCTGACGGTTCCCTGGCGCTACAGCGACCAGGTCGCCGCCTTCACGCGGCCCGCCGGGGACGGCCGGCTCGTCTATGTCGGGCTCGGCGGCAGCGCCGAGGCGTACGCGAGCCCGTCTTTCCTCCAGTTCCTCTTCCACACCCTCCGCTTCGCCGCCGGGGACGGTGCTGAGCGCGTCGTCGGGGTCGGCCTCGCCGGGTATGGCGCCATCGCCCGCGATCACGGCCGCCAGCTCGCCGAGGTCCAGGGCCTCGAGCTGCGGGGTGTTTCCGACCTGTCGCCCGCCCGGCGGGCGCAGGCCGAAGGCGACTTCGGCGTCGCAGCGCACGGGTCGGTCGACGCGCTCTTCGGCGACCCTGCCGTGGAGGTCGTGGTCGTCGGCACGCCGCCCAGCACCCACGCCGAGATCGCCCTGGCGGCGCTCGCCGCCGGCAAGCACGTGGTCTGCGAGAAGCCCTTCGCGCTCCATCTCGCCGACGTCGACCGGATGCTCGCCGCGGCGGCCGGAGCCGGGCGCAGCCTGACCGTCTACCAGAGCCGGCGCTGGGACCCCGACTTCGTCGCCCTCCGCCGCACGGTCGAATCGGGCGCTGTCGGAAAGCCGTTCCACCTGGAGTCGTTCATCGGCGGCTACGGCCATCCCTGCAGCTACTGGCATTCCCACGAGCCGATCTCGGGCGGCACCATCTTCGACTGGGGCTCGCACTACTTCGACTGGACCCTGCTCCTCTTCCGGGAGCGGGTGGAGACGGTCTCGGCCGTCGCCCAGACGCTGGTCTGGCAGGACGTGACCAACTCCGACCACGTGAATGTCGATCTCCGCTTCGCCGACGGCACCCAGGCATCCTTCCTGCACTCCGACATCGCGTCCGCGCTCAAGCCGAAGTGGTACCTGCTGGGAACCGGCGGCGCGATCGTCGGCGACTGGCGCTCGGAGTCGGTCGTCGGACGTGGAACGATGGAAGAGCTGGTCGAGGACCGCCTCGCACCGGCGGACTCGCCGGCCCGCCTGACCGTGCTGCGGCCCAACGGCGAGGGCGGCGTCAACGAGGAGCGGCTCGCCC
>DATCPJ010000149.1:0-8057 GCA_036570145.1 Candidatus Dormiibacterota bacterium
CATCGATACCATCGCGGTCGCGGTGGCCGGACGGCGCGAGCCGGTCGCCCGAATCGCCGCTGCCGAGGACGAGGCGACGCACTGGGCCGCCGCGGCCCACGCCCTCGATTACGACGACCTCCACCTCGAGTCGACGGCACACATCTCCGTCGTCTGCGTCACCGCCGCGCTGGCCGCGTCCGGCGGCGAGCGCGCCTACCTGGCCGGCGCGGGTGTCATGGCGCGACTCGGGGCCGCCCTCGGCTGGAGGCATTACAGCCGCGGCTGGCACGCCACCTGCGCGGCTGGGGCGCCCGCGGCCGCCGTCGCCGCCGGTGTCGCCTTCGGTCTGGACGAGGCCGGGCTGGCACGGGCGATGGCGCTGGCGGTGCCTGCCGCGGGTGGCGTCCAGGCGGCGTTCGGCACCATGGCCAAGCCGCTCCAGGTCGGCTTCGCGGTCTCGGCCGGTGTCCGCGCCGCACGTTTGGCGGCCGCCGGCGCCGGTGCCGACCCCGCCGCCCTCGACCAGTGGCTGAAGCTCGTGGGCGGCGACCCGGACCTGGTCTCGACCGCGGGCCCCGCCGTCCCGGGCGGCCTCGCGATCAAGCTCTACCCCTGTTGCTACGCCCTGCAGCGGCCGGTCGCCGCCCTCGCCGGGCTCGGCCTGGACCCAGCCTCTGTCGAAGCGATCTTCGTGCGCACGCCGGCCGCGTCCCTGCAGCCGCTCAACCGCCACTCGCCGCGGACCGGCCTGGAGGGCAAGTTCAGCCTCGAGTACGGCGCTGCGGCGGCCCTGCTCGACCACCCGGTCCGCTTCGCCAGCTTCACCGATGAGTCGGTCGTCCGGCCCGAAGCACGGCGTTTGGCCGAGCGGGTCACCGTGGAGGCGACCGCCGGCGGCTCGGGGTTGCTCGACGGTTCCTTCGTCGCCGAGGTGCGAACGGCGACCGGCACCCGGCGGGTGGAGTTGGAGCTGCCGCCCGGCGCACCTGGCCGCCCTCCCAGCGAGGCCGAGCTTGCCGCGAAGGTTGCCGACTGCTGCGGCCCGCTTGCACCCGAAGTGGTCGCGCTGGGTTGGCACGAGGGCGGGGACTTTCTCCGGCGAACTTTGGCTTAGACTCCCCCAAAGTTTCTCATCGAAGCTGAATGAAGCGTGCGCTCGTACCACGAGCCGTTCTAGGAGGGGTATTTCGTATGCGTGGTCTTCGCGTCCTGTGCGGCCTGCTGGCCGCCTCCATCACAGTCCTCGCCGTCGGCGCCTGTGGAGGCACTGGCAGCAACACTCCCGCAAGCACCTGCTCCAAGACCTGGCACGTCGGGCTGGTGACCGACGTCGGCAAGCTCAGCGACAAGTCCTTCAACTTCGACTCCTTCAAGGGCGTCCAGGATGCCCAGGCCGATGCCAGCCTCTGCGTCCAGGGCAAGGCCATCGAGTCGAGCACCCCGGACGACTACTCGAAGAACATCCAGCAGTTCCTCGACCAGAAGTACGACATGATCATCGGCGTCGGCTTCAATCTCGGCGACGCGGTGACCGCCGCGGCCAAGGCCAACGCGAACACCAAGTTCGTGCTCGTCGACTCCTTCGACTTCGCCGACAAAACGCCTCCGGCGAACCTGGTCGGGCTCCTCTTCCAGGAGGACCAGCCGGGCTTCCTCGCCGGCGCGCTGGCGGCCCTGGTCAGCAAGACGGGGACGATCGGCGTCGTAGCCGGGCTCCAGACCGTCCCGCCCGTCGTCCACTACGTCGAGGGCTACGCCGCCGGCGCGGCCTATGCCAAGCCCGGCACCAAGGTGCTCAAGATCTACCAGCCGGAGAGCGGCGCCAAGGACTTCAACGACCCCGACTGGGGCAAGCAGCAGGGTCAGACCTTCATCAGCCAGGGCGCTGACGTCATCTTCGGCGCCGGCGGCCAGACCGGCAACGGAGCGCTGCTGGCGGCCAAAGACGCCGGCAAGTTCTGCGTCGGCGTCGACGTCGACCAGTTCATCAGCTACCCGGACGTCGCCAGCTGCCTCATCACGAGCGCGGAGAAGCACCTCGACCTCGCCGTCAAGCAGGCCGTCACCGACCTGACGAAGGGCACCCTCAAGGGTGGCGTCACCACCTTCAACATCCAGAACGACGGCATCGGCCTGGCGCCCTACCACGACAACGCGTCCAAGATCCCGGCCGACGTCCAGACCAAGATCACCGACATCCAGTCCAAGCTGAAGAGCGGGGCGATCACAACCGGCGTAACCCCCTAACAACTCGATCATGGAGAACGCCCTCGAGCTCCGGGGGATCGTCAAGACCTACGGGGAGCTGAGGGCAAACGACGGCGTGGACCTGGTCGTCAAGTGGGGCCAGGTCCACGCTCTGTTAGGGGAGAACGGCGCCGGCAAGTCGACGCTGATGAACGTCGTCTACGGCCTCACGTCGGCGGACGCGGGTGAGATCCTCTTCGACGGCAAGCCGGTCACCATCCACGCGCCGCAGGACGCGATCGCCCTCGGGATCGGGATGGTCCATCAGCACTTCATGCTGATCCCGCCGCTGACGGTTGCCGAGAACATCATCCTCGGCCACGAGATCACCAAGCCGCGGGGTTGGATCGACGTGGAAGGAGCTGCGAAGGCCGTCTCCGAGCTCTCCTCCCGCTATGGTCTCGACGTCCCGTCACGGGCGCGCGTGCAGGAGCTGTCGGTCGGCGTCCAGCAGCGGGTGGAGATCCTCAAAGCCCTCTACCGCGGCGCACGGCTGCTCATCCTCGACGAGCCGACCGCGGTGCTCACCCCGCAGGAGACGAAGGGCCTGTTCGAGATCGTCGGCAACCTCATCCAGGCCGGCAACGCGGTGATCTTCATAACCCACAAGCTGGCCGAGGTGATCGAGATCGCCGACCAGATCACCGTCATGCGCCGCGGCAAGGTCGTCGACAGCACGACGCCCAAAGAGTCGAACCAGGCGGACCTGGCCCGGATGATGGTCGGCCGGCCGGTGCTGCTCCGGGTCGAGAAGCAGCCCGCCAAACCGGGTGACGTCCGCCTCAAGGTCGAGGACCTGGTGGTCACCGACGACCGCCGCCAGGTGGCCGTCGGCGGGGTCTCGCTCGAGGTCCGGGCTGGGGAGATCGTCGGCATCGCCGGCGTGGAGGGCAACGGCCAGAACGAGCTCGTCGAGGCGATCAGCGGCCTCCGCACCGCCAAGGAGGGTCGCGTCTTCATCGGCGGCCGCGACTTCACCCGGCGCTCGACCCGCCTCCGCCTGCGGGAGGGGCTCAGCGTGATCCCCGCCGACCGCCACAAGGAGGGGATCATCCTCGAGCTCCCGATTGCCGACAACCTGGTCCTCGAGGACTACGACCGCAACCCATTCGCACGCTGGATCGTGCGCCAGCTAAAGGCCGTCGCCGAATACGCGGCACGCCTGATCAAGCAGTTCGACATCCGCGCCTCCGGGCCGACGGCCGCCGCCGGCTCACTGTCCGGCGGCAACCAGCAGAAGGTGGTCGTCGCGCGCGAGCTGGGCACTGAGCCGATGGTGCTGGTCGCCTGCCAGCCGACGCGCGGCATCGACGTCGGCTCGATCGAGTTCATCCACCAGCAGATCGTCGCCCAGCGCGACAAGGGCCTGGCCGTCCTGCTGGTATCGTCCGAGCTCGACGAGGTGCTCTCCCTGAGCGACCGGATCGCCGTCATCTATCGCGGCCGGATCGTGGCGGTGGTCGACGGCGCCGGCGCCGACCGAGACCGGATCGGCCTCCTGATGGCGGGAGGAGCCGCCGCGTGAGCCGGCTCTGGGCACACGTGCCGGCCTGGGTGATCAACGCCCTTATCATCCCGGTCGTCTCGGTCGTGCTCGGCTTCCTGGTGGCGGCGATCGCCGTGGTGGCCACCGGCGCCGACCCGACCCTTGCCTACCTCTACCTCTTCCAGGGCGCCTTCACCAATACCAACGCCTTCGCCGAGACCCTTGTCAGCTCGGTGCCCTACATGTTCCTGGGGCTCGGCGTCGCCCTCGGGTTCCGGGCCGGCCTGTTCAACATCGGCGCCGAGGGCCAGTTCTACATCGGTGCGCTCGCTGGGGTCTTCGTCGCCTATTCGGTCCACGGGCTGCCGGCGATCGTCGAGGTCCCGCTCGCCCTGCTCGCGGCCATTGCCGCGGGGTTCCTCTACGCCGGGATCGCCGGCTTCCTGAAGGCGCAGACGGGCGCACACGAGGTGATCACCACGATCATGCTCAACTACGTCGCGTTCCTGATCGCGAACTACCTGGTGACGACGCCGGGCCTGATGCTCGATCCCCATGCCCACGGCCTCATCCGGACTCCTTACATCGACGCCAACGCGGTGCTCCCGATCATCTTCCCCGGCAGCCGGCTCCACCTCGGCTTCCTGCTCGCGCTGCTGGCGATCCCGGCGGTCTGGTTTCTGATCAACCGCACGACCGTGGGCTTCCGGCTTCGGGCGGTCGGCTACAACGCCGGGGCATCCAAGGCGGCCGGCATCTCGGTTGCCCGCACCACGGTGCTGGCGATGGGTATCTCGGGCGCCCTGGCCGCGACCGCCGGAATCGTCCAGATGCTCGGCATCCAGCACGACATGACCGCCGCCGTCGCCTCCGGCTACGGGTTTGACGCGATCGCGGTGGCACTCCTCGCGCGAAGCAACCCGTGGGGCATCCTGCCGGCGGCGCTGCTCTTCGGCGCGCTCCACAACGGCGCGAGCTTCATGCAGCTGCAGACCACGCCCCAGGTCTCCTCCGACCTGATTTCGATCGTGCAGGCGTCGGTCATCGCCTTCGTCGCCGCGCCCGAGATCATCCGCTGGCTGCTCCGGCTCCGCCGCCACCAGGTCGCGGCGGTTGCGATCACCCAGCGGGAGGGAGCGGCGCCTCATGCATGAGATGGCCCTGCTGGTCGTGAGCATCCGCCCCAGCGACATCGCCGTCTTCGGATCGCAGACGCTGGTCACCGCCACACCGCTGACGCTCGCCGCCCTCGGCGGCGTCATGAGCGAACGCTCGGGCGTCGTCAACATCGCGCTCGAGGGGATCATGCTGACCGGCGCCTTCGCCGGGTACGTGGTGGCCCTATTCACCCACAGCCTCTGGCTGGGCCTGATCGCCGCGGTCCTGGCCGGGATGCTGATCGCCGCCATCCATGCCATCCTCGCGATCAGCTTCATCGTCGACCAGATCGTCAGCGGCACGGTGATCAACATCCTCGCGATCGGCGTCACCGGCGTCTTCTACCGGACTTACCTCGAGTCCCAATCGGTGGCCGGTCCGGGCCACCTGCCGACCTGGCATGTCCCCGTGCTGGGCGACCTGCCGATCATCGGCCAGGTCCTCTTCCAGAACGCCTTCGTCACCTACGCCATGCTCGGGCTGGTGGTGGCCGTCTACCTGGTCATCTTCCACACCACCTGGGGCCTGCGGACCCGGGCCTGCGGTGAGCACCCGCAGGCAGCCGAGACGGCCGGTATCAACGTCTATTTCGTCCGCTACGTGAACGTCATCGTCTCCGGCGGCCTGGCAGGGCTCGGCGGCGCCTACTTCAGCCTCCAGCAGCTCGGCAACTTCCTCCCCGGGATGACCGGCGGGCGCGGCTTCATCGGCCTGGCGGCGATGATCTTCGGCCGCTGGAACCCCTTCGGCGCGTTCGGCGCGTCGATGCTCTTCACAGCGTCGGACCAGGTGGCGAGCCGCGCCATCGCGTTCGGCGTCCACGTTCCCGGCCAATTCCTGGGGATGCTGCCGTACCTGCTGACGATCGTCGTCGTCGCCGGCGCCGTGGGCCGCGCGGTGGCCCCCGCAGCGGATGGCAAGCCCTACCGCAAGAGCTAGCGCATAGCGGAGTTGTCCACAACCGCCTGCTGTTGGTTATGCTGCGCTTCTACGAAGGTATGTTCCGTTCGCCGAACATCGATCTCGTGGCTGGGGGTAGAAGCCGGCTCGTGCGCCGGGACGGGAGAATTCCGAGAGGGGCAGCATGGCCAGTGAACAGAGCGTGTCAAATCTTCGCGTGGAGACCAACGGAAACGGCAGCGCGGTAACCGAGGAGGCGCCCAGCGAGGCGAGGGCGCTCTCTCCTTCCATCACGGCGGCGGTCAGCCCGCTGCCGATCGGCGACAGCGACCCGAGCATCCTGGCTCGGGGCGACTCGGCATCCGGGCGCTGGGTGATCAACGGCGACGGCGACCTCTTGGGCGAGTTCTCGGGCGAGATCGAGTGCGCCGGCACGTTGGTTGTGGGCAAGGGCGCCGAGGTGACCGCCACCATCCGCGGCAACGACGTGACGATCGCCGGGCTTGTGCGCGGCAACATCACCGCGCTCGGCAAGCTGCGCATCGCCCCGAGCGGCCGATTGGAGGGTGACGCGCGCGTGGGGGCCCTTGTCGTGCAGGAGGGCGGCGTCCACCACGGCATCATCCGGGTCCACCCGGAAGGCATCCCGGAGGATGACGCGGCGGCCGCCGACCCGGCCGCGGTGGTGCCGCCCGAAGCGGCCGTCCAGACGCCTGTCGACCGGGTCAAGAAGTTCTGGGGAGAATTTTTCTAGGCCTGAAAAACCCTCGCTTCCACTATCAGCTTTTGCGGTATGCTCGCTTCACGAAGTAATGTCGAGGGTACCTCTGAGCAAGATCGAGCTTGAGGAGGACGAGATGATCGTCGAGGGCTTCGAGGGCGAGCTGGAAGGCATTCGGGTCTGGGTGACCGCGGTCCTCGAGCGGACCTGCGTCTACGAGACGCCGGACCTGGAGCGGAAGCTGGTGAGCAAGTCCAAGATCCTGGTCGAGCGCGACTCGGTGCCGATCCGCCGGCGAAAGCTGGGCGGCCCTCCGGGCGCCGACCAGAAGGGCCGCGGCAAGCCCGGCCCCAAGCCGGGCGCCGCCAAGGCCGCCGCCGAAGCCGAGGACGCGGGAAGCCTCCGAGACCCCCTCGCTTAGGGCAACGGCCGCCCCCCGGCGACGGTTGCGCTAACTTTCTGGCAGGCATGGCCACCGCGCAGCTGATGGATCGCAACCTGGCCCTCGAGCTGCTCCGCGTCACCGAGGCGGCGGCGCTGGCCGCGGCCCCGCTCCAGGGCCGGGGTGACAAGCTGGCCGCCGATAGGCGTGCCGTCGACGCCATGCGGAGCGCCCTCGGCTCGGTCGACATGAAGGGCACCGTTGTCATCGGCGAGGGCGAGAAGGACAAGGCCCCGATGCTCTACTTCGGGGAGGAGATCGGCAACGGCCTCGAGCCCGAGGTGGACGTCGCCGTCGATCCCATCGACGGGACCGAGTTCACCGCCAACGGGCTCCCCGGCGCGATGGCGGTGGTCGCCCTGGCCGAGCGGGGCAGCATGCTGAGCACACACGTCCACTACATGGAGAAGCTCGTCGTCGGCCGGCGGGCGCGGGGGGTGATCGACATCGACATGCCGGTCGAGTGGAACCTGAAGCGGATCGCCAAGGCGGAGGGCCTCCACCCCCGCGACCTGACGGTGATCATCCTCGACCGGGACCGCAACAAGGCGATCATCGAGCAGGTCCGCGAGGTCGGTCCGCGGATCTCATTGATCTCGGGAGGCGACGTCGCGGGCGCGATCACGGCGGCCAACGTGCAGATCACCGGCAAGCACGTGCTGATGGGGAGCGGGGGCGCCACCGAGGGCGTGCTCGCAGCCTGCGCCGTCAAGTGCCTGCAGGGCGACATGCAGGCCAAGCTCTACCTCCGCGACGACGCCGAGCGGGACATCGCCAGGAGCGAGGGCCATGGCGACAAGGTCATCACCATCGACGAGCTGTGCTCGGGCGAGAACATCTTCTTCGCCGCGACCGGCATCACGACCGGCGACCTGCTGAAGGGAGTGCGCTACGAGGACTTCTACGCCTACACCCACTCGATGGTGCTCCGGCTCGCATCCGGCACCATGCGCTACGTCGACGCCTGGCACGAGATGACCAAGCTGCGCGAGAAGGGGCTGCTCCCCGAGCAGGTGCTCTAAAAAGGAGGGCCGACCCGCCTCGCGGCGAATCGGCCCTCGGGGTTGTGTTCCTCAGAAGTAGATCGTGTCGCCCAGCTGGTCGCTGCCGTACTTCAGCGG
>DATCPJ010000150.1:0-2871 GCA_036570145.1 Candidatus Dormiibacterota bacterium
ATCGAGGAGACCCGCGCCGCGGAGATCCGCGGCGCCCGCAGCGTGGCGACAGTGCCCGACGCGATGGACGTCCTGTACGACATCCAGGACAGCCTGATGTTCAACCAGATCGAGGACGAGTAGGCTCCTTCAGCTGCCCTGCGGGGCAAATTCGTATTCGACGCCGTGTCCCTTCGTACCTTCTGGCCAGGGACTCACAGTGCGCGCAGCAGTTGGTGCGCTGCGCCGAAGCCGGGCAGGCCGGCCCGCCTAGCGCGAACCGAAGCGGAGCGCCTCGGGGTTGAACGGCGCCCGCCGGCGCCTCTGGCGGCTCTCGGCGGGGACCTGGATCATGTACCGCTCCTGGGCCTTGAGGACGCCATCGATCAGCTCGGCGAAGGGTGCCCCGATGCCGGTGGAACTTATGCCGAGCTCGTCCAGCCGCGCGGCCACGGCGGCGGTCAGGGCCGGCGCATCCTGGAGGTTGAGCGCCTCGAGCGCCTCGAGCAGGTCGTCGAGGCGGCGCAGGCGTGATCGCCGCTCCAGGTTTGGCGCATTGCGTGGTCCGAGGATTGCATCAGGGGGCGATGTCATCTGATCCCCGCCTTCAGGGGCCACTAACAGTGGGCGTCGAGCTGAAACATTCGCCATAACACGCAGGTCGGCGGTTGCAGCCGAGACGAAAGCCTGTGCCGATTCCTTAGTCTGAATCGCGCGATGCCGCCCTTTGAGCCACCGATCGGCACCCCGGCGAGCTGGTTCCTCACGGGCTCCGAAAGGGGCAACGACTTCACCGAGCTCGACCGGCGGCACCGGGACGGAGCGGCGTGGACCACCGGCAACCAGGTTGAAACACTTGTGCACGGCGCGACCTACTTTCACCGTTTGTTTGAGTCGATTGGCGAACTGGGCGCCGGCGACCAGCTGTTCTTCACCGATTGGCGAGGAGACCCCAACGAGCGCCTTGGCGACGGTCCCGAGACCGAGATCGGGGCGGTCCTCTCGGCGGCGGCGCGTCGCGGGGTGAAAGTCAGAGGGCTGCTCTGGCGGTCGCACACCGACCGGCTCGGATTCAGCGCCAAGGAGAACCGCCACCTCGGCTCGGTGGTGAACGCGGCGGGAGGCGAGGTGCTTCTCGACCAACGCGTGCGTCGTGGTGGCTCCCACCACCAGAAGCTCGTGGTCATCCGCCATGCGAGTGGGACAGCGGGGGACGTCGCCTTTGTCGGCGGCGTCGACCTTTGCCACGCCCGGCGGGATGATGCCGACCATCTCGGTGACCCACAGCGCCAGCCGATGGCGCCGGTGTTCGGGCTGACGCCTCCCTGGCACGACATCCAGGTCGCCATCGAAGGCCCGGCCGTCGGCGACCTGGAGTTCACCTTCCGCGAGAGATGGGAGGACCGGAGCCCGCTCAGCCGCGCTCCGATCGGGATTGTGGGCGACCTGCTGCGCCATACCGATCGCAGGGCGAGCATCCTGCCGTCGATGGCGGCCGACCCGCCGGCCAGGGGAACCCATTCGGTCCAGGTGCTGCGCACCTACGGCCGCCGCCGCGGGGGGTATCCGTTCGCTCCGCAGGGCGAGCGCAGCATCGCGCGGGGTTACCTCAAGGCCCTTCGTCGCGCCCGCCGGCTCATCTACATCGAAGACCAGTTCCTCTGGTCGAAAGAGGTCATGAAGCCGTTCGCCGACGCTCTGACCGCCAACCCCGAGCTATGCCTGATCGCGATCGTCCCCAGGTACTTCGACCAGGCGGGCGCGCTGACCCTCCCTCCGAACCAGGTCGGCAGGGAACTGGCGGTAGGGGCCCTGCTCGATGCCGGCGGGGATCGGGTGGCGATCTTCGACGTCGAGAACCTGCTCGGAGTTCCCGTCTACGTCCACGCCAAGATCTGCGTCATCGACGACGTCTGGACGTCGGTCGGATCCGACAACTTCAACCGGAGATCCTGGAGCCATGACTCCGAGATCGCCTGCGCCGTGCTGGACGAGGAGCGCGATAGGAGGGAACCCGTCGATCCCGCGGGCCTTGGTGATGGCGCGCGCAGATATGCCCGCGACCTGCGCCTGCGGCTCTGGCGGGAGCATCTCGGCCGTGCGGACGGCGACGATCGCGACCTGCTCGATCCCGCCGAGGCGGTGGCCAGGTTTCGTGAGGCGGCCGAGGCGCTGGAGCGCTGGCACTCGGGCGGCGCCCAGGGTGAGCGTCCCCCAGGGCGGGTGAGGCCGCATCCGCGGATCCGGCCGTCGCGGACGACCAGGCTCTGGGCGGAGCCGATCTATCGAACCATCTACGACCCCGACGCCAGGACCGCGGACATGAGGAACGCGGGTGAATGGTAGGCGGGAAGCGCCTGAAACTCGGCCGTGAGCGCTCTGGCTCCTGCTCGCCGAGGAGCTGCCGAATTGCGACCAGGCCGAGAGCAGAGGGGGTCCGTTTCACTTGGTCGCCTGGCATCGGCTGCATGCCTCGATGCTCGCCCTCGACATCCTCTCGGATCCGCGTTAGAGCTTGTTCCATTGGGGCTAGAGTCCGCTTGGGGGTTAGCCGCGCAATGAGCGCCAGGAACAGGAAGGTCCGAACCGAGCTCTCGTGTCTTTAACGCGTCGAAATGCTCAGAGAGTGGCTGGCGCTGACCTGCCCAGGCTACAGATCTACGGCCCTGACGGAGTTCTTAACGCGCCCGACCCCAACACGCTCGGCGGTCCCATCAGCGCGAACCTGCACCTGGACGAGGGTGGCTGGCGAGATGTGCCTTTGGCCGACGACCCCGCGGACGCCGATCAAAATCGGCGCGGCATCGGCGTGCTCGACATGGTGCGAGCGGCGGCCGAGGGTAGGCCGCCGCGCGCATCCGGCGTGCTCGCCCACCACGTCCTGGACGTGAT
>DATCPJ010000151.1:0-8259 GCA_036570145.1 Candidatus Dormiibacterota bacterium
GGCGGGCGTCCCGCTGGCGGTCATGAGGCGGCGCCGCCCGGCGGCCGGCGGGAACGGGGCGGGTCCGCCCGAGCCTCCTCCCGGTCGTACTTGATCGCTTCGTAAAGGGAGCCGCAGCCTCGGCAGCGGTACTGGAGGGTCATCGCCTGGGTGCCGAAGAGGGAGATCACCTCCGCGTCACGGCTCGCGCAGAAGGGACAGCCGGGTGCGCCCCGCGGCGCCTCAGCCTCGGGCCGGGGTTTCCGCACCGGTGATGCCGTAGCGCTGCTCTTCGAGGCCGCGGAGCATGTCGAAGGTGTGCTTGTCGATCGCCCCCGACTTCGTCCGGCGGCGGATCGGATCCCACTTGGACCAGTCGATCTTCAGCTTCGGTTCGGGGCGCTCGAGCTTGCCGGCCAGGCGCTTGCGAAGTTCCCCGCCATCAGGTCCGAACCACTCCACCGCCTCGCGCCACGCCTGCTCGACGGCCTCGCTCATACCCATCTCGTTGAGCCAGCTGCGGCCGTGGAGGAAGTGGTAGCGCTCCTCGGCGAGCATCTTGCGCAACCGGGTTCGAAGGACCTCGAACTCGCCTTCGGCCAGCGACTCGATCATCACCGTGAAGGCGGTGTCGAGGATCGCGTTGGCGGCGACGAACTGCTCCCACTCGGTCCAGGTGTCGTCGAGGAAGGCGACGTTCCGGTAGGCAGCTGGGTCGCTCTCCCGCTCCGGTCCCCTGGGGTCCTCGCCCAGCTCGGAGAGGCAGCCGGCCAGGACCCGGCTGTGGCCGAGGTCGTCGAGGCCCATCGCGGCGGCGGCGATGTCCGCCTCCAGCGTCGGCGTGGCGCTGCACCATTCGGCGTAGCGAAGCCCGAGCAGCTGCTTGCAGTCGGCAAGGGAGAGGACGAGGTCGCTGACCGGGCCGCCCACCGGCCGCTTACTCATCGCCGGGCGCGGTGACCGTGATGACCGCTTCCCGGGGGACGATGACCATCTCGACCCAGCGTTCCTCGTCGTAGGTCGCGCGGGCATACGCTTGGGCGAGGTCGTCGTCCGGCGCCACCACCCGACCGACGTGGTGGAGCGGGTCGACACGGGCCTTGCGGGCGAAGACGTCGTACTCCCGCACCGAGCGGTGAACCCGGGTCATGGTCATACCGCCAATCCCCACATCTCGAGGGCGTCGCGGCCGTCCTGCGTCAGCCGCTCGCTGCTCCAGGGCGGGTCCCAGACGACCTTGATCACCACCTCCTCGACCTCCGGCTCGGCCAGCAGTCGCTCCCGGATGTCCTCCAGGATGAAGTCATGGGCCGGGCAGCCCATCGCGGTGAAGGTGAGATCGACGCTGACCTTGGGCGCCTCTGCCCGCAGCCCGTAGATGAGGCCGAGGTCGACCAGGCTGATCGGCATCTCGGGATCCTGGATCTCGGCGAGGGCCGCCCAGCAGCGGTCCTCGAGCGGAGAGCTCATCGACCGCGCGATTTGCGCAGCTTGTAGTGCGACTCCTGGAGGTCCGCCACCATCTGGGCGTTGCGGGGGCCACGGCCGCGCCAGCGCTCGAGCACGTCGTCCCAGCTGCACGGATCGTTGAAGTCCCAGCGCTTGGCCTCGGCGTCGAAAGTGCAAGGGAACGGGTAGTCGAGGACGAAAGCGTCGCCTTCCTGGTGGGCGGGGACCTTGACCCCGATCGACTCGCAGAAGGGCACCACGACCGAGAGCCACCACTGGCGGAGCTCGTCGTTGGTCTTGGCCTTGAGCCGGAACTCGATCTGGGTGTGGTGCTGCTTGAGGCTGTCGGGGAGGCCGAACCACTCGACCGTCAGCGGGAACATCCAGTCAACGTTCTTCTGCAGCTCGTCCTTCGCCTCGCCGCCGGCCTTGGCGATCTTCTTCATCCAGCTCTGGCCGTTGCGGAGATGGAAGTTCTCCTCCGCCATCACCTTCACGAGCCCGCGCTTCCAGGGGCCGTAGGAGCAGGCGTCGTGGATGTCGCCAAGAAGGCAGAAGCCGGCCTGGTCGTACATCGCGTTGGCGATCGCCAGCTCGGTCCAGGACTCCAGCGGCACGTCGAAGGCGTAGGGGTAGCGGAAGGACTTCGGATCGCGCTCGAAGATCAGCTTCTCCTCGTCCTCGCCCAGCTCCTCGAGGATGTGGTACGCGATGTGGGCGTGGGCCAATTCGTCCTGGATGATGGCGATCCCGGTCATGAAGGCGTTGATGCTGGGCGCCCGCTTGGCGGCCAGGTAGTAGGCGGGCGCCGAGATCAGCTCGGTGTCGCCGCTGACCGTCAGGGTGTGCTTGAGCTCCTTCAGGTAGGCGGGCGTCATCTCCGAGGAGACCTCGATCAGGTCGCCCTTCTTGAGCAGGCTGTCGAACCGGACCTGGTTCGCAGTGGCCATGGCTCAGATTGTACGCACGGTACAATTCGGGCTCTGGGCCTCTAGCATCTGGGCTAGGAACGGCCTCGTGGTGGCTGTAGCTCAGCGGTAGAGCGCTGGCCTGTGGAGCCGGAGGTCGCGGGTTCGAGACCCGTCAGCCACCCCACTTTGTCCACCCAGAGCGTATATACTAAACGGGTGGACGATCGGCCGGTCGTCTGGGACGACGCCAACCGAAAGCACCTCGCTGAAGATCATCCTGAGCGGCAAATCACGCTCGGGGAGATCGCCCAGGTTCTCGGTGATGCGAGGCGAATCGAAAGCTTCCTGCCGGATCGCGAGGCATACCAGGTGGTCGGGCGAACGTCGACCGGCCGTTGGCTCGTGGTGATCTGGATCGACCAGCCGACAGGCCGGTACCCGATTCATGCTCGGGCGGCGTCCAAGAGAATCATTCGGAGGATCAGCAAATGAAGACCAAACCGACAAGGGAGCCATTCAACGACCCGTTCGACAAGCTGGGCGATGAAGAGTTCGAACGCGAGGTACTCGAGTCGCTTGATCAAGCGACGACAAAGATTTCGCTTCGAGTCCCGAAAGAGCTTCTCAGCCGTACGAAGCACGCTGCCGAGCGTCGTGGAGTGCCCTATCAATCGCTGATGAAGGCGTTGATCGATCAAGGTGTTCGGCGCCTTGAGCGGGTTGCCCCAGGCCATCGCGAGGATTAGAGCTGACGGATAAGTCAGACTTGGATTTCGTTCCGCCGCCTGGGTCGAGCCGCTGTGCCGCCTCCCCGATCCGGCATCGTTTCGTCCGGGGAGATTCAACCCCGGCGTTCCGCAACGGCCTCGAGGTTCCAAATACAGCGACCCAAAGCTATTGTCAAGTGGGCCAGTTGAGGGCAGCCCGGCGGCCGCCGCTTGACTCCCGGCGCCTACCGTTGCCCGAATTCAAAAGGCAGCTCGAGAAGGTCCTTCCGGCACCCCGCTCGTCCTCGGGCTCCGACAGGAGATGGGCGAAACTCTTCGTCCATGGCCAGACCATCGATGTTCGAGTTCGCCGGGGGGCGACCAGGCCTTCCTAGCGCTGGCGGCCGCCCATCACGAGCCGCGGCCCGGGTGAAGCGGCCGGCCAAGGGCGGCGGCTGACCCGACACTCGTTCTAGCCGGCCTTCTTCTGAGCCTCGAGCAGGGCGAGGATCTTGTTCTGGCTCTCGAGGATCACGATCGTCTGGCTGGACAGCGTGTGGATGGCGTCGAGCGTCTCGTGGTCGGTCTCGGCGCGGGCGTCGCTCGCCGCTGACTGCACGTTCTGGCCGACCATGATGGCGACCATCGCGAGGGCTTGAAAGATGCCGCCGACGATCAGCAGCATGAGGGCGAACGGGTAGGGGTCGAAGGCCAGCACGCCCAGCTTGGAGAGCAGCATCCAGGTGGCCATGAACAAGGCCAGGAAGTAGAAGAACCACATGTTGCCGACGCTGTTGGTTATCAGGATCGCGAGCCACTTGTTGAAGCCCTTGTGGATGTGGACCTCGTTGTTGAGGATGAGCTTGTGTTTCATTGCGGAAAGCATCCGTCAACCGGGGCCTCAGCCGCTACGCCCGGTGGACGGCGTCAGGTCTCGATGAGCTGGCGGGTGTCGCCGAAGATCAGGTGGACGACTTCGTCGTCTGCCAGGAAGGCGCTCGGGAAGCCGAGCGGGATGGCCGTGGCCTCTTCGAGCCGGGCGAGCGCCTCCGGCGCAAGGTCGACCGTCAGCGCACCCAGGTTCTCCATCAGCTGGCCGGCGCTACGTGCTCCGAGGATGGGTATGAGGTTCGCCTTCGCGCGCTGCGCCAGCGCCCAGGCGATGCAGACCTGGCTCGGCGTCGCAGCGGCGGCGGTGGCGATCTCCCGGACGACCTCGGCCACCTTCGCCTGCCGCTCGCCGGGCGAGTGGTCGCCGTACCGACGCGGCGACGCCCCGCCGTTCGCGTATTTCCCGGTCAGCACGCCGCCGCTGAGGTTGCCCCAGGCGAGAACCGCCAGTCCCAGCGAAGCCGCCATCGGGAACAGCTCGCGTTCCGGGTCGCGGCTCGCCAGGCTGTAGGGGAGCTGGATCGCCGAGGGCCGGGTCCAGCCACGCAGCTCGGCGATCGCCACCGCCCGCGATACGACCCAGGCCGGCGTGTCGGAAATGCCGACTGCCACCACCTTCCCGGCGGCGACGACGTCATCGAGCGCCCGGACAACCTCGTCGATCGGCGTGATCCCATCCCACATGTGCATCCAGAGCAGGTCGATTCGGTCGGTGCGCAGCCGGCGAAGGCTCGCTTCCAGCGTCTGGACCAGGTTCTTGCGGTGGTTGCCGCCGGCATTGGGATCCTCCGGCCGGCTGGTCAGCGTGTACTTGGTCGCCAGCACGACGCGCTCGCGGCGGCCTTCCAGCAGCTCGCCAAGCTGCTCCTCCGACTCGCCGTCGGTGTAGTTGCTCGCGGTGTCGACGAAGTTGCCACCCCGCTCGAGGAAGAGATCGAGCATCCGGCGCGACTCCGCCAGCTCCGCGCCCCAGCCCCATCGCTGGCCGAACGTCATCGTCCCAAGGGCGACCTCACTCACGCGAAGCGCAGAACTTCCGAGCAGCCGGTATCTCAGCTCGCTCTCACCTCCAGCCGCAACCGTACTGCGACGAAAGTGGCGATTTCACTACGAATTCGATCGCACTAGACTGCGTCGGTGGCCACCCAACGTTTGCGCCTCGAGATCGACGCTTCACCCGCTTACGAGCTCGTTCTCTCGCTAGCCTCGGCCACCGCCGGCGGCGATGGTCCGGAGGGGCTGGTGGACGAGGTTCGGACCTTCGCCGGCGGCTGCGACATGGTCTGGGCGCACCTTCTGACGGTTGCCTATGAGACCGCGCCGCCACGGGACCCCGCGGCGTTGATCCAGGCGATCCGGGCCATGCACCCGCGCGAGCTGCGGCTCCGGCTGCTCGGGTACTACGTCCGCTATTTTCGCCGCGCCACGCCGCCCGAGGTGATCGCGGCTGCAGTCGCCGGGGACGAGGCGGCGGTCCGGCAGTTCCGAGAGAGCTCCTATCCGGAGGATCAGCTCTGGCAGTCGGCGCTCCGGGCGCTGCTACCCCTCGACGGCTGGGAGACCAGGCGGCGGCTGCTGAAGCTGCTCGCCGATTGGAGCGATCACTTCGCGTCCGCGTACGACGCGGCGCCACTCCTCGCAGAAGCCGCCTCGCGTCGCATCCAGGCCCGCAGCGCCCGCGCCGAGCAGATGGTGGCCGCGGTGATGGACGGCTGGGAGTACATCGCGGAGCCCGGCATCAACGCCGTCCTCCTGGTGCCCTCGTTGGTGATCTGGCCGGCGGCCCACGTATTCGACCACCACTCGACCAAGATCGTCTGCTACCCGATCCGGCCGGCGACCTCGGCGGGGCCGGACGAGCCACCTATCGAGTTGCTGCGGACGGGTCAGGCTGTTGCCGACGAACGCCGGCTGCGGATTCTCCGGCTGCTTGCCCACGAGGAGCTGACCGCCTCGGAGCTGGGCACGCGGCTGGGGATCGGTTTGACGACCGTGCTCCACCACCTCCGACTCCTCCTTGGAGCCGGCCTGCTCAGCGCGAGCAGCAGCCGGCGCAAGGTCTACCGGTTGCGCCGCGAGGGCCTGGCCGACCTCGAACGAGCTCTCGCCGGCTGGCTGGGATAGGAAGCCTCCACGTCGTTTGCACGATCATTGCTAGCTGATGAGCGCACCCCGCTGGCTGGAGTTGGCAATCGGTCTGGCCCTGGTCTGGATCGTCCTCCGCGACCTCTTCGTCGGTGTCATCGTGCCAAGACCCGCTCGCGGAGCGCTGCGGCCGTCGAACCTGCTGGTCCGGTGGAGCTGGCATGCGTGGCGCTGGATCGGGAACCGTGCCAACGACGTCCAGACGCGGGAGGCTCGCCTTGGAGCGTTCGGCCCAGCGGTCCTGATCCTGCTTCTGGTCGCCTGGGTGGTCGGGTTGATCATCGGCTACGGCCTGATTCTGGACGCGGTCCATGAGCAGGTGAACCCGGTGCCCGCCAACCTGGGCACGACAATCTACTTCTCGGCCATCTCGTTCCTGACGATTGGCTACGGCGACTTCGTCCCGGTCGGAACGATGGCACGAGCGGTCGCGCTCATCGAGGGTGCAACCGGCCTGGGCGTCGTCGCGGTGGTGATCAGCCTTCTCTTCTCGCTGTATGGGTCCTTCCAGAGGCGCGAGGTACTGATAATCACGCTCGACGCGCTCGCCGGAGCGCCGCCCTCGGGCGTGGTGCTGCTCGAGAACAGCCTCCGCAATGACATGGTCGATCAGTTGGAGGAGACGTTCGATGAGTGGATGCGGTGGAGCGCAGAGGTGCTCGAGAGCCACCTCGCCTACCCGATCCTCGCCTACTTCCGCTCCAGCCACGACAACGAGTCCTGGATCAGCGCGATCGGGGCGGTGCTCGACGCGACCGTCCTCGTGCTGACGACCGTGGAAGACGTGCCCCGCGGCCCCGCCCGCTTGATGTACAACGTCGGTACCCACCTGGTCGAAGACCTGAGCTGGTTCTTCAAGACCTCCCACATGCACGAAGTCGGAATCGAACGCTTCGAGTTCGATACCGCCTGTGAGCGGCTGACCGAGGCCGGCTACACGCTGACGGACCGGGAGATCGCCTGGACCAAGTTCTCAGAGCTCCGGAGCGCCTACGCGATCCCGCTCAACGAGATGGGCCGTTATTGGTCGATCCCGCCGGCGCTCTGGATCGGCGACCGGTCCTACCTGCCCCACGGGGACCCCGCGGACCGCCACGACCACTGAGCGACGGGGCGGAACCGCCTCGACCCGCAGGTATCCTCAGCTTGCTCGCGCTTCGCCCCGCTAGCTCAGTGGAAGAGCACCTGCCTTCTAAGCAGATGGTCGGGGGTTCGAATCCCTCGCGGGGCACCATTTGTTCCTGTCTCAAGACATCGTGGACACCTCCCAAACTGACCAACGGAGACCGCCCCCGAAGGCCTCCGCTAAGCTCGATCCTTGACAGATGTCGAGATCCGAGATGGGTGCGAGTTGACCGTGCCCATTCGTCGCTCCAACGGGCCCGCCTAGGCTCCTTGGTGGCCGACCCAGAGCCGGTAGGCCGACCGGGAGCACACTCCCTACTTCCAGAGGCGGCCGTTTGCGATCGCCACCAGGACCGCCCTGCCGCGCGGTTGGTGGCAGCTTCCGACCTGCGGGGGGATTCGTATCTCTGTGTCGAGTGCTTCAAGAGCTACCTCCACGGCCAGCCGCTCCCGTATATCCGCCACTCGCCCAGCATCCGGAGGCGACCTTACAAAGCGCCGATCGTCCGGAAATCGCCGGGCAGGCGCAAGAGCGCCGGTGCCGGCGTAGGGCCTAGACATGACGACCCGATGTTGCTTCAAGCCCTATCGGGGTTCACCCATGAGTCGGTCGTGCTGATTGACAAGAAGGGTGCCATCCAGGCGGTCGTGGGTCCCGCGGGTGGCGTGCTCGGCCATAACCAGCGGGCGGGGATCCTGCAGTACGTGCACCCGGAGGACCTTTCCTTCGCTTATGCCCAGCTCGCCCAGATCGAGACACCCGGCAGCTGGGTCGAGTTCCAGATTCGGGGCATGCATGCCGACGGCGATTATCGAGTGCTGGAAATTCAAGCCTTCAACCGGATCGATGACCCCATGCTGGAGGGACTTGTCGTCGTGAGCAGGTTGGCCCACTAGCAGGGTGATGAAAGAGGGGAGATCGGCGGCGCTTCGGCGCCCAGACGGCCAACGGCGTTGTCGCCTCCTGCGATCCTCGCTTACGTATATCGAATACGCGCGCTCCGGTTCTCGTCGGCTCCTAGCATTGGGGCCGCCTGGACACCGAATCACTA
>DATCPJ010000152.1:0-6164 GCA_036570145.1 Candidatus Dormiibacterota bacterium
GGCTCAGCCACCGCGTCGGCAACCGGCTCCGCCTCGGCAACCGGCTCCGCCTCGGCAACCGGCTCCGCCTTGGCAACCGGCTCAGCCACCGCCTCGGCAACCGGCTCAGCCACCGCCTCGGCAACGGGCTCCGCCTCGTCAGCCGGCTCCGCCTCGGCAACCGCCGCCACCGCTGCCGGCGTTGCCTCGACCCGCTTGGCGACCGGCTTCGGCTCCTTCTTGACCGCGCCGACGTTGACCGCCTTCGGGTGGCGGATCGCGGCTCCCTGGATGATCCCCTCGCGCTGGAGCAGGCTGCGCGCCGCGTCGGACGGCTGGGCGCCCTTGGCCAGCCATTCCTGGACCTTGGGGCCGTCGATCCGGATCGTCGCCGGCGAGGTCAGCGGGTCGTAGATGCCGAGCTGCTCGATGAACCGCCCGTCGCGCGGCGACCGGGCGTCGGCAACCACCAGCCGGTAGAACGGCTTCTTCTTCGCGCCCATGCGCCTGAGCCTGATCTTTACCAACTCAAATCCTCCAGAACCTGCGGTTGAATTCTCATCTCAGCGGGGCCGCATCCCCATCAACTTCCCCATGTCGAAACCGCCTTTGCCGGCCTTACCGCCGGTCAGCTGCTTCATCAACTGCTCCATTTGCTCGCGCGCCTTCAGCACCCTGTTGACGTCGGCCACCTGGGTGCCGCTGCCGCGGGCGATCCGGAGCCGCCGCGAGCCGTCGATCCGCTCGGGATGGCTGCGCTCCGCCCGCGTCATGGATTGGATGACCGCCTCCATCCGGCGGACGTCGCGGTCGGCCTCCGGGCCGCTCACCTGGTCCTTCAGCCTGCCGGCGCCGGGGAGCATCGCCACCACGTTCTCGAGCGGGCCCAGCTGGCGCAGCTGCCGCATCTGGACGAGCAGGTCGTCGAAGGTTATCCGGCCCGACCGGACGTTGCGCTCCATCTGGGCGGCCGTCTCCTGGTCGATCGAGGCCCGCGCCTTCTCGATCAGGGTCAGGACGTCGCCCATGCCGAGGATCCGCGAGGCCATCCGGTCCGGGTGGAAGACCTCGAGGTCGGAAGGCTTCTCGCCGACACCGGCGAAGCGCACCGGCTTGCCGGTCGCCGCCCGGAGCGAGAGCGCGGCGCCGCCGCGGGCGTCTCCGTCCAGCTTGGTGAGGATGACGCCGTCGATGCCGACCGCCTTGTCGAAGGCCATTCCGACGTTGACGGCTTCCTGGCCGGTCATGGCGTCGGCCACCAGCAGGGTGTCGCTGACGGGGACCGCCCGCTTCAGGCGCGCCAGCTCGTCCATCAGCTCCTCATCGACCTGGAGGCGGCCGGCGGTGTCGAGGATGACGAAGTCGGCGCCCGCCTTCTGGGCGGATGCGACGGCTCGGCGGGCGATCTCCTCGACCCTACCCTCGCCGCTGAAAAAGGGGATCTTCTCCCTCTCCGCGAGCAGCCGGAGCTGGTCGACGGCCGCGGGCCGCCTCAGGTCGAGCGCCAGCAGCGCGGGGCGGTGGCCCTCGCGGCGGGCCAAAAGGGCCAGCTTGACGCCGGTGGTCGTCTTGCCGGAGCCCTGGAGACCGGCCAGCAGCACCACCGTCGGGGGTGCCGGCGCGTAGCGGAGGCCAACCGCCGGCTCCTCGCCGCCGAGCAGGCGGACGAGCTCCTCGTTGACGATCTTGACCACCTGCTGGGCGGGGCTCAGGCTCGTCGTCACCTCGGCTCCGACGGCCCGCTCCCTCACCTTCTCGATGAAGTCCCTGACGACCCGGAAGTTCACGTCGGCCTCGAGCAGCGCGAGGCGGACCTCGCGGAGGGCGAGCTCGACGTCCTCTGGGCGCAGCAGGCCCCGGCCGCTCATCTTCTTGAGGGCGGCCGAGATCCGCTCGGTCAGGGTCTCAAACACCGGCCAGCCGAGCCTCCAGCCGGGTGATCCGCCGGCGAAGGTCGGCCAGCTCGGCGGCCAGCACGCGCCTCTCCTCCCGCTGCCGCTCGGCCTCGGCGAGAAGTCCGAGGCGCTTCTCGCTGTCCTCCAGCACCTGGACGGAGCGGCGGATCAGGTCGTGCACGGCGGAGCGCGAGACCCCCTGCCGGGCGGCGATCTCCGCGAGGGACCAGTCGCTCCCCAGGTGGAGTTCGAGGACCTCCCGCTGGTGCTCGGTCAGCAGGCTTCCGTAGCGCTCGAGGAGCGCCACCTGGTGCTCGCGGGACCGCAAGGTGTCAAGGGCCATTCCTTGACAGGATAGCGACTCCTGTCAAGGCGAAGAGGTTGACGAATCGTGCCGCGGCGGTGCAAAGTAACCCCTCGCCGCGGCGCGAGAGCTGTCCGGGGCTGGGGTTTTATGGGGTATCTCAAGATCGCGGCAGTGCCGCTAAGTCTGCTGCTGGCGGCTCTCGGGACCGCTTCGGCCTCGGCGGGCCAGTACGTCGTCAGGCCCGGCGACAACCTCTCCTCGATCTCGCACAGCTACAACATCACGGTCGGCAAGCTGGTCCGCGACAACCAGATGCGGAACCCGAACCTGATCTTCCCGGGCCAGCAGCTGGTCGTTCCCGACCCGCCCGTCGTCCCAGCGCCGAAGGCTCGCCCGGCCGGTCCGCACGGCGCGGCGGCCAGGGCGATCATCGTCAGGCAGGCCCGACGCCATGACCTGAACCCCAACTTCGCGCTCGCGCTGAGCTACTGGGAGAGCGGTTGGAACCAGGACGCCGTCTCCAGCACGGGGGCCATCGGGTTGATGCAGATCGAGCCCTCGACGGGCGCCTGGGGCGGGCCGAAGCTGCTCGGCCGGACCGTGAACCTGCACGACGCCAACGACAACGCCGAGCTCGGGGTAACCCTTCTCCGCCACTACCTCGACGTCTTCGACGGCGATCCCAAGCTGGCGCTGGCGGCCTACTACCAGGGTGAGACCGCCACCCATCAGCACGGCATCTACAAGTCGAGCCAGTCCTACGTCAACGGGATCTGGGCGCTCCGGAACCGCTATCAGGCGCAGGGGGCTTGAGGGCGACCACGTAGAAGGTCGGGCTCTCCTCCAGCTCGGCGTCGGGGTGGCCGAACATGCGGGCCAGCTCCAGGCCGGCCCCGGCCAGCCAGTCCTCCACCTGCGCCGGCCACACCAGGTCCAGCTCGCCCTCCTGGATCGTGCCGTCCGGGTAGTCGAGCTCGATCCGCGCCGCCTCCCGGTCGATCGCGAGGACGCGGAAGCGCTCGCTCCCACCGGCACCGAGCCAGTGCGGGTTGGTCAGCTCGAAGGCCAGCCTCCCTCCGACGGCCAGCTGGCGGGCGGCGCCGCGCAGGAGACCGGCGGTGGTGAGGATGTTGGACGGCACCAGGACGAGGTCGAACGTCCGCCCGAGATCGAGCTCCTCGATCAGCGCCTGCCTTACCTCGGAGCCCGGGAGCCGCCGGCGGAGATGGCCGACCATGCCGGGATGGGCGTCGACCAGGACCAGCTCGATGCCGGCGCGCGCGAGGGGGACGGCCAGCCTGCCCGCGCCGGCGCCCAAGTAGAGGACGGGCTGCCGCACGGCACGTGCCAGCGACAGCCACGGCTCCAGGTCGGTCGCGTCGGGCAGCCGCGCGTAGAGCTCGGCGAAGCCGGGATCGGGATCGCGCGGGTCGTCGCGCACGGTGCCCATCAGGTCGAATGTAGACTCCAGGTCGAATGCTGACCGCGGTCATCCTGATCAAGGCGAGCCGAGAAGGCCTCCGCACGCTGGGCCCGCAGCTGGCCGACGTCGAGGGGGTGGCGGAGGTCTACACGGTCACCGGCGAATGGGATTTCGTCGCCATCATCCGGGTCCGCGAGCACGACGAGCTGGCCAAGGTCGTCACCGGCCGCCTCGCCGCGCTCGAGGGCATCGCCGCCACCAACACGATGGTCGCCTTCCAGCAGTTCTCGGCCCACGACCTGGAGTCGATGTTCGGCCTCGGGCTGGAAGCCTGAGGCGCTGCTGGAGCTCGCGGCCTCAGCCTAGCCCAGGCCCGAAGAGCGCACGCGCGAACCAGGCGGGGTCGAAGGCGTAGAGGTCGCCGATCCCCTCCCCCATCCCGATCAGCTTGGTCGGGATCTTGAGGTCGGACTCGATCGCCAGCACGGCGCCGCCCTTGGCGGTCCCGTCCATCTTGGTCAGGACCAGGCCGGTCGCGTTCAGCGCCTGGTTGAAGATCCGCGCCTGGGAGAGGCTGTTCTGGCCGAGGCTGGCGTCGAGGACGAGCAGCGACTCGTGGGGGGCGCCCGCCAAGGCCCGACCGCTGACCCGGGCCACCTTCTTCAGCTCCTCGACCAGGTTGTGCTGGGTCTGGAGGCGCCCGGCGGTGTCGACCAGGACGGTGTCGAAACCACGCGCCTTTGCCGCCTGGATGCCGTCGAAGGCGACCGCGGCGGAGTCGCCGCCGGGATTGCCGGCGAAGGCCTCCACGCCCCCGCGCTCCGCCCAGGCCAGCATCTGCTCGATGCCGGCCACCCGGAAGGTGTCGGCGGCGACGACCAGCGGCCGCCGGCCGGCGCTCTTCATGCCGTGGGCGAGCTTGCCGACCGTCGTCGTCTTGCCGGCGCCGTTGACGCCGTAGACGAGGATCACCGCCGGGTTGTTCGCCAGGTTCAGGCCCCGCGGCTCGGGCGAGAGCACCGCGACGACCTCCGCCTCGAGCGCCGCCTGCGCCTCCTCTGGGCTTCGCGGCTTCCTAGCCCGCACCGCGGCGCCGAGCCGGGCGGCGAGGGCGGGACCGACGTCGCCCGCTATGAGGAGCTCCTCGAGGGACTCGTAGAACTCGGGCGCGAGCGGGCTGCCGAGAGCGCGCATACCCTCCCGGAAGAGGCTGCGGGTGCGGCTTGCCACGCGATCCCAGACGCCGGCCTCCGGAGTTGTCTGTTCCACGTTTTACAAGCTAGCCGAGGCCGCGCGGGAGGCTCGGGCCGCTCTAGGCCGTCGCGGCGCTGCGGGGTGCCTGGGGGTGGACGTCCTGGAGGTTGACCGAGACCAGGCTTGAACGGCCGCTCTCGTCGAGGTGGATTCCGTAGAGCGCGTTCGCGCTCGCCATGGTGACGTGGTTGTGGGTGATCACCAGCAGCTGCCGCCGGGCACCGAGGCGCCGGAGCAGGTCGCCGTAGCGGCCGACGTTGGCGTCGTCGAGAGCGGCGTCGACCTCGTCCAGGATCATGAAGGGGCTGGGGTTGACCTCCTCCAGCGCCAGGACCAGGGCCAGCGCCGTCAGCGAGCGCTCGCCGGAGCTGAGCAGGGTGATGTTCTGGAGCTTCTTGCGGGGCGGCTGGACCAGGATCTCGACGCCGCTCCGCGGCCCGTCGTCGCCTGGAACGTGGGCGAGGGTTGCCTTGCCTCCGGCCGTCAGCTCGGCGAAGTACTCCTGGAAGCCGGCCGCCACCGCGCCGAAGACGGTCGCGTAGCGGCTGTCCTCTTCTTCCCGAAGCCGTGCGACGAGCTGCTCGAGATCGAGGCGGGCGGCCTCGATGTCGGCCAGCTGCTCATGCAGGGTCGCGAACCGGGCCGAGAGCTCGGAATGCTCAGTCTCGGCGAGCGGGTTCGTGGGCCCGATCTCTTCCAGGAGCCGCTCCAGCTGACGCATCTCGCGCTCGCGTGCCTTGCCGCCGGGCACCTCCTCGGGGGCCTGGCCCATCGGCATCCGCTCCCGGATCTCCTCCATCCGGGCTTCCAGCAGCTCGACCTCGCGGGCGATCAGCTCGAGGTTGCCCTCCAGCGTCCGGGAACGCAGCCGGGCGTCGACGCGAGCCTCCTCGAGGGCGATCAAGCGGCGCGCCACCTCGGCCAGCTCAGCCTCGCCGCCGGGCGATTCCCCCTCTGCCTCGGCCAGCTGCCGGCGGGCCTGGGCGACCGCCTGGTCAAGGCCTCCCAGCGCCTTCTCGGCCGCGGCGAGAG
Organism: Candidatus Dormiibacterota bacterium; assembly: GCA_036570145.1. GTDB lineage: Bacteria > Chloroflexota > Dormibacteria > Dormibacterales > Dormibacteraceae > UBA6019. The sequence goes on from DATCPJ010000152.1 coordinate 5,891, forward strand.
CGGACTTCGTCTCGGCCAGGCGGCCGCCGCGGGCCGCGCTTGCGGCCTCGATCGCCACCAGGTCGGCACGGGTCGCCTCCAGCTGGCGGTTGATGTCGACCATACGATCGGCCCAACGGAGGCGTTCGAGCTCCAGCCGCCGCCGCTCGGCGTCGACCTCGGCCGCCGCCCTCTCCTGCTCATGGATCGCGCGCTGCCGCTTCTCCGCCTCGCCGGCGGCGGCCTCTGCGGCCGCCTCGAGCCCGGGAAGCGAGGCGTTCGCGTCGGCCTCCGC
>DATCPJ010000153.1:0-7501 GCA_036570145.1 Candidatus Dormiibacterota bacterium
GATGACCTCCCGCAGATGACCTCCCGCAGATGACCTCCCGCAGATGACCTCCCGCAGATGACCTCCCGCAGATGACCTCCGGTAGATGATCTCCCGCAGATGACCTCCCTAGATGACCTTCCCCTAGATGACCTTCCCCTAGAGCGGGATGTTCCCGTGCTTGCGGGCCGGCGGCTCGACCCGCTTATTGAGGCAGAGCTCGAGGGCCCGGACCAGCAGGCGGCGGGTTTCGCGCGGCTCGCAGACATCGTCGATGTAGCCGCGCTCGGCCGCGACGTAGGGGTTGGCGAAGCGCTCGACGTAGTCTGCGACAAGCTCCTTCCGCTTCTTGGCGGGGTCGGCCGCAGCCGCAAGCTCGCGCTTGTAGATGATGTTCACCGCCGCCTCCGGGCCCATGACGGCGATCTCCGCCGTCGGCCAGGCGAGGTTGAGGTCCGCTCCCAGCTGCTTGGAGGACATGACGCAATAGGCGCCGCCGTAGTCCTTGCGGGTTATCACGGTGAGCTTGGGAACCGTCGCCTCGGCATAGGCGTAGAGGAGCTTGGCGCCGTGGCGGATCACGCCGCCGTACTCCTGCGCCGTGCCGGGCAGGTAGCCGGGCACGTCGACGAAAGAGATCAGCGGGATCCCGAAGGCGTCGCAGAAGCGGATGAAGCGGGCCGACTTGACCGAGGCGTCGATGTCGATCGCGCCCGCCAGCACCTTGGGCTGGTTGCCGACGATACCGACCACGTGGCCGTTGAGACGGCCCAGGCCGACCACGATGTTGGCGGCGAAGAAGGGCTGGACCTCGAGGAAGTCGCGGTTGTCGAGAACCCGGGTGACCACCTCCCGCATGTCGTAGGGGAGGTTGGGTGAGGTGGGGATGATCGTCTGCAGGTCGTTGTCCGCCCGCTCCGGGTCGTCCGTCGTCGGCTTGTAGGGCGGCCGCTCGCCCGAGTGCGAGGGAAGAAATGAGAGCAGCCGGCGGACCTCCCGGTAGCAATCGCGTTCGTTGGGGGACATGAAATGCGCCACGCCCGACCGCGTCCCGTGCACCTCGGCACCGCCGAGCTCGTCGAAGGTCACGTGCTCGCCGGTCGTGACGCGCACGACCTCCGGGCCGGTGATGAACATATGGCCGACGCCCCGGACCATGAAGATGAAGTCGGTTATCGCCGGCGAATAGACGGCGCCCCCCGTCGCCGGCCCGGCGATGACTGAGATCTGCGGCACCACGCCGGAGGCGCGGACGTTGCGGTAGAAGATGTCGGCATAGCCGGCGAGGGCGGCGACACCCTCCTGGATCCGGGCGCCGCCGGAGTCGTTGATGCCGATGATCGGCACGCGGTCGCGCAACGACAGTTCCTGAACCTTGACGATCTTGGCGGCGGTGACCTCGCCGAGGGACCCGCCGAGCACGGTCGCGTCGTAGGCGTAAACGGCGAGCGGGCGGCCGTCCACGGTCCCGAAGCCGGCGACAAGCCCATCGCCCGGGAAGCGCTTGTCCTCCATCCCGAAGCCCACCGCCCGCGACTTCGCGTAGAGGTCGAGCTCGACGAAGGATCCCTTGTCGAGGAGGAGGTCGATCCGGGCGCGTGCGGAGAGGCGGCCCTTGGGCGCGCCCCCGGCGTGGATCGCCTCGTAGCGGCGCTTCCGGAACTGATTGATCTTCTGCTCCGAGACAGTCGCCCGCTCGAGCTCCGGCGCCTCCAGGTTGGCGACCGGGCGGCGGGTACGCTTGACAGCACTCAATGCAGCTTTCGGCTTGCGCTCCGCCATCGCCACTCATTATCGGGATCGGGGTGAAGTGGGCCGCCTGACTCGCAGCTCGCCGCTGGCGCTGGAGCGGGGCATCACCCTCCACCAACTGCGGGTGTTCAAGGCGGTGGCCGACAACCTGAGCTTCAGCCAGGCGGCGCACGGCCTCCGGCTCAGCCAGCCGAGCGTCTCCTACCAGGTCAAGGAGCTCGAGCGGGCGGTTGGGATGGATCTCCTCGACCGGCTCGGCAAGCACGTCGAGCTCACCCAGGCCGGCCACCTCCTCTACGGCTACGTGAGGCAGACCCTGAACGTCATCGACGAGGCGTCAGTCGCGCTCGACGAGCTGCAGGGCCTCGAGCGCGGCAGCCTCAAGGTCGGGGCCAGCACCACCGTCGGCATCTACGTGATCCCCACCGCGCTGGGCGCCTTCAAGAAGCTGCACCCCGGTCTGGCGATCAGTCTCGAGATCGGGGCCCGGGGTGCGGTCCAGGAGAAGGTCCTCAAGAACGAGCTCGACCTTGCCGTCGTTGGACCTGCCCTGAAGGACCCCGACCTGGTCGTGCTGCCCTTCATCTCCGACGAGCTGGTCGTGATCGCGCCACACGGCCACCCGCTGGCGAAGCGCCGCAACCTGGGCCTGCGCGATCTCCGGGAGGAGCCCTTCCTGATGCGAGAGGATGGCTCGGGCACCCGCTTCGAGGTGGAGAAGGCCGCCCGCAAGGCGAACGTCCGCCTCGAGGTCGGGATGGAGCTGGGGTCGAATGGTGCGATCAAGCATGCGGTCGAGAGCGGGCTCGGGCTGGCCATCCTCTCCCGCTATGCGGTCGGCCTGGAGGAGACGGCCGGCAAGCTGGCGCTGCTCGACGTCGAGGGCTTCCCGATCCGGCGGCAGTGGAACATCGTCCATCTCAAGCGGAACCGGCTGGCCAGGCCGCTCGCCGAGTTCATCGAGTTCCTGCGCTCGGGCACCTGGGGGATGCCCGGCGTGGATTCCGACCGCGGGTCCCCCGGAAAGTAGTTCGGCAACAGCTTTGCGGGAACTCGTCGGCCTTCGGGTGGCCCACCCCCCTCCCCACCTGCGTGGGGAGGGACATCTTTTCATTCGGGTGTAATCTCGCTTACCTGGGATGAAGTACAGGTACAGCGCCTGGGACGGGACCCAGCAGCCCTTTCCGCTGGACGCCGACACGGTCCTGGAGGCGATCTCCGACGACCTGATGTCGCACGGGGACCTGAACGGCGCGCTCCAGCGCCTTTACCGCTGGGGATCGCAGGAGATGCCGGGGCTCGACGACCTGACCAAGCAGCTCCAGGACCTCCGCGAGCAGGAGCTCGCCCGCTACGACCTCGACAGCGTCGTCGATGACCTGAAGGAGAAGCTCCAGGACGTCATCGACACCGAGCGGCAGGGGATCAAGGAGCGGGTCGAGCGGGCCCAGCGTTCGGACGGGCCGGAGAAGAACCTCCTCGAGAAGCTCGCCAAGCAGCGCCGCGACCAGCTCGACCGGGTGCCCGACGACCTCGGCGGGAGGGTCAAGGCCTTGAAGAACTACGAGTTCATGGTTCCCGAGGCGCAGCAGAAGTTCGACGAGCTGATGGAGAAGCTGCAGCAGCAGATGCTCGACCAGATGTTCCAGGGCATGAAGCAGTCGATCTCCAAGATGACCTCCCAGGACCTCTCCGAGGTCAGGGAGATGGTCAAGGCACTGAACCAGATGCTGCAGGACCGAGCCAACGGCGCCAACCCCGACTTCAAGTCCTTCATGGACCGGTTCGGCTCGATGTTCCCGCCCGGGATCGAGAACCTCGACCAGCTGATGGAGCACCTCCAGAAGCAGATGGCCCAGATGCAGTCGCTCCTCCGCTCGATGTCACCGGAAGCGCGGGAGGAGCTGGCGCGGATGATGGACGAGCTGCTCCAGGACGACTCGCTCCGCCTCGAGCTCGCCAAGCTGGGCGCGCTGATGGAGGCGATGATGCCGCCCTCGGACCTGTCCGAGCGCTACCCCTTCTTCGGCGAGGAACCGACCAGCCTCCAGCAGGCGATGGACCTCATGGGCCGGCTGCAGGGCATCGACCGGCTCGAGTCCCAGCTGGAGCGAGGTTCGTTCCGGCTTGACGACGTCGATCGCGGCCTGGCCGAGCAGCTGCTCGGACCCCAGGCACGGAACTCGCTCAACCAGCTTCGACAGGTGAGCGAGCTGCTCGAGAAGGCCGGCTTCGTGGAGCGCCGGGGCCGCGGGCTCGAGCTCACTCCGAAGGGCATGCGGCAGATCGGCAAGAACGCCCTCAAGGACATCTTCGAGCGGCTCCGCAAGAGCCAGGTCGGGCAGCACCGGATCTTCCAGACCGGGGTCGGCAACGAGGCCGGCGACGACCTCAAGGACTACGAGTACGGCGATCCCTTCCTGATCGACATGAAGGAGACGCTGTTCAACTCCCTCGAACGGGAGGGCCGCGGGGTGCCCCTGAAGATGGACGCCGCCGACTTCGTGGTTCGCAAGACGGACCACTCCTCGCAGGCCTGCACGGTGCTGATGGTCGACATGAGCCGATCGATGTTCCTGCGCGGCTGCTTCCTCGCCGCCAAAAAGGTGGCGATGGCGCTCGACGCGCTGATCCGCGCCCAGTACCCGCGCGACAAGCTGTACATCGTCGGCTTCTCCAACCAGGCGGTCGAGCTGAAGCCCGATGCGCTGCCCCAGATCACGCTCAACGACTACGTCTATGGGACCAACATGCAGCACGGGTTCCAGCTCGCGCGGTCGCTGCTCTCCCGCCACCGGGGCAACAAGCAGATCATCATGGTCACCGACGGCGAGCCGACCGCCCACCTCGACAACGGGCGCGTCTACTTCGCCTACCCGCCCACCTTCCGGACCATCCAGGAGACGCTCAAGGAGGTCCAGCGCTGCACGCGGGACCGGATCGTCATCAACACCTTCATGCTCGAGCGCGGTCCCTACCTGACCGAGTTCATCAACCGGGTGACCAAGCTCAACAAGGGCCGCGCCTTCTTCGTCCAGCCGGAGCGGCTGGGCGAGTACATCCTGGTCGACTACGTGAGCGGCCGGCAGCAGCGCCGCCACACGCGCGCCTCAGCCTGATTCGGGCTTAGACCGCCGCTCCCCACAGCTCGCCGGCACGTGCTCCGAGCCCTTTCGCCACCGCCGTGAAGGCGTCGCGGTCGCTCACCCGGCCCGGGAAGAGGCGGTCGAGGCGTGCGCGGAAGGACGGAAGCCGCGAGGAGCCGCCCGTCCGCAGCACGGTGCCGATCTGCTCCGGCTCGAGGTCGGCCTCGGCCACCGCCCGCAGCAGGCAGCGCTCGACCTCGGCCAGGTCGTCCTTGATGACCGCCTCGAACTGGCCCCGCAAAAGGGGCACGTCGAGGCGCACCCCGCGGCGGGCGAAGCGGAGCCGGGTCGACTCCTCGCTGGAGAGCCGGATCTTGGCGTCCTCGACGGCCTTGTAGAACTCCCAGGCGTGGCCTTCGAAAAGGATCGCCCGGGCGACCTCGGCCGCCCGGCCGCCGACCTTGTCGAGGACCTTCGGCACCCCCGGATCGGAGAGCAGCTGGCGCACGCCGGAGCGTGAGCCCATCTCGTTGTAGAGCCAGTTGGGGAGCGCGGTCAGGCCCAGCACGGGGCCGACGGCGGTCTCGAAGAGCGCCGAGTCGAAGCGCTCGCCACCGATGTCGACACCCGTCAATGACAGCGTCGAAGGCACCCCGCCGCGGACCTCGATCACGGCCGCGTCGAAGGTGCCGCCCCCGAAGTCGACGGAGAGGACGTGGCCCTCGGGCAGCTTCTCGCCGAGCACCGCCGCCGCCGGCTCGGGGAACATCTCGACCTCCTCGAAACCGGCCAACCGGGCTCCGGCCCGGAGGCGATCGAGGGCGGCCTCGTGGGAGCGGTCGGCGAGGTCCATACCGGCGAAGACGACGGGGTGGCCCATCACCAACCGGCGGACGTCGGCGCCGCTCGCGTCGTCGGCCGAGCGCTTGAGCCGCTCGATGACGATCGAGACAAGCTCCGCCAGCTCGAAGTCGCGCGCCCAGGAGTGGGTTGCCGTGAAGTCGGTCCGGGCGAGGTCGCGCTTGACGCCGGTCACCAGCCGGGTGTCCTGGCAGCCTCCGTTCCGCGTCGCTTGCCTGCACTCGGTCTCCGCGCCGTAGCGGACGAGCGGGCAGTGCAGGCAGGTGTGCCGGAGGTGTCCCTGCGCGAGGTAGCGGGAGATCGCCGCCTCACCCGCCTGGCGCTCGCCGTCGCGATGGAGGTAGGCGACCGAGGCGAGGGTGAGGCCCGCCAGGCCCGATTCGGCCGGCACCACCTCGACCCGGTCGTCATAAGCGACGGCTATCGCGCTATTGGAAGTTCCGAAGTCGATGCCGTAGGCGATCGGATCCCCGCTGTTCATCGGGATACCATGGGATTGCAATGCAGATGATCGAGACTCAACTTCTGGACCGCCTCGGGATCGGGTCGAACGTCAAGGTCTGGATGGATCTCTCTCCTGCCGAGCTGTACGAGCACGCGCTGCGCCGCGACGAGGCCCAGCTGGTGAGCAGCGGCGCCATCGTCGCCGAGACGGGACAGCATACCGGGCGCTCGCCGAAGGACAAGTACTTCGTCGCGGAGCCCGAGACCGAGGGCGACATCTGGTGGGCGGGCAACCAGCGGATCTCGCCCGAATCATTCCACCGCCTCCTCGACAAGATGGGCGACTACTGCGCCGGCCACGAGGTCTACGTCCAGAACCTCTACGCCTGCGCCGACCCCGAGCGACGCCTCAGGGTCCAGGTCATCACCGAGTACGCCTGGCACAGCCTCTTCGCCCAGAACCTCTTCATCCGGCCGTCGCCGGACGAGCGCGCCGATTTCCAGTCCGACTTCACCGTCATGTCGCTGCCGAGCGTGAAGGCCGACCCCGCCGCCGACGGCACCCGGTCGGAGACCTTCGTGCTTTTGAGCTTCGCCAACCGGATGGTGATCATCGGCGGCACCGAGTACGCGGGCGAGATCAAGAAGTCGATCTTCACCGTTCTGAACCACCTGATGCCGAAGGCGGGCGTGATGCCGATGCACTGCTCGGCCAACTACTCCAAGGCGAACAACGATTCCGCCCTCTTCTTCGGGCTCAGCGGCACCGGCAAGACGACCCTCTCCTCCGACTCGACCCGCACCCTGGTCGGCGACGACGAGCACGGCTGGGGCGACGACGGCATCTTCAACTTCGAGGGCGGCTGCTACGCCAAGACGATCCGGATCTCGAAGGACGCGGAGCCCGAGATCTACGAGGCCACCAACCGCTTCGGCACCGTCCTCGAGAACGTCGCCTTCGACCCCGACACCCGGATCCCCGACTTCAACTCCGACGCCAAGACCGAGAACACCCGGTCGGCCTATCCGATCGAGTTCATCCCCTCGGTCGACCTCTCCGGTCGTGCCGGCCATCCAACCGAGGTGCTCTTCCTCAGCGCCGACGCGTTCGGCGTCCTGCCCCCGGTGGCGCGCCTCGATGGGGACCAGATCAAGTACTTCTTCCTCTGCGGCTACACCGCCAAGGTCGCCGGCACCGAGCGCGGCGTGACCGAGCCCGAGCCGACCTTCAGCACCTGCTTCGCGGCCCCCTTCCTGGTGCATCCGCCCGACAGCTACGCCGACCTCCTGCTGGAGCGCGTCCGCCGCCACGGGACGACGGTCTGGATGCTCAACACCGGCTGGACCGGCGGGCCTTACGGGGTCGGCGAGCGGATCTC
>DATCPJ010000154.1:0-22592 GCA_036570145.1 Candidatus Dormiibacterota bacterium
GCCGTGGTGACGTCGGCGATGTTCCGGATCTGGTTGGTCAGCTGGCCGGCGAGCAGGTTCATGTTGTCGGTCAGGTCCTTCCAGACGCCGCCGACGCCCTTGACGGTGGCCTGGCCGCCGAGCTTGCCCTCGGTGCCGACCTCCTTGGCGACGCGGGTCACCTCGCCCGCAAAGGCGTTGAGCTGGTCGACCATCGTGTTGATCGTGTTCTTGAGCTCGAGGATCTCGCCCTGGCCCTCGACGGTGATCTTCTTGCTGAGGTCGCCGTTGGCGACCGCGGTGGTGACCTCGGCGATGTTGCGGACCTGGCCGGTCAGGTTGCCGGCCATCAGGTTGACGTTGTCGGTGAGGTCCTTCCAGGTGCCGCCCACGCCGCGCACCTCCGCCTGGCCGCCGAGGTTGCCCTCCGTGCCCACCTCGCGCGCTACGCGCGTCACCTCAGAGGCGAAGCCGTTGAGCTGGTCGACCATCGTGTTGATGGTGTTCTTGAGCTCGAGGATCTCGCCCTGGACGTCGACCGTGATCTTCTTGCTCAGGTCGCCGTTGGCGACCGCCGTGGTGACGTCGGCGATGTTCCGGATCTGGTTGGTCAGCTGGCCGGCGAGCAGGTTCATGTTGTCGGTCAGGTCCTTCCAGACGCCGCCGACGCCCTTGACGGTGGCCTGGCCGCCGAGCTTGCCCTCGGTGCCCACCTCGCGGGCGACACGGGTGACCTCGCCGGCGAAGGCGTTGAGCTGGTCGACCATGACGTTGATCGTGTTCTTGAGCTCGAGGATCTCGCCCTGGCCTTCGACGGTGATCTTCTTGCTGAGGTCGCCATTGGCGACCGCGGTGGTGACCTCGGCGATGTTGCGGACCTGGCTGGTCAGGTTGCCGGCCATCAGGTTGACGTTGTCGGTGAGGTCTTTCCAGACCCCGCCCACGCCTCTGACCTGGGCCTGGCCGCCCAGCTTGCCCTCGATGCCGACCTCACGAGCGACGCGGGTGACCTCGCTCGAGAAGCCGTTGAGCTGGTGGACCATCGTGTTGACCGTCTTGGCGGTCTGCCGGAACTGGCCCTTCATGGGCCGGCCGTCGATTTCGGTGGCCACCGTCTGGCTGAGGTCGCCGCCGGCCACGGCGCCGATCACCCGGGCCATCTCGCTGGTCGGCCGAACGAGGTTCTCGATCAGCTCGTTCACCGAGTCGACCGACTGGGCCCACTCGCCGCCCAGGCTGGGGACCGCCGCGCGCTGGGTGATCCGGCCTTCGTCGCCGACCAGCCGTCCTACCCGGGCGAGCTCCCGGCCGAGGCGCTGGTTGGCCTCGATCACGTCATTCAGGGTGTCGGCGATCTTGCCCTCCGTGCCGGTCCAGTCGTCGGGCATCCGGACGTTGAAGTTGCCGCGCTTGAACTCCGTCAGCACCCTCAGGAGGACCGCCTGGTCGAGCTCCCTCGGGTTCGTGCTTGTGGTGGCCATTCCGCTCCCTTCCGCTTGCTTTTGTGGTGAGCCTCCGGCTAGTCGATCCTCCCCTTCCGGCCCGATAGACGAAGGGTATCAGTCGCTATCAGGATAACCTCGCGGATCGTAATGATCCACAGCTTTCCTGCCTAGCAGCAGGCGATATCGATGATGTGCTAACGCCGCTATAAGGTGGCGGTTTTGGGCGCTTACGCGATCGGGATTCCGCATACAATCCCCCCGGCTAAATGGGGGGATTGCCGGCGGCCGCCGGAGGCGGCGGCGATTCAGTTGCGGCTGAGTCGAACATGGTCTTTCTGGAGACACATGAGGACATAGCCGACACGATGCGGCTGATCCTCGAGTCGACCGGCGAGGGGATCTACGGCATCGATCCTCATGGCGTCTGCACCTTCGTGAACCGAGCCGCCGCACGGATGTTCGGCTACGAGCCGACCGACCTTGTCGGCAAGGACGTCCACGCCCTCTCCCACCGCCACACCAAGGCAGGCGGCTCGGCCTATCCGCTCGAGAAATGCCCCATCCACCGCGCCTTCGTCGACGGCGTCGCCTCGGCCACGGCGGACGAGGTTTTCTGGCGCGCCGACGGCAGCTCCTTCCCGGTCGAATACTCCAGCTACCCGATCCGCGACAAGGGGCTCAACAGGGGAGCCGTCGTAGCTTTCTCCGACATCACCCAGCGGCGCCGGATGGAGGACGAGCTGAGGGATGCCAACGAGAAGCTGCGCGCCTGGATCAGCGATCTCGAGCGCCGCAACCACGAGGCCAACCTGCTCAACGACATGGGCGACCTGCTCCAGTCCTGCTACACCGCGGAGGAAGCCCAGGGGGCGATCGCCGAATACGTCGAGAAGCTGTTTCCGACCGAATCCGGCGCGCTCTGCATGCTCAACGAGCGGAACTTGGTGGAAGCGATCGCGGCCTGGGGGACGTCGGGCGGCGGCGAGGATATCTTCGGACCGGAAGACTGCTGGGCGCTGCGCCGCGGCCAGATCCACGTCGTGACCGATCCGCGTCACGGGCTGCACTGCGGCCACCTCGGGGACAAGACGGTCGCCCCCTACCTGTGCGTGCCGATGATGGCTCGCGGCGCGGCGATCGGGGTGCTCCACGTGATGCAGTCGGCGGAGCCGAACCCGGGCCGCTCGGTCGAATCCTTCCAGCCCCTGGCACGCACGGTCGCCGAGCACGTCGGCCTGGCGATGGCGAACTTCAACCTCCGCCAGACCCTGCGAATCCAATCCATCCGCGACCCGCTGACCGGCCTTTTCAACCGTCGGTACATGGAGGAGACGATCAACCGCGAGATCCCCCGGGCGACCCGTTATCAGCGGCCGCTGGGGGTCATCCTCTTCGACATCGACCACTTCAAGGACTTCAACGACACCTTCGGGCACTCCGCCGGCGACACCGTCCTCTCCACTCTTGGCGAGTTCGTCCGCGCTCACATCCGCTCCGAGGACATCGCCTGCCGGTACGGCGGCGAGGAGATCGTCCTGATCCTTCCCGATGCGCCGCTGGAGGTGACCGTCGCCCGCGCCGAGATGCTTCGGCAGGGCATCAACGGGCTCCGCCTCGAGCACCGCGGCCAGTCGCTGGGCGAGCTCTCGGTTTCGCTCGGCGTCGCCGTGTTCCCGCGCCACGGGGTGACCGGCGAGGTTCTCCTCCGCGCGGCTGACGAGGCGCTCTACCGCGCCAAGGAAGGAGGCCGCAACCGGGTCGAGCTCGCCCAGGTCGGCGAGTAGGGCCGCGCTCTAGACTCGCGCCATGGGCGGCCGGCGAACCAACCTAGCGCTCCTCTGCCTGCTCGCCGGCGCCTTCCTCACCGGTTGGCTCGCATTCTCCTTCAACAACTGGTCTTCCCGGGTCGTGCTCGTCGTGCACGGGGTGGCGGGGCTCGCGATCATCGGCCTGCTGCCCTGGAAGTCATTGCTCGCACGCCGCTCGCTACTCCGCCGCGGCGGCGCCGGCTGGTTGGTCGGTGGCGCGCTCGCCTTGTTGCTGCTGGTCTCGCTGGCTTTTGGCCTCCTCCATTCGGGCGGCCTGCCTTACCTCTGGACAACCCCACTGCTCTCCTCCCTCCCGGTCCTCCGCGAGCTCACCGCGATGGAGCTCCACGTCGGCGCGGCTCTTGCGCTGCTCCCGTTCGCGATCTGGCACGTCATCGCCCGCCCGGCTCGGGTTCGGCCCACCGATCTCTCGCGCCGGCTCGCGCTGCGGCTCGGTCTGCTGCTCGGCATTTCGGCCGCAGCGCTGGCCGTCCTTCCGGCGGGAAGGCGGGCGCTTACCGGCTCCTACCAGCTCGACGCCCTGCCGGTCACCTCGTGGCTGCTCGATCCGGTCCCGTCCATCGACGTTGCGAGCTGGTCGCTGCTGGCCGGCTCACGGCGCTGGAGCCACGCCGAGCTGGCGCCGTTCTCCGACCGAACGCGAGCGGTCATCGACTGCACGGGGGGCTGGTACTCGGAGCAGGAGTGGGAGGGCGTCTGGCTGGCGCGGCTGCTGCCGCCCGACCAGCTCGGGGGCGCTCTCAGCGTCTCGGTCCGTTCGACGACGGGTTACCCGAGGCGCTTCGACGTTGCCGACCTACCCCGGCTGCTCCTCGCCACCCGGGTCGGCGGCGCCGAGCTCGCGCCCGGCAACGGTTACCCGGTGCGCCTCGTCGCACCCGGCCTGCGCGGGTTCTGGTGGGTGAAATGGGTCATCGAGCTGCGACCCGAGCCGGTGCCCTGGTGGTGGCAGTCGCCCTACCCGCTCCAGTGAGAGGCTGAGCCGAGCGGCGTCCGATTCGCGTTCAGATCCCCAGGATCCGCTCCAGGACCTTGCTGGTTGCCGCAGCCGCGGCTGGCATCTCCTCCACGATCCGCCCCTTCTCCATGAAGACGGCCCGATCGGCAACCCTCAGCGCCAGGTGGTGGTTCTGCTCGGCCAGGATGATCGCCACACCGGTCTTCTTCAGCTCCACGATCAGCCGGCCGATCCCCTGCACGACCACCGGCGCCAGCCCCTCGGTCGGCTCGTCCATCAGGATTACGGCCGGGTTGCTCATCAGCGCCCGGCCCACGGCCAGCATCTGTCGCTCCCCGCCGGACAGGCCGCCGGCCATGTTGGCCCTCAGCTCGCCGAGCTTGGGAAAGGTCTGGTAGACCTTGTCCTTGTTCCAGCCCGTGCTGTCACCGCGCCGGGAGTTCGCCGCCACCTCGAGGTTCTCGACGACGGTCAAGTTCGGAAAGCAGCGGGCGCCCGACGGCACGTAAGCGATCCCGGCTCGGGCGCGGCGATGGGCGGGAGCGCTGCCGAGCTCACGGCCGCCGATCAGGACGCCGCCGCGCGCGCCGGGGAGCAGTCCGAGGATGCCCATCAGAGTGGTCGTCTTTCCAGCCCCGTTGCGACCGAGCAGCGCGATCGTCTCGCCCTCGTTCGCGGTCAGGTCGAGGTCGAAGACGACGTGCGACTTTCCGTAGTGGACGTTGAGGCCACTGACCTCGAGGACTGCTATGCCGTGTCCTCCAGCTCGCCGAGGTAGACCAGTTGGACCTGGGGATCGGCGCGGACCTCTTCCGGCGTGCCCTGGGTGAGCACCTCGCCGAGGTGCATCACGGTCACCGTCCGGGCGTTGCCGAAGACAACGGACATATCGTGCTCGCAGAAGAGGAGGGTGAGCTTCTTCTCGGTCGCGATCCGGCGGACCAGCTCCATCGCCTTCTGTGTCTCGTAGGGCGACATCCCAGCCGTCGGCTCGTCGAGCAGCACTAGCCGAGACCCGAGGGCGAGCGAGATCGCGATCTCGATCGCGCGCTGGTCGCCGTGGGAGAGCTGGCCCGCGGGCAGGTCCGGGTAGCCGCCGAGCCCGACCGCCTCGAGCAGGGTCATGGCCTCATCGCGGAACATTCTGTCGGCGATCCCCCACGGTCGGACGGTCAGCCCGCGGTGGGCGAGCATCGCGTACTGCAGGTTCTGGAGGACGCTCAGCTTGGGAAAGATGGTGGTGATCTGGAAAGCCCGGCCAATGCCCGCCTTGGCGATGGCGTGGACAGGCTTGCCGGTGATGTCACGGTCGCCGAAGGTGATGGTCCCGGAGTCGGGCTTCAGCCGCCCGGTGATGAGGTTGAAGAGGGTCGACTTGCCGGCTCCGTTCGGTCCGATGATCGCGTGCCTGTCCCCGGCGTGGACGGTGAGATCGACGCCGTGCACGGCGCGGAGGCCACCGAAGGATTTGCCAAGCCCCTCGATCGTGAGCAGCGGTTGGCCGAGCCCGACGGAGAGGTCTCCCTGGACCGCCTCCACCTTCGCGATGCTGGAGATCTCGACATTGTCGATCGCTTCGCCGGTGCTCTCCACCTCGGTCGGCAGCTCCTCGCGCCGGTAGCGCGAGCGGAGCCGGACGAACAGGTTTGGCAGCGAGGCGAGGCCTCCCGGCGTCACCAGCACGATGGTCAGAACGATCAGGCCCAGGATGAGGTCGAACAGCTGGGCGACCTGGTTCTTGATGTCGGGACCGCCGAAGCTGGCGGCGAGGTTGGGCAGCTGGCTCGTGATCCAGTTGTCGAGCAGGGTATAGACAAAGGCACCCAATGCCGGTCCGAGGAAGGACCCGGTGCCACCGAGGAGGGAGACCACGACCGGCTGCGCGTTGGCGGTCCAGTAGAGCATCTCCGGATAGGCCTCCTGCTGGAACACCGCGAAAAGCCCACCCGCCATGGCCCCAAAGATCGCGCCGATGGTGTAGATCGCCAACTCGTAGGCCTTGACATTGATGCCGACCGAGCGGGCCCGCTCCCGGTTCTCTCGGATCGCGAGCATGGCGGCGCCGAACGGCGCCCGGGTTATGGACCACATCACCAACAGGCACACGATCGTGATCGCGAGAACGAAGTAGTACATGTTGGTCCGGTTCGTGAGCGGGTCCGGGATGGTGATCGCGTGAATGCCGTTGTCGCCACCCAGCGGCTGCCAGCTGAACGCGATCGCGAAGAGCACCTGCGAGATCGCCAGCGTCAGCAGCGAGAAGTAGAGGCGAACGGCCCGCAGCGCTATCAGCCCGGTGACGAATCCGAAGACGCCGCCGACCAGCGGCACGGCGATCAGGCCGAGGGGCGCGGTCAGGTTGAAGCGGGAATAGAGGTAGCCGACGGTGTAGGCGCCGATTCCGTAGTAGGCGGCGTGCGCGAAGGAGACCATCCCCGCGTAGCCGAGCATCAGGTTGTAGGACGCCGCCCACAGCGCCAGGATCACGGCTGAGGTCGCCAGGAAGATCGTGAACCTGGCGCTGTAATCGGGGTTCAGGCTCTCCTGCAGCGTCGCCAGCTGCGGGATGACGAGGACGAAGAGCAGGAAAACCGCGGTGGCCGCCAGTCGGAGCCGCCCGTCCGCCGGCAGCCGCAGCCGTGTCACTGCATCTCTGGGGTGCCGAACAGGCCCCAGGGCCGCACTGTCAGGACCGCCACCATGATCAGGAAGACGAAGGCCAGGGCGAAGGCGTTGGTCGCAGGGTTCGCAAGGCCGAATGAGATCACCTCACCGACGATCAGCGAGCCGACGAGGGAGCCGACGATGCTGCCCAGCCCGCCGATGACGCTGATCGCGAAGGCCAGCACCAGAATGTCGCTGTCCATGGTCGAGCCGACCGCCTGGCTGGGAGCCACGATGACGCCGCCCAGTCCCGCCAGCCCGGCGCCGATCACGAAAACCGTCGTGAAGAGCATCTTCACGTTTACTCCGGTCGCTGACAGCAGCTGTGAGTCGGTGACCGCCGCGCGGATGTTGCGGCCCAGGCTGGTCCGGTAAAGCATCAGGTAGACGGCCGCCCCGATGACCAGCGCGGCCGCGATCATGAAGAGGTTGTAGCGGGCGTAGCTGTAACCGAAAAGCTGAACGGTGCCGCTGAACAGGCTCGGCTCCTGCATCGTCCGGTAGTTGGCGCCCCAGATCAGGCGCACCAATCCCGAGATGACCAGGGCCACGGCGTAGGTGCCGAGCAACTGGACCAGGTGCTCCTGGTTGTAGACGCGCCGGAGGACTATCACCTCGATCACCGCACCAACGGCGCCGGCGGCCAGGATGGCCACCAGCAGGCCGACCCAGAAGCCGGCTGCGACACCGATCTGGTTTGCGACGACCACGGTCACGAAGGCGGCGATCATGTAGAGCGAGCCGTGCGCCATGTTGATGACGCGCAGGGCGCCGAAGACCAGCGACAGCCCGGCGGTGACGATGAAAAGGTAGGCGGCCAGCGAGAGGCCGCCCACCGCAAATAGTAAGAACTTACCGGGGTCCACCGGAACCCTTAATGGGCCCGCATCTTGTCGAGTATTTCTTTTTCTGCTACTTCCAGCTTGGACAGAGGGCGAAGTTGGCGGTCTTTGGATCGCCGCCCTTCTCGCATTTGCCGTCCAGCATCTCCTGCATCAGGGCCGTGCTCATCATGATGTCGTCGCCCTTGAGGTTGGCCGCATTCTTGAGGATCACGAACGGATACTTGCCGGCCGAGTCGGCGGTGGTGCCGATCGTCTCACCCACGTTGGCCTGGTGGTCCTGGGCCCGAACCGTGAAGTTGTAGCCGCGAAGACTCGAAAAGGACTTGCCGAGGATATTTGACATGACCTTGTCAGCGTCGAAGGTCCCCGCCTTGTTGGCCGCCTGGGCCCAGACGTTCAAGGCGTCGGTGTCCATCAGCGCCCAGTCCGAGGGGTACTCGTTGTACTTGTTTTTGTACTCGGAGACCCAGGCGTCGAGCTTCGGGTTGCTTAGCTGGAAGAAGGGCGCCCGCATGTAGACGTGCATCCCCACCGGGTACTCGGCGCCGAGGGCGTTGAAGTCGTCGATGCTGGAGAGAGTCACCATCGGGAACTTGGTGAAGAAGCTGGGATCGACCGCCAGGGCCTGCTTTATGAAGTTGACTTGGTCCTGGCTGAAGATGTTCGAGTAGACGAGGTCGGGCTGGAAGGCCTGGATCGCGTTGATCGTCGAGTCCCAGCGCGGGTTGGTCGGGAAGGGCACATACCAGGTCGACTTGTCGTTGTAGGTGACGTTCGGGTTCTTCTTGGCAAGGGCGGCGACGAAGGCGTTGGTCTCCGAGGTCCCGAAAATGTAGTTGGGGGAGACGATGAAGATCTTCTTCGCGCCAAGCTTGGCCGCCTCGGCGCCGGCCGAGGTGCCCTCCATGTAGGTGTTGGGGACGATCGACACCCAGTAGGGGTTGAAGAGGTCGGGCTCCAGCGTCAGCTGGTAGCTGTTGCAGGTCGAGTCGATGTACACCATCTTGTTCTGCTTCAGGATCGGAGACTGTGCCGCGCATTGGGCCGAGGTCACGTCACCGATCATGGCGACCACCTGGTCCTGGAGGATCAGCTGGTTGGTGTTGTCCACCGCCTTGGGAACGGTGGTGCCGTCGTCGATGACGTCCATCTCGATCTTGTAGCCATTGACGCCGCCTTTGGCGTTGATGTCGTCAGCCGCAAGCCGGAGGCCCTGGCTCTTGGCGTGGCCGTAAAGGTTGGACTGCCCCGTCAGCGGGAGCGAGATGCCCACCTTCTTGGTTCCCTTGAAGGTCGTGCTGGTCGTCGGCGTCGTGTTGCCGCCGCAGGCGAGGGTGAAGATTGCTCCCAAGGCAACCACCGCCACCAATCTTGAGAATCGGGTCACTTCCAGTCCTCCTCGGGGCGACCGCTACCCACGGTCGTTCTGGCTCGGCATCCTACCATGACACCCGTGCCCCAGACCTCCCTCGATCGTATTCGAAACTTCTGCATCATCGCCCACATCGACCACGGCAAGTCCACCCTCGCCGATCGCCTGCTCGAGTTCACCGGAGCCATCAGCAAGAGAGACATGCAAGCGCAGGTCCTGGACACCATGGACCTCGAGCGGGAGCGGGGGATCACGATCAAGCTGCAGGCCGTCCGCCTGAGCTACCCGGCCGGCGACGGTCAGACCTACGAGCTGAACCTCATCGACACCCCCGGCCACGTCGACTTCGCCTACGAGGTCTCCCGCTCGCTCGCGGCCTGCGAGGGAGCGCTTCTCGTCGTCGACGCGGCCCAAGGGATCGAGGCGCAGACCCTGGCCAACCTCTACCACGCCGTGGAGGCGGGCCTCGTCATCGTGCCGGTGATCAACAAGATCGACCTCGACGCCGCTCAACCCGAGCTCGTCGCGGAGGAGATCGCCGAGGTGACGGGGATCCCTCGCGAGCGGATGATCCTGGCGTCGGCAAAGCTGGGTCTCGGCACCCGGGAGATCCTGGAGGCGGTCGTCGCCTCGGTCCCGCCTCCAAGCGGGACGGTCGACGCTCCCCTGCGCGGCCTCGTCTTCGACTCCCATTACGACGCCTACCGTGGCGTGATCGTCTACATCCGCGTCGTCGACGGCGCGATCGCGCCGGGTATGAGGATCCGGATGATGAACACCGGCAGCGTTCACGAGGTGGACGAGGTCGGCGTCTTCACACCCTCGATGCGCGCCTTCGAAAACCTCAGCACGGGCGAGGTCGGCTACTTCACAGCCGCGATCAAGAACGTCGCCGACGCGCGCGTGGGAGACACCGTAACCTCCGCCGACCGCCCGGCCTCGGCGCCCTTGCCCGGCTACCGGGCGGTCAAGCCGATGGTTTACGCCGGCCTCTTTCCAACCGTTTCGGAGAACTACATGGACCTGAAGGATGCCCTCGAGAAGCTCCAGCTGAACGACGCCTCGCTCGTCTACGAGCCGGAGAACTCGGCGGCTCTCGGCTTCGGCTTCCGCTGCGGGTTCCTGGGCCTCCTCCACATGGAGATCGTCCAGGAGCGGCTCGAGCGTGAGTTCGACCTGGAGCTGATCACCACCGCGCCGACGGTTGCCTACCGCGTGCTCCTGAAGAAGGGTGAGCTGATCGAGATCGACAATCCCTCGATGCTCCCCGACGTAAGCACGATCGAACACATCGAGGAGCCCCACGTGCGCCTTTCGATAATCGTCCCCAGCCAGTACCTCGGCGCGATGATGGAGCTCTGCCAGGAGCGCCGGGGAACCTTCCGGAACCTCGAGCACCAGGTGGGCGGGCGGGTCGTGCTGGAGTACGAGATACCGCTCGCCGAGATCATCCACGACTTCTACGACGCCCTCAAGTCGCGGTCCAAGGGCTACGCGTCGATGGACTACGACGTCATCGGGTTCCGCGCCGCCGAGCTTGTGAAGCTGGACGTCCTGGTGGCGGGGACTCCGGTCGACGCCCTCTCGATGATCGTCCACCGCGAGAAGGCGGTCGCCCAGGGCCGGCGGCTCGTCGAGAAGCTGAAGGCCATCATCCCCCGCCAGATGTTCGAGGTTCCGATCCAGGCGGCGATCGGAGGCAAGTTCATAGCGCGAGAGACGGTTTCGGCGCTCCGTAAGGACGTCCTCGCGAAGTGCTATGGCGGTGACATCACGCGCAAGCGCAAGCTCCTCGAGAAGCAGAAGGAGGGCAAGAAGCGAATGAAGCGGGTCGGTTCGATCGAGATCCCCCAGGACGCCTTCATGGCCGTCCTTTCCCTGGACTGAGAGGTGGCGGGATGCATCTTTTGCCGGTTGATCGCAGACCCGGGGTTCGACGCCCTCTACCGTGATGACGACGTCATCGCATTCGCCGACCTCAACCCCCAGGCGCCGGTCCATTTCCTGGTCGTTCCGGGGCAGCACGTGGAGACGATCTCCGCGCTGGAGGACGACCATCTTCTCGGTCGCATCTTTGCCGCCGCGCATCAGGTCGCCCGCGAGAAGGGCGTTGCGGAAGGGGGCTATCGGCTGGTGCTGAACGAGGGGCCGAACGCCGGCCAGACCGTGTACCACGTTCATCTCCATGTGCTGGGAGGGCGACAACTGTCTTGGCCGCCCGGTTAGTCGAGCTCCTCGGCGAGTTCGAGGTCAGGCGTTTTCCGGAGGGCACCCGGACCGCCGAGGATGCCGCCGGCGCGATCGGCTGCTCGCTGGGACAGATCGTCAAGTCGCTGGTCTTCCTTGCCGCCGGCCGGCCCGTGGTGGCGCTGGTGAGCGGCGCCAACCGGCTCGACACCGCCCGGCTGGGCGGCCTAGCGGGCGATCCGGTCGTCAAGGCGGATGCGGAGACCACGCGAGTTGCGACCGGATATGCGATCGGTGGCGTGCCACCGTTCGGCCATGCTCAGCCACTTGCCATCTACGTCGATCGCGACCTGCTCGGCTACGCGGTCGTCTGGGCAGCCGCAGGGCGGCCCGATTCGGTCTTCGCCGTCACGCCGGAGCGGCTGCTGGAGATCTCCGGAGGCACGCCGGCTGACCTCAAGGCC
Source organism: Candidatus Dormiibacterota bacterium (assembly GCA_036570145.1). GTDB lineage: Bacteria > Chloroflexota > Dormibacteria > Dormibacterales > Dormibacteraceae > UBA6019. Next base: position 11,744 of record DATCPJ010000154.1, read on the forward strand.
TGAAGTGCGGGTAGGTTAGTTGCTGAAACAAGACCGATGCCGCCCGCCCCGTGGGTGGGTGTGGTCCGTAACGAGCTGAAGGAGATCTCATGATCGCTCTGCCGGAATCGTCGAGAGAGTTCGCGAAGCTCACCTGGGACGAGATCCTGCCGATCTACAACGACCTCTATTTCCGTCCACTCGACCTCGACAACGCCAGGCAATGGCTGCAGAGCTGGTCGGACTTCGAGGACCTCCTGGGCGAGGCTCGTGAGCAGGCGTACTTCGACTACACCTGCGACACCGGCAACGCCGAGAAGGAGGCCGACAACCTGCGCTTCCAGACCGAGATCGAGCCCAACGCGGCCGAGCAGCGGGTCCGCCTGAGCCGCCGGCTGCTCGAGATCGGCTACACCGCTCCGGAGCTGGAGGAGTCGCTCCGGCGGTTCAGGACCACCAACGAGATCTTCCGGGAGGAGAACGTCCCCCTCAAGGCAGAGGTCGAGAGGCTCAGCGCCGAGTACCAGAAGGTCACCGGCGCGATGACAGCCGAATGGAATGGCGAGGAGATCCCGCTGCCCCGCCTTCGACCATTCATGCAGGACCCGGAACGCGCTGTGCGCGAGAAAGCCTGGCGATTGCATCGCAAGCCGTACGTCGACAAGCGTGACGAGCTGGCCACTCTGTTCACCGAGCAGCACGCGGTGCGTCAGCGGATCGCAAAGAACGCAGGATTCAAGGATTTTCGCGACTACAGCCACATCGAGAAGCACCGCTTCGACTACACGCCTCAGGACTGCTGCGCCTTCCATGGGTCGATCGAGGAGAAGGTGGTGCCGGCGGCCTCGCGGATCCTCGACCGACGGCGTCAGCGGATGGGCCTTGAAGCACTCCGACCCTGGGATGTCGGGGCCGATCCGGAGGGTAGGGCTCCGCTCCGCCCGTTTGAAACCGCCGACGAGTTCATCGAGAAGGGCGTCTCCGTGTTCAACCAGGTCGACCCAGTCCTCGGCGGGTACTTCAAGACGATGCAGGACGAGGGCCTGCTCGACCTCCAGAGCCGGAAGGGCAAGGCCCCCGGCGGCTACATGACCGAGCTCGCCAAGAAGAGGCGGCCGCTGATCTTCATGAACGCGGCCGGGATCGCCGACGACCTTGTGACCCTGGTCCACGAGGCCGGTCATTCCTTCCACGGCTTCGAGCAGTTCGACAACGATCTGCTCTTCTGCCAGCGCTGGCCAGGCATGGAGATGGCCGAGGTCGGATCGATGGCCATGGAGCTTCTCTCCGCCCCTTATTGGAGCCGGGAGCGAGGCGGGTACTACAGCGAGGAGGACTACCGGCGGGCACGGATCGACCATCTCGAAGGGATCATCCTGTTCTTCCCCCACTGCGCGACGATCGACGCCTTCCAGCACTGGATCTACACGGATCCCGAGGGCGGCGACGCCGATGCCCGTGACGCAGCGTGGCTCGACCTCCGGCGGCGCTTCGAGCAGGGCATCGAATACTCGGGGCTTCACCCCGAGTGGACCGCCCGCTGGTACCAGCAGCTGCACATCTTCGAGGTGCCCTTCTACTACATCGAGTACGGCATCGCCCAGCTCGGAGCGCTCCAGATCTGGCGAAACGCCATGCACGACCAGGCGGCCGCTCTCGCCGCCTACCGCCACGCACTCGGCCTGGGTTCGACCCGGCCGCTGCCTGAGCTCTTCGAAGCCGCCGGCGTGAAGCTGGCCTTCGACACCGCGACCATCGGGGAGCTCGTGGAGCTGGTCGAGACGGAGCTCCAGAAGCTTTACAGGTGACCTCTCCGGCAAGGCAAGCGGTGCCCGGCGAGCTTCTTAACATGGACGCTTTTCGCCACCTCTACGTCCACCTACCGTTTTGCCGACACAAATGCGGCTACTGCGACTTCAACGCCTACGCGCGCCTGGATGGCTTGATGCAGCCTTACGTCGAGGCGCTCGAGCGCGAGCTTGGCTGTGCGGCCGAGCGCTATTCATTTGGTCGGTTGGCCACCGTCTACTTCGGGGGTGGAACACCGAGCCTGATGCCCGCCGAGTCGATCCACCGCCTCCTCGACCGGATCCGAGCCCTGTTCGGGCTCCAGGGCGACGCGGAGATCACCCTCGAGGCGAACCCCGCGTCGACAGATCCGGAGAAGTTGGCGGCGTGGCGCGAGGCCGGGGTCAACCGGCTGAGCATCGGCGTCCAGGGATTCGACCCCCGGGCGCTCGCCGTCCTCAAGCGGCGGACCGACGGGGCGCAGGCGCGGCGGGCGGTCCGGCAGTCTCGCGAGGCCGGCTTCGCGAACCTGAGCCTCGACCTGATCTACGCGGTGCCCTTCCAGACGGCGGAGTCGTGGCGATCCACCCTGCGCCAGGCGATCGAACTCGAACCGGAGCACCTGTCGTGCTATTGCCTGACGTTCGAGGAGGGGACGCCGCTTCACCGACGGCTCGAAAAGGGCCTGCTTCCCGCCGTCGAAGACGACGTGCAATGGGAGTTGATGGAGATGTGCCAGTCCGAGCTCACTGGCGCCGGCCTCCGTCGGTACGAGGTCTCGAGTTGGAGCCGTCCCGGGTTCGAGTCGAAGCACAACCAGTCGTACTGGCAGTGCAAACCCGTGTACGGGGCCGGTTGTGGAGCTCATTCCTACGGGCGCTCGGCGGATTTATCGCGGCGGTGGTGGAACGTGGCGCGGCCACAGGACTACATCTCCTCTGCCTTGTTCGTCGAGGCTGGCGAGACTCTCGATTCGCGGAAGACGGCAGCGGAACAGATCATGCTCGGACTGCGGACGGTCGACGGCCTCGAAGCGCCCGCCGGTTTCGAGATCGCTCTCGCTGATCTTGCCGCGGCCGGCCTGATCATTCGGACCGGCGATCTCGTCCGGCCGACCCAGCGGGGCCTTGCCCTCCACAACCAGGTTGCGCTGGCCGTCCTCTGAATCTGACGCGTTAAATTGGACTGGTCGCTGCGGATTGCGGCCGAGCACAGGAAGGGCTTCATGCCTGCGGCCGAGGGGTCCGCGCTCTACTCTCCCGGCTTGACGGCTTCGCCGGTCGGCCCGCCCCCGGAGATCGGTCGGACCTGTCCGTCCGCGAAATGGTTCGCTAGCATTAGCACTCAGGAGCTGAGAGTGCTAATGGAACCGAGAAAGCGCGCGATCCTGAAGGCGGTGGTCCACGAGTTCACGGAGAGCGCGATCCCGGTCGGATCGCAGGCTCTGGTGAGTCGGTACTTCCTCAATCTCAGCTCGGCCACGATCCGAAACGAGTTGAGCAACCTGGGCGACCTCGGCTATCTGATCCAGCCGCACACCTCCTCGGGGCGCATACCGAGCGACCAGGGCTATCGCTATTTCGTCGATTTCCTGATGGACTCCGAGTCGGTTACCCCACAGGTCGGGGACTACATCACCGAGCAGATCAAGAATGCTCCGGCCGACGGCCAGGCCTTTGTCGAGAAGGTCGCGATGGTGGTAGCCACGGTGACCCAGAACGCCTCTGTCGTCACCGCCCCCCACGGGCCGCGAGCCCGCCTCAAGCACATCGACCTGGTCTCCCTCGAGCCGGATGCGGTTCTCCTGATCCTCCTGATGGAGGGAAACCTGCTCCGCCAGCAAGTCCTCGAGCTGAGCCGGCCCATGGTCCAGGAGGAGTTGACCAAGCTGGCCAACCGCATCCTCTCCGGGCTCTCCGGCCAGGATCGAGAAGCGATCGCAAAACGGGTCAAGACGCTGCCCCAGGGACCCGAGCAGGAGGTGCTGCAGCGCATCCACGATCTCCTCGACCAGTTCGAGCAGGGCGCCGAGACCCTCGTCGTCCACGACGGCGTGCGCAACCTTCTGAAGCAGCCCGAGTTCAGCGATTCCACCCGGCTTCACGAGGTGCTCGAGATCCTCGAGGAGAGCCGCAACCTATCGGCCCTGCTGCGCGAGTTGATCGGTGAGTCGGATCTGCAGGTCGTCATCGGCTCGGAGAACGGAACCGAGCAGCTCCGCTCGTGCACGGTCGCGCTCACCACCTATGGTCCGTCCGGGCGGCTCAAGGGCACCCTCGGCGTCGTCGGACCGACCCGGATGCAGTACGCACAGATCGTCGGCCGACTCGGCGCCGTCGCCCGCGCAGCCAGCGAGCGGATGGCGGAGATGTCGACCTGAAACACCCGTCCGGGATTAGCTCGGGCGAAAGCCGGTAAGAATTAACCAAGCCAATGACCACGACAACTGATCTGCGCGCCAAGATCGAGCAGTTGGAAGCCGACGCCAAGGAGGCGTCCAACCACTATCTCCGGCTTGCCGCCGATTTCGACAACTACAAAAAGCGGAGTCGGCAGGAGCACGCGGAGACGGTCCAGCTCGCCAATGCCGACCTGATCGCCAAGCTTCTCCCGGTGGTCGACAACTTCCATCGCGTCATCGAATCCGCGCCCGACGAGGTTGACGAGGCCTGGCTCAAGGGCATCAAGCTCACCCTTCAGCAACTCGACGAACTGCTCGTCTCACAGGGGGTCTCGCCGATCGAAGCGGTCGGAACGCCCTTTGACCCGACGCTTCACGAGGCGATCGGCCACGAGGAGTCGGACGAGCACCCTGAGGACACCGTCGTCACCGAGATCCGCAAGGGATATCGCCTTCATGACCGGGTCGTCCGGCCCGCATTGGTCCGAGTGGCGCGCCCCGTTGGCGATTAAGCGGGACTATTACGAGGTTCTCGGGGTAACCCGGGACTGCTCGCCGGAGGAGCTCAAACGCACCTTCAGGAAGCTCGCCATGGAGCTTCACCCGGATCGGAATCCGAATAATGCCGAGGCCGAGGCCCGCTTCAAGGAGGCCGCGGAGGCCTACCAGATCCTGTCCGACCCCGATCGCCGCCGCTCCTACGACATGTTCGGGCACGCGGGTGTGGGCGCCGGGTCGGGAGGGTTTGAAGGTTTTGAGGGGTTCGGCTTCGGAGACATCTTCGACGCCTTCTTCGGCAGCGGTTTCTCGGGCCGCGGCCAGACCCGCAACATGCGCGGTTCCGACCTCCGCTACGACCTCACCATCGACTTCGAAGAGGCGTACCAGGGCGTCGAGCGGGACATCGAGGTACCGCGGCTGGTGGTCTGCGCCAGGTGCTCCGGGAATGGCGCCGACCCGGGCACCTCGGTAGAGAGCTGCGGCACCTGCGGCGGCAGCGGACAGGTCCGCCGGGCGGCCCAGTCGATCTTCGGCCAGGTTGTCAACGTCGTCAGCTGTCCCGCCTGCAAGGGCCAGGGTCGGATCGTCCGCCAGCCCTGCTCGGACTGCCGCGGCCAGGGACGCGTCGAGAAGACCAAGCGCCTGAGTCTGCGGATCCCGGCCGGGGTGGACACCGGTTCCCAGATCCGGCTTACGGGCGAGGGCGAGGCAGGCATGCGCGGCGGCCCGCCCGGGGACCTCTATGTGGTGATCCGGGTCAAGCCCCACGCTCAGCTGAGCCGGCGGGACCAGGACGTCATCTTCGAGCTCAAGCTGAACATCGTCCAGGCCGCGCTCGGCGACCGGATCGAGGTCCCCACCGTCGATGGGCCGGTCGAGGTCTCGATCCCGGCGGGAACCCAGTACGGGCAGACCTTCCGGCTGAGCGGCAAGGGCATCCCACACGTCCGCACCGGCCGGAGGGGCGATCAGTTCGTTGTCGCTCAGATCGTCGTGCCGAAGGACCTCGGATCGCAGCAGAAGGAGCTGCTCAAACAGGTCGGTGGCCTGACCGGCAAGCCCGAGAAAGTCTCCAAGGGCTTCTTCGACAAGCTCCGGCAGGCGATCAACCTCGACTGAACGAGGCGAACTCCTCAGGCATGCCTTCGCCTAAAATTGAGTTCGGCCGCGAAACATTTTCGCCCCGGGACAGGTTTCCCTAGGCGAACAGAGTCAATCATGAGCAAGCAAACCATCGATCTCGAACTGACCCGCGCGGAGGTCGAGGTCCGCGAACTGGAAGCCCGGCTGCGCGTCGTCCCGATGAATGACGGCGCGCTGCTGACGGCACTTCAGCGCGCCCTGTCACTCAAGCGCGATCGGCTGGCACGACTCCGCTCGCAGCACGAGGGCTAGCCTCCACACCAGTCGATCGGGAGGGCCGCCAAGGCGACTGTGAAAGCATTAGGCCCGGATGTCCACGATCCGGTACCTGATCACGGGCGGCTCGGGCCAACTTGCCCGTGAGCTTTCGAAGCTCCTGCCGGCGAGCGTTGCCCGAACCCGGGAGGAGCTGTCGGTAGCCGATCTCGACGTCGTGCGGCGGGAGCTTTCCCGAAGCCGTGCCGACGTCGTCTTCAACTGCGCCGCCTACAACGCGGTTGATCGGGCCGAACAGGAGCCTGCTCTCGCCAGCGCCGTTAATGCGCAAGGCGCCGGAAACGTGGCTCGAGTGTGTCGCGAGGTGGGCGCCCGCCTGGTCCACTTCTCGACCAACTACGTCTTCGACGGCACGGCTGCTCACCCTTACTTGGAGACTGATGAACCTCGACCGGTCAACGCCTACGGGCGGAGCAAGCGGGAGGGCGAGGCTCGTGTTCTGGAGGAGCTCCCGACGGCGCTCGTGGTCCGCAGCGCGGGACTGTTCGGCCACGGCGGCTCGGCGGTCAAGGGTGGCAGCCTGCCGGATCGGCTCCTGGCCCGGGCGAGGGCCGGCGACCGGCTCTCGGTGGTCGGCGACCAGCGGCTCAACCCGACCTTCACGGGCCACCTGGCCGAGGCTTCGATCGCGGCCGCGGCCTCGGGAATGACGGGAATCCTGCACCTGGTTGCCGGGGGCTGCTGCTCCTACCACGAGTTCGCGGTCGAGCTCTTCAAGGTGGCCGGCATCGAAGTCCCGGTCGATCTCGTCGCGACGATGCGGGCTGGAACTTCCGCCACACGGCCGCTCAATGGCTGCCTGGCGTCCAGCCGGGCGGAGGCGCTACCGTCCTGGCGTGAGGGCCTGCGGGCGTACTGGCAGACTCGCTCGGTGAGCGTCCCCTGAGCGCGACGACCGCGCCGAGCCTGCTCGGAAACTGGGAGCGTGAAGCCCGTATGGCCGAGCTCTACGGACGGCTGGCACTTGCCGCCCGCGATCCGACCACCCGACGCCAGCTGGAGCGGATGGCGTCGGATGAGCGCCGTCACGCGAAGGCCTGGGCGGGCTACCTGGAGGGCCGAGGGATCGCGCTCCCCAAGCGGGGGCCGGATGCCGGCACCACCGCCCTCGCCCTCCTCGCGCGCGTGGTCGGGGTAGGTCCGGTGATGTCGATGGCCGGGGTGGCGGAAGGCCAGATCCTGCGCACCTATCTCGGCCAGATGACCGAGCTCGACGACGACGCTGCGAAGACGATCCTCCGCGAGCTGATCCCAGAGGAGTCGGCACACACGCGTGGCAGCGACGCCGAGAGATCGGCCGAGAGCTGGCATGGGGGCGGCGTCGAGAGCATCCGCAACGTCATCTACGGCGTGAACGACGGGCTGACCGCAACGCTCGGGGTGCTTGCCGGTGTGGGCGGTGCGACGGTGAACGCTCACGTCGTCCTGGTCGGTGGCCTCGCGGCGATGATCGCCTCCGCGGTCTCGATGGCGGGTGGTGCCTACCTCGCCACGAAGTCCCAGCGGGAGATCTATGAAGACCAGCTCGCACGGGAGGCCGCCGAGATCGAGGCGATGCCCGAGCTCGAGAGGGAGGAGCTGAAGGGCATCTATCGGGCCAAGGGGCTCACCGAAAGCGAGGCTGAGACGATCGTCGCCCGGATCACCAAGGACAAGAAGATCTGGCTCGAGACCCAGGCAAGGGAGGAGCTCGGCCTCGATGCCGGACAGTTCGAGAACCCGACCCGGGAAGCCGTCGTCGCCGGGATCGCCACCCTCTTCGGAGGCGCGATCCCCGTCCTCGGCTACCTGCTGGGTACTGGTGTGGCCGGCACTCGCCCGCTGCTCGCGCTCTTCATCACCGCCGTCCTCTGTGTCGCCTGCCTCTTCCTGATGGGTGCCGCCCGCAGCTTCTTCACCGGGAAGAATGCGGTCCGCTCCGGCCTCGAGATGACCCTGGTGGGCAGCGTCGTCGCCTTGACCACGTACGGCGTCGGGTACATCTTCCGGACCGCCTGAAGAGGCCGCCGCGCCGCTATTGGCCGGTCATCCAACCTCGGCCGAGAGCGACCAGCACGATCCAGCACGCGGCGGCAAGGAGGACTGCCTCGCGGGCCTTCGTCGATCGGCCCGAGGCGGAGTAGAAGTAGAGCCCGGGCAGGAAGAGGACCGCGAAGATTCCGTAGACGACGTGGAGGGGGTTGTGCAGCCTGCTTCCCGCCAGCAGGTTCAGGACTCCGAGCAGCGCCTGCACCGCGATCAGACCGCAGAGCATCAGGTAGGCGGAGCGGAACCCACCGCTGACAGCCTTGTGGCGGATGTACTGGTAGCTGCCCCACACGCCCAGCAGGATCGCGAACAGGATCGCCGCCAGTGCCAGCCGTGCATGGAGGAAGAGGAGCAGGCCGGTCACCGGGTCAGGGTAGTCGAGGCCGGTGACCGACCCCTGGCCTCGGTCACAATTCCGCCCAGTGATCGCGGTTGTGAAGGCTGTAAAGGCCCCCATCGTCCCCGCTGAGATCCGCGCCGTGATCCAGGCTGCGGCTGGCGTTCCCGAAGTCGCGGCTCGGCTCCCGGCCGAGGGTTGGGAGCTGGCGCTCAAGATCTCCGGCGACCGCGAGCTGCGGCGGCTCAACCGCCGCTTCCTGGGCGAGGACCACGCAACCGACGTGCTCTCCTTTCCATCCGGCGAGAGAGAACCCGGCGCCTACCTCGGAGACATCGTCATCAGCTGGCCGGCGGTGACCCGCCAGGCCCGTGAGTTCGGACACCCCGAAGAAAGCGAGCTGGCCCTGCTGGCGGTCCACGGCTTTCTCCACATCCTCGGCTGGGACCATGCGACGGTGCGGGAGGAGTCGGAGATGAACCGGCTCACGCTGGATGCTCTCGACCGATCCGGCGTCGCGATCGGATCGGGCCGGCTATTGAAACCGTCCTCTCGCGGGTAGGCTTTAGGCTCCGCAAACCCGACGGTACAGCGGCGCCGCCGCGGGCTTTCGCGCGTCCATTTGTCCGCCGCCTGCAAACCTGATCCAAGAAAAGAGAAGCGGAGAAGCACTGAAGCAAAGAGTTGGAGAACCTTCTGATCGTCGGTCTTGGCAACCCGGGCGCTGAATACTCCGGCACGCGCCACAACCTCGGGGCCGAGTGCGTCGCGCTGCTCGGCGACAGGCTTGGGGTGTCGATGACCCGCAAGCGCTGGAAGTCGCTCGTCTGCCACATCGACCTTTCGCCCGAGCGACGTGTCTGGCTGAGCTGGCCTCAGACCTTCATGAATCTCAGCGGGCAGGCAGTCGCCGCCGCGGTCAAGGATCTCGGCCTGGCGCCGGAATCCGTCTGGGCGGTCTATGACGAGCTCGACCTCCCCCTCTGCCGCCTCCGGATCCGCCGGGGCGGTTCAGCCGCCGGCCACAACGGTGTCGCCTCGCTGATGAGCTCACTCAAGACGCATGAGTTCGTTCGTTTCCGGATCGGCATCGGGAGACCCGTCGGCGACGGCGTCCGCTACGTGCTCGGCCGCTTCGGCAAACGCGAGTCGGAGTCGCTCGACAAGATCCGGTCGGGCGTGGTGGACGCCCTCGAGCTTGCCTTGAGCTCGGGTGTCCAGGCCGCCATGGACAAGTACAACCGGGCCGGCTCGCTCGGCTGCGAGGAGATCCCGTGAGCGTCCTGTGGGAGCGTGTCCTTCCCGCCGCGTTGGGCCCGCGAGAATCGATCGCGCGGCTGCCAAACGGTGCCTGGCCGATCGTTACCGGCGCCCTGGCGCGGCGTGCGCGGGAGAGCGGGCGCACCACGCTCGTCCTTGTCCGCCATCCGGATCGCTTCCTGGCCGAGCTCCGTCCCTGGCTGGCGGGGCGGCCGACAAGCTACCTCTTCGCGGAGATCGCGATCTCCTTCCTCGACCGTCCACCGGCGGTCGACGCGGCAGTCGGCCGGCGCCTGGAGGCGCTTGCCGCCCTGGCGCCGGGCGGCGAGCCGAGCGTGATCGTGTCGTCGCGGAGGGCGGCGATGCGGCCGACGCTCGCGCGCGACGTGCTGGCCTCGACCGCCATCGAGCTCGCCCCACGGGGCCGAGCGGATCTCAACCGGCTGTCGGCGCAGCTCATCGACCTCGGCTACACCCGCGAGCCGCTGGTCGAGGAGCCCGGCCAGTTCTCGGTTCGAGGCGGCATCCTGGACATCTTTCCGGCCGCGGGCCGGGCACCCGTACGGGCCGAGTTCTTCGGGGATGAGATCGAGAGCCTGCGGCTGTTCGACCCCGGAAACCAGCGCTCGGTGATGTCGGTGCCCCGCTTGACCGTCCGGCCGGGGCGCGAGCTGGTGCTCGGTCCGCAGCGGGGGGCCCGTGGCGTCGCCCGGATCCGCGAGGCTGGTGGGCTTGAACACCTGCGCGGCGATGTTCGCGCCGAATGGGAGGACGACCTCGCGCGCCTGGAGGCCGGCTCCTCGTTCCCCGGCGTCGAGTTCTATGCCGCCTATCTCGAGCCCTCGCTGCCGACGCTCTTCGACCACCTGCCCAAGGACGCCCTTGTCATCGACCTCGAGCCCGAGCGACAGCTCGCCGACATTCGTGAGCTGGAGCGCGAGACCAGGACCCTGACCGAAGCCGAGGCTGCCGACCATGAGCTGCCGCCCGGCTTCCGACCGCCGATGGTCCCCGGCGAGCGGCTCCTCGCGGGGGAATGGGAACGGATCCGGGTCACGGCCGGCGAGTTGGAGGGCGGCGTCGACCTCGGCTGGCGCCAGCCGGAACCGATCGTCGGCCGCCCGACGGCACTCAAC
>DATCPJ010000155.1:0-11638 GCA_036570145.1 Candidatus Dormiibacterota bacterium
GCGGGCCGCTGGGAAGGCGGCCCTCCTTGAGCGAGCGTCGCAGCTTCTCGGCGGCGCCCTCGATGGCTGCGTCGACATCGATATCGCGGTGCATCGAGGCGCCCCCGTCATGGCACCAGAGGACGGAGGTTCCCTCCACCCGCTGGGCGAGGGCGTAGAAGGACCAGCTCGAGCGCCGGCAGCTGGACCGCAGGCCGCGGCTGTTGCCGATCCGGATGGTCGCGGTCGCCCGGCCGGCCCCGGCCCCGGCGAGGATCCCCTCGGCCAGCGGCTGGAGCCGCTCGATCGCCGTGCGTCCCATCGCCACCAGCTCGGCGACGGAGATCGCCTCCACCTCGGGATCGCTTATGTCGGCCTCCATCGATCCGTTCCCGGGAAGCTCGAACGGATGCCTTTCCGGCTCGGTCAGCCGGGCGGTGCTGAGCGCCGCCACGACGGCGTCGCCAACCCGGTCGAGGATGGAGGTCGAGGAGAAGCCGACCCGGCCGCCCGTGATGACCCGGATCCCGATGCCCCGGCTGGTGCTGCTGTCGATGCCCGCGAGCCGGTTGTTCTGGTAGTCGACGGAATCGCTGACCGACTCGACGTAAAAGGCCTCCGCCTGGTCGGCGCCCGATCGCGTCGCCAGCTCGACCGCTTGCTCGACCAGGTCCGAGCCGACTTCAGTCGCCACCGATCCTCACCTCGCGAATCCGCAGATGGGGGGCGCCGAAGCCGACCGGCAAGGGACCCTGGCCGGCCTTTCCGCAGCCGCCGCCGGACTCCGCAGGTGTCATCGTGTCCTCGATCGCCTCGATGTCCTTCAGGGTCTTGAAGGTGTTCCCCGTCAGGGTGACGTCGCGGAGCAGCTCGCCCGGCTCGCCGTCCTCGATCAGATAGGCCAACCCGGCCGAGAAGGTGAACATCTCCATGTTGGTCTGGCCGCCCAGGGACTCGACGCAGTAGAGGCCGCGCTTGATCCCCTTGAAGACGTCCGCCCGGCTGGCACTTCCGGGCCCGATGTAGGTGCTCCGCATCCGCACGATCGGGGGGAATCGGTAGCTGATGGCGCGGGCATTGCCGGTCGGCGCCTCGCCCATCGCGCCCGCCGTCTCGCGGGAGTGGAGCCGGCCGACCAGCCGGCCGCCCCGGACCAGGTCCGCCCGGCCGGCGGGGACACCCTCCTCGTCGTAGCGGAGGGCGCCGCGGGACCCGGCCACCAGGCCGGTGTCGTAGATGTCCAGCTCGGGCACCCCGAGCTCTGCCCCGAGCGTCATCACCTCTCGCATCCGCGGGTTCTCGTGGACGTGGTCGGACTCGCTCAGGTGCCCCACCGCCTCGTGGGCGAAGACGCCCGCCAGGCGGGGGTCGATGACGACTGTGTACTCCCCCGCCTTCGGCTTGGGCGCTCGGGTCAGGCCGTCGCACTGGAGGCACGTCCGCAGCACCGTCTCCTCGGTCAGTGCGGGAAGGGAGGCGTCGTCGCTCGAACCGGTGGTGAAGGAGCGGCGCTGGACGCGCCCGCCGGCCGCCGCGATGGCCACCACCCCGGCCTGGACGTCGACCCGCTCCTGGTAAAGGGCGGTTCCATCGGTCGTCGCAAGCCAGATCCGGGCGCGGCGATCCACGTAGTAGGAGCTGGAGGTTGTGATCGGTGCCCCATAACCGAGGACGATCGCGTTCATCGCCCGCAGGCGCTCGACCTTGCTGTCGAGCGACAGCTGCGCCGGGTCGACGACGAGGGCGGCGGGCACCCGGTCGACAACGGGCGGAACCGGCGCCAGGGTGACCGGGCCGCCACCGACGAGCCCGGCCTGCGCGATGGCCGAAAGGGCCATCTCGCCGACGTCCTCGAGGCGGTTGAAGCTCGTGAAGCCCCAGGCGCCGTCGACCAGAGCCCGTACGTCGCCGCCGCGTTCCTGGCGCTGGTTGAGGCTCTCGAGGTCGGCGCCCTGAAAGGAGAAGTCGGTCGAGGCCGACTCCTCGACGCGGATCTCGAGGTACTGGCAGCGGCCGGCGAGCTCCTGACAGACCCGTGCGAGGTCCTCCTCAAGCTCGGGATGGGCGGCGATTGCCATGCCCGAAAACTCTAGTGTCCCGAGCCGCGCCACTCAGTGACGTACATTCCTAGCGACATGACCGAAGCCAGTTTCGAGATCACCCGACCCGCCGAGGCGGAGAACCTGAACATGGCCTGCTTCGCGATCACTCGCGCCCTGGAGGACCTCGATTTCTCAGTCCCCGAGGCCGCACCGCTGGCTCGGCACCTGCTCCGGATCGCGGGCCGGATCGTGATCGACAGCGGCATGAGCGGCGCCGACCCGGAAGTCTGGGCGAACACCGAGTCGATGGCGCTGCAGTGGCTCCGCGAAGCTCTCCGGCCGCACGGCTACGACGTCCAGCCGCTGCCCGGTTCGGGCCGCCGGCCTGTCGAGGATCCCAGCCAGGGCTGGTCGTGATCACCAGCCGCCGGGCGTAACCAGGCGCCGTATCTCCTGCCTGAAGCCTTTGGCCACGGCAGTCACCTCCTTCCCGACCAGGGCCGTTCCGACCGGGCTGGCGGACCGCGTCCGGCGCACCGTGGCGCTGCTCGAGCGGCGCGGCTACGCGCTTTCCCCGGCACGGCTGGCGACGGTCTGCGTGGGTGGCCCCGTCTCACCCGACCGGCTGCTGGCGGCGCTCGACGGCGACCTCCTGGTCGAGTCGGGCCTCGTCGTCAGCCGCACCGGCCGGGAGCGAGCTGACGCGATCCGGCTCCGACAGGCGGCCCACCACTCGGCCGCGCCCGGCTACCTGGTCGAGGCGGAGGCCTTCGGCCGTGCCCTTGGCGCCTGGTTCCCCTTCGTGATCAGCGTTTCGATCGCCGGCTCTCTTGCCAGCGGCGGCTTCCGGGAATCGGATGACGTCGACCTCAACCTGGTCGTCGAGGACGGCCACCGCCACCTCGCCTACGTCGTGCTGAACCTGCTCGGGGTCGCCCACGCGCTGCGCCATCGAGGCAAGCCTGTCGACGCCCATTCCGCGCGGCCGATCGCACCCCGCGTGATGACGGCGAACCTGGTCCTCGAGCGCTCCCAATGCTTCCCGCTGGCCCGTCAGGACGAGGACATGGCCTACGAGATGCTCGCCTCCCGAACCGTCGTCGGCGGCTCCTTCCTGGCCACCGTCGTCGCCGCCAACCAGGCGATCGCGGAGCAGTTCCCACAGCTCCGCGAGTCCGTCGTCGCGAGCGGTGCGGAGGTCCGCTGCCGGCTGCCCGGCGCCCTTTTCCCGGCCTTCCTCGACCGCCCGGCGAAGGGCTTCGGAAGAGCCGCCTGGAAGTACCTGCAGTGGACGCGGCGGCACCGGCCGGAAGCCATCGCCCGGGTGGCCTTCGTCCGCTCCACGATGCGGCCCTACGCTCTGTTCGACGACTGAAGTGAGGGCTTGCGCGTGACCCTCGCGGCGGTCGTCCTGATCGCGATCTCGAGCTGCTTCCTGTTCGCCTACGGCACCAATCTGATCTACCTCAGCGTCCGGGCGGCCCGGCTCCCGCGGCCGGTGGCGCCAGAGCCGCTCCTCTCCGATGAGCCGAGGGTCGCCGTCCAGCTCCCGATCTACAACGAGCGCTACGTGGCCGCGCGGGTGATCGACGCGGCAGCCAGGCTCGACTGGCCGCGGGACCGGATCGAGGTGCAGGTCCTCGACGACTCGGACGACGAGACGGTCGCCATCGTCGCCGCCCGGGTCGCCCACTGGCGCGCCCGCGGGGTCTCCATCTCCCAGCTCCGCCGCGCCGTCCGCACCGGTTACAAAGCCGGCGCCCTCGCCGCCGGGCTGGCGGCGACCGACGCCGAGCTGATAGCCATCTTCGATGCCGACTTCCTGCCCGCGCCGGACTTCCTGCGCCGCTCGGCGGGCGCCCTTTCCGGCCCCCGGGTCGGCTTCGTCCAGGCTCGTTGGACACACCTGAACCGGGACTACTCGATCTTCACCCGGCTCCAGTCGCTGATGGTCGACTTCCATTTCTGGGTCGAGCAGTCGGTCCGGCCGAGCGCGGGCTACCTGACCAACTTCACGGGGACGGCCGGGCTCTGGCGGCGGGCCGCCATCGAGGCGGCGGGCGGCTGGTCTGCCGACACCCTGACCGAGGACCTCGACCTGAGCTACCGCGCCCAGCTCGCCGGTTGGCGAGCGGTGTTCCTGGAAGGCCTCGCCGTTCCCCAGGAGCTACCGGTCGCGGTGAACGCCTACCGCGGCCAGCAATCGCGCTGGGCGACGGGCAGCTTCCAGACCGCGATCAAGCTCCTTCCCTCGGTCCTCCGCAGCGGCCGGCCGGCGTCCCACAAGTTCCAGGCGACGATGCACCTGCTCGCCTACCTGGCCCCGGCGCTGATGCTGCTGCAGCTCGCGTGCTATCCCCTTCTGCTGCTGGCCAAGGCTGAGCACGACCCACTCTTCGGAGCGATCCGGGTGCCGATCCTGGTCAACCTGCTGAGCCTGGCGCCGACGCTCGGCTTCGCGATCGCGCAGCGGCGCGCCGGGGGCAGGTGGGCGCTCCGGCTGCCCGGGATTCTCGCGTGGTCGTTCGTCGGCGCGGGCACCTCGGCGACGGTCGTCGCGGCCCTCGCCCGGGCTTTCCGCCGCGGCGGCGTCTTCAAACGCACGCCAAAGTTCCGGATCGAGGCCAGGGACGAGGAGTGGCGGGATCATGCCTATGTTCGAGCGAGCGACCCGGCCGCGTTGGCCGAGCTCCTCCTCGGCACGTGCGCGCTCGCCCTCTGCATCGCGGCTGTCGTCCAGCGGGAGTGGCTGATCGCCTTCTACTCGCTGCTCTTCTCGTTCGGCTTCCTCTATCTCTCCCTATACAGCGCGATCCAGGCGCTCGAGGTTCTGACGGTGCGCAGGCTGGGCCGCGACGCACTGGCCAGCATCCGGGCAAGGGGGCCGCTGCTGCTCCTGCTCGCCGCGCCGGCCGCGCTGCTGATTGCGTTGGCGCAGTGGCCGGATCCCTTCGAGGATTCCTTCCAGCACTGGCTGCTCGCCGCCAACCTGGTCCAGACAGGGCACCTCGCCGATCCGCTGTTCGGGATGCAGGACACCTGGCTGCCCGCCTACACCTTCTTCGCGGCGGCGGTGCTCCGGGTCGCCGGCTGGCACCAGATGGGAGCCCTCAAGCTCGCCAACGTCGGCCTCGCCCTTGCCACTCTCGCCATTGTCAGGAAGCTGGCGCCAACACCCCGGCAGGGAGCCCTGGCGGTGCTGCTGCTGGCCCTGAACCCGATCTTCTTGCTGACTGCCACCTCGGCGGTCGCCGAGCCGCTCCTCCTCCTCGCCCTCACCGCCAGCGCGGCATCGCTGCTGGCGCGGCGCCATGCCCTCGCCGCCTCCTGGGCGGTGATCGGCTGCCTCACCGGTACGAAGGCCTGGCTCTGGCTCTTCTGCGCGGTCGCCGTGCTCGCCGGGGGTGCCCTGCTCTCCCGCCGCCGTCCGGCGGTCGCGCAGCGGCTGGCGTGGGCGATGCCCGCTGTCGCGGTGCTGCTGGTCCTCCAGCTGACCGCCGGCCAGGCGTCGCACTCGGTCGCGCGGGCGGCCCAGGAGGTGGGCTCGGCGGTGGCACGTGGCGACCTCAACCCCGACCCGGCCGGGCGTGCGCTGAGCTTCCTCGGCTACTTTCTGCTTGCCAGCCTTCCCCTTGTCGTCCTGGCGCCGCTCGGGATCCGGACCTACCTGGCCGGGGGCACCGCGGCGAAGCTGCGGCTGATCATCCTCCCCGGCCTCCTCTACCTGGGCGTCGTCACGGCCCTGGTCTTCGCCGGGATCTACAGCGGCAAGCAGCCGGATCGCATCTTCGGTTCCCGCGATCTTCCTGCCGGGCAGCTCGCCGCGACGGGCTGGCTTCAGCAGCGGATGGTCGGCGCGGTCGTCACCGAGGACATCGGCTACTACCGGCTGACGGCGGTTTTTCCGGAGTTGGTCCGAGGCGCGCCGGTCGCCCCCTTCCGCCCCCTCGGCAGCGAGGCGGCATATACGGTTCCCGGCGGCAAGCGCGCCTTCGCCTACTCGCTCCAGCCCGAGCGCTTCTGCGCCTGGGTCACCGACTCGGCGCTGGCCGAGATCGGCCCGGCCGAGCAGCCGCGCGTGGGCAAGACGGCGGGCCTGGCAAAGGGCCTTGTCCTGGAGACGGCCAACGGCCTGCTGGCGGGCGAGGGGATGGGCTTCGGGGTGCCCCTCGTCCGCTATCCGGACGGCGATTACTTCGGCGGCTCGGCGACCGTCGTCGACATCTCGACGCCCGAACAACCCGGCTGGGTCAAGACCTTCGAGCTCGACCGCCTCGGCGTGGACAGTGACCGAAGCTTCCTCGCCGTCGCCACCCGCGGCCAGGTCGAGGTCACCTACCGGGTCGGCCAGGGAACCGTTGACATCAGCGTGAAAGCACCTGGCCTTGACCCGGGCTTCGAGCAGGTGGTCGTCCTCAACGAGGAGTCGAGCCGCTTCGACGACTTCGCCGACCCGACCCAGACCCGGAACGGGAGCGCGATCGGCCCCTGGCGGCCGGTGGAAGGGGATTGGGGGCGCTACCGGTCCGGTTCCGTCGGGCTCGAGTGGTCTCTGCCCCGTCCGCCAACGGCGATCGGAATGTACGCCGCACGGGAGACCCGGAGCCCCGACATCGACTTCAGCGGCATCGAGTACGTCTTCGGACCCGGCTTCACGGGAGTCGACTACCAGCTGACGGTGAGCAAAGCGAGGTGAATCGAATGGAACAGGTCGACGTCGTTCTCATCTACCCGCAGCGGGCTCCCCGGAAGGGGAGGCACTGGATCATGCCCTCGCTCGGGCTCGCCTACCTGAGCTCCGCGCTGCGCGCCGCCGGCTACACGGTGCGCCAGCTCGACCACACCTTCCTCGAGCGGCGTGAGGTTCTGGCGGAGGTGGAGAGGCTCAAGCCGGCGGTGATCGGCATCTACTGCATGGTCACCATGCAGGACGAGGCGTTCTCCCTCGCGAAGGACTTGAAAGGCAAAGCTCTGCTGGTGGTTGGCGGCCCCTACCCGAGCGGCGAGCAGGAGCCCTTCCTCGACGACTTCGACCTGGTCGGCGTCGGGGAGGGGGAGGAGACGATTGTCGAGATCATGCGTCACCTCGACGACCGGCGCTGGGAGGAGATCAAGGGGCTCGCCTTCAAGACTGCCTCGGGCGAGGTCGTCAAGACCGAGCCGCGGGCTCGAAGCAAGGACATGAGCGTGCTCGCGCCGCCCTACCGGGCCGACCTGCCGAACGCCGAGTACATCGCCTACTGGCGGCGCCACTGGAAGGACGCCACCACCCCGTTGATGGCGAGCCGCGGCTGTCCGTTCCGCTGCGAGTTCTGCCACAAGCCGGTTTTCGGCGACCTCTTCCGGGCGCGCTCGTCCGAGTCGGTGATCGCCGAGATGCGGGAGATCGCCGCGCTCGGCTACGACCACATCTGGATGTCCGACGACCTCTTCACGCTCAACTATCACCGGACGATGGAGCTCTGCCGGGACATCGAGGCGGCCAACCTCCCGCTGACCTGGGAATGCCTCTCCCGGGTGACGCACGTCGACCAGGAGCTCTTCGCGCAGATGAAGCGGGCCGGCTGCAAGCGGATCTTCTTCGGCATCGAGTCGGGCGACGAGGGTGTTCTCAAGCAGATGCAGAAGGGGATCACGCCCGAGCAGTCGCGAACCGCGGTCGAGGCCTGCGTCCGGGCGGGGATCAAGGCGGCCGGCTTCTTCATGGTCGGCTACCTCGGCGAGACCCAGGAGAGCCTCGCCCGGACGATCCGCTTCTCCTCCCACCTGCCGCTCGACTATGTCAGCTACACGATCGCTTACCCGCTGCCGGGCACCAAGTTCCACGGGCGCGTCAAGGAGCGCCGCCAGGAGGGCGAATGGCACTACATAAGGCACAACCGGCTGCTCTTCAACTCCGAGTTCAGCGAGCGCAAGCTGCGCTTCGCGATCCTCAAGGGGGCGGTCCAGCATCGCCTCCGCCGGATGCGGATGAAGCCGGTCGCGGCCGCCTTCGAGGCGGCGACCGACCCCGTGCTGAAGGCCATGCGCTGAGGCGCGGTGCGGTCGCCGCAGGGGCGTTCGTGCTCGGGCTCGCCGTCTACGTGATCGCCCTCGCCACCCACGAGGTGATGCACCTCGTCGCGCTCTACGCGATCGGCACCTCGGGCACGCTGATCGTGCACGGCTGGCGGTTCACCTTCCTTCCGATCACGGTCGACTCCTTCCACGCCCAGCCCGCCGCGCCGCTGGCCTTCGGCCCGCACCTTCTCTTCAACTTCGCCGGACCGGCCCTCGCGGCCCTTCTCCTCGTCGTCCTGGCGTTCGCGGTTCGCGAGCCGGTCGCTCGGGCGGCGCTCGTCGCCAACCTCGTCATCCTGGGCTTCTATGCCGTTATCGAACCCCTCGACGTCCTGCTCGACGCGACCGTCGGCGGCGCTCCCTTCCTGCTCTGGGCAGAGTTCAATTACGGGGTGCCACTGCTGATCCTCCTGGCGGCCGCGTTCAGGGTGTCCCGGCGTGCGCCTGCCTGAGCTCTGGCGGGGCGTGTTCCGGATCGTGGTCGGGATCTTCTGGCTCTACTTCGCCAGCCAGAAATGGGGCGACGTCGGCTGGATGCGGCCGCTGATCCAGGACGCGGCCGCCTTCAACCCGATACCCGGGCTGCATGAGCTGCTGGCCGTCGTGGTCGCGCCCAACTGGTTCATCTTCGCGATCGCCGAGGCCGTCGCGGAGACGGTTGTGGGAGTGTTCCTGGTGCTCGGCCTCGCGACCCGCAAGGCCGCCGCCCTGGGCCTGCTGCTCGCTCTCAACCTGGCGCTGGTGGTCGCCTTCGAAACCAACGACCTCGGCCTGCGCTGGCTCTACTACCTGGCCGTGCTCATCAACGCGGAGCTGATCTTCGTCGAAGGGGGGTGGCCGTCGCTCGGGGCCTACCGGTTCGTGCCGGCCTGGCTCCGCTCCTGAGCGAGAAACCAGTCGACGGTCCCGGCAACGCCGTCCTCCAGTGAGACGCGCGGTTTCCAGCCCAGGGCGAGGCTGATCTTCGCGCTGTCGAGCGCGGAAGCCTTGAGGTCGCCCGGCCGGTCGGGCCCGTGCTCGGCGTCCAGGGGTTTACCCATCCGCTCGGCGATGAGCCGGTAGATGGTGTTGGTGTCGGCCTGGCGGCCGGTCCCGACGTTGAAGTGGTCGCAGGCGGTCGAGTCGAGCGCCAGCAGGTTGGCCCGGACGACATCGTCGACGTGGACGTAGTCGCGGGTGTCGGTGCCGGCGCCGTTGATCTTGAAGTCCCGCTTGCCGAGCAGGCCCTCGCAGAAGATGGCGACGACCCCCGCCTCGCCGTGCGGGTTCTGGCGCGGTCCATACACGTTCGCGTAGCGCAGGGCGGTGTAGCTCAGGCCGCGGGTCCGGTGGAAGCCGTAAAGGTAGTGCTCGAAGGACAGCTTCGAGATGCCGTAGGGCGACACCGGCCAGGCCGGCGCCGTCTCCGGCGTCGGTATGACGTCGGCGTCGCCGTAGAGGGCGCCGCCGGTGGAGGCGAAGACGAACCGGCTGCCGGTCTCGATCGCCGCCAGCGTGACGTTGAGCGAGCCCATCACGTTGACGTCGGCATCGAAGACCGGGTCGGTCACCGATCGACTGACGCTCATCTGGGCGGCGTGGTGGGAGATCGCCTGCGGCCGCTCGGCGCGGATCAGCTCGGCCGCGGCGGGGCTGCGGATGTCGAGCTCGAAGAATCGCGCTTCCCCGTTGAGGTTCCGCCGGTCGCCGGTCGAGAGGTCGTCGACGATGAGCACGTCGTCACCCCGGTCGACCAGCGCGTCCACCAGGTGCGACGCTATGAAGCCCGCTCCGCCGGTGACCAGGATCTTCAAGGAAGAACTCAGTCTACGGTCCGGCTTGCCGGCTCACCAGAAGGTGGGTTGGGTTGCCCTTGAGGCCGATCGACTCAGACGATCAGGCGGCCGGAAGGCGGGGCTGGAACGTATTTCGGATTGTAGTTAACAGTCACACCCGACGAACCGTCGATGGTGACATTCAAGGCGATCACCTGGTTGGCGATGGCTGTCTGGCCGCCCCCGGAGAGAGTGATGGAGGTCGTCGGAAAATAAAGCGCACCGACGTAGCTGGTGGCCGACCCGCCCACGATCTTGTTCGCGTTGGCCCCGCCGCAGGTGGCGTTGGCCGAGTAGACGGCGATCCAGTTGTACTGCTGGCCGCCGAAGACCCAGGTCCCTCCGCCGCCGCCTTCATTGAGACATGAGCTGCCGGCGGTCGTGAAGTAGTACTGGACGGCACCTGGGGTGACCCGTCCTGGGCAGGTTGTCAACGAACCGCCGGTGTCCGCGCATTCGTTCTCGTTGGCGCGATCGCCCGTCGCCGGTGCGTTTTGCGCGGGGACGCTGTTGGGCACGGCTGTCGAGCAGCCGAAGATCGTCGTCGGACACAGTTCCGGATCTGGGGGACGGCAGTTGGTGCCGCTCGGGTTGGCCGGCGTCGGGATCGTCGCGCAAGCGGCGCCGGTGACGTTGAATCCCGAGAGCGCGACGCTGTCGTAGTCCGGCGACACAGCGAAGCCGAGGGTGCAGCTCCCGTTCGAGCCGCTGAAGCTGCTGTTGTTCTGGTACGCGCCGGCGGCGATTGGCGTCGTACCGGACCAGGTCGGTAGGTTGGGGCACGTCAGCCTGGAGTTGCTCATCGTCACGGTCTGGGTGCAGCTAGGCCCACCGGTGCCGTTGCAGACCGATCCGGCGTAGCCGAAGGGCCCGCCGCAGCCGCTCGGCGAAACGTAGACGTTGTACCACTGGGCTCCCGGCACGTTGCTGACGGCAACCTGGAATCCCGAGTTCGAACCGTTGACCGAGACCGTCCGGCACATCGAGGGGCTGCTCTCGCGCGGGTAATTGACGGCGGTCACATTGTCCGGGTAGTAGACGTCCTGGCGCGCGGTCGTCAGCACCACCCCCCATGAGCCACCCGGAGTAAGCGGGTGCGATCCTCCTCCGCTGCTGATCACGGAGGTGGCGGCGAACGTGCCGTCACAGGTCTGGCTGCCGTTCCGCCAGAACTGCAGGTAATTGCCATCGGCGGGCCCCGGCGGATTTCCACCGGAGAGAGTCCCGGCGTGGATGGTGTTGTTGTTGTAGACCGCCTCGTCGGGCGGCCGCAGCTCGTTGCTGGTGAGGCCCTTGTTGTCGGTGTAGCCGGCGGCAAAGGTGTAGATGCCGGGATGGTCGAAGTAACACGGGTTGCCGCCCGTCAGGTTCGGGTCGCTGGCATAGATCCCAGGAAAGACGTCGACGTTGCCATTGGCACCCGGCCAGGATTGCGGCGAGCTGTAGTTCGGGTAGACCGGCAGGCCGGCGCCGCCGATGTAGTTGACGGCGATCGGACCGACAGGGGAGAACTCGCCGTAGCCGGGATTGCTGACGCCGCCGACAGGGGTGACACCGCAATTCTCGTAGACGTTGCCCTTGACGTTGACAATGCCACCATTTCCGACCGTGATGCCACCGTCGGAGTAGACGCTGCCAACCACGGTGACGTCCAATCCGTTGCCGCCCTGGACCGTCAGTGATGCTCCACTCTGGCCGTTGCAGGGGGCACGCCCCAGGGTGAGGATAGCGGGGGTCTGCGAC